>CALYAK010000005.1 GCA_944393505.1 uncultured Clostridia bacterium | reverse complement strand
AGCATATTTTTTGATGGACAAATCTATGATGCATATAGTTTAATTATAGATATTATAAAGAAAGCAAAACAAAAAATATTAATTATTGATAATTACATAGATGATAGTATTTTGAAAATGTTATCAAAGAAAAACAAAGATGTAGATGTTGTGATTTTGACATCACAAAATAGCAATTTGAACAAATTAGACATAAATAAATTTAATAAACAATATCCAATTCTAAAAGTAGCAATTACAAATAAATTTCATGATAGATTTATTGTAATAGATAATAAAGAATTGTATCATATAGGAGCGTCTTTAAAAGATTTAGGTAAAAAATGTTTTGCAATTTCGAAAATAGAAGATAACGAATATATAGACAGAATAAGCAATTATAATTGAAAAACATAAAAAATATGTTAACATATAAATATATTTTTTGAAAAATTCCTGTTCTAATTTAAGAGCAGATTATATAGATAGCAGCAAGTAAAATTAAGTTAGAAAGCCAATTGGCAAGGAGGAAAAAAAGATGACACTGGAAGAATTACGAAAAAAGCCAATAGGGATATTAGAAAAAAGGTGTATAGAAATCGATGGTGTACAAGTAAATTATTATCTTGTAAAGCTTGCAGTTGATCGATATTGCATAGGCTATTCTGAAAATGGCTCCTACTGTTCTCGCGTTTTTGGAGAATCAACTATGTTGACAAGATTGAATGACAGACAATCCTCAGATAGTGAAGCTATTGAAATCTATGTAACAGATCCACATCTTTCACCAGGCTAAAGTTCCAGATTGGTGGGAATAATAGCACAATCAATAAAAAGGTTGCAAAATGCAACCTTTTTATTACATATTATTATATTTTAATTCTAGGTTGATACCTCTCAAGCCACATATTAACTTGGCAAAGGTATGCCATAAGCTGTGGTCCAGTCATCAATTGACCAAACCAAGGTCTGGTAAAAGCTTTACCATCTGTTTCTAAAATCTCTTGAATATAGGAACGATTTAATAAATCATAAATTGGAGCATTTGAATTTTCTAAAATCTTAGAAAGCATTCCTTTCACAGCTTTTAAATAGGTTGGATTCCAAGTTTTAGGATAAGGACTCTTTTTACGATCAACAATTTCAGCAGGTAATTCTTTTCGCATGATATAACGTAGGAGACCTTTTTCTCGACAATTTAAGGCTTTCATATCCCAAGGCACATTCCACATATATCCAACTAAGCGGTGATCACAAAATGGAACACGAAGTTCTAATCCGTTATACATCGCCATTCGATCAGAACGATCCAACAAAGTTTGCATAAACCAATTTAAGGTTAAGTAAGAGATTTTTCTTTTTTGAGCTGTTTCCGAAGAGTCTGTATCTAAAATTTGAACATTGGATAAACTCTCTAAATAACGAGAACGGATATAATCTTTTAAATCAATTGACTTTGCAATTGCAGGATTAAGAAGTGTTTGACGTTCATCTAGAGCAATCGACCATGGAAACGTATTACTTTTTAAAGCATCTTCACGGAAGAACCATGGATACCCAGCAAAAATTTCATCTGCACATTCTCCTGTTAAAGCAACAGTCATTTTTTCTTTTACCTGACGGCAAAATAATAATAGGGAAGAGTCAACATCTGCCATACCAGGAAAATCACGAGCAATCATTGCATCTTCTAAAGCGGAAGCTAGTTCGGGTGTGTCTAAAACAATTCTAGTATGATCCGTATCTAGTTTTTTCTGCATTAAAGTAATATATTCATTATCAGAATTCGGTTGAAAGTCCGTTTTAACGAAATTTTTGTCATTATCTACATAATCGACAGAGTAAGTAGAAAGTTTGCCTAAATTATGTTTTTGATAGTATTGAGAGGCATATAACGTAATGATACTCGAATCAAGTCCACCAGATAAAAAAGTACATAAAGGTCGATCGGAAACGAGTTGTCTTTGAATCGAATCTTCTAATAAGTATTTAACTTTTTCGCAAGTTTTATCAAGATTATCGGTATGTGGTCTGCTTTCTAATTTCCAATATTCTTCTTGATAAGTTTGATCTTTACGAATAATTAAAAAGTGAGCAGGCTTTAATTCAAAAATATCTTGGAAAGCACTAATTCCTGGCGTATGAGCAGGGCCAACTCCAAACAGTTCACCAATTCCAATTGAATCAATGACTGATTCGACATTTGGATGCTCAAAAAGAGCTTTTACTTCAGAGGCAAAAATAAAATCACCGTTTTTTTCAGTATAATAAAGAGGCTTGATACCAAAATGATCACGAGCAAGGAACAGTTCCTTTTTCTGATCACACCAAATGGCGAAAGCAAAGATGCCGATCAAATGATTAACGACTTGATAGCCGTAATGAATAAAAGCTTTTAAAAGAATTTCTGTATCGGAATGAGAATCAATAGGAAATCCCGCTTCTATCAACTCTTCTTTTAATTCTGGCGCGTTGTAAATTTGTCCGTTATATACAATGGTATAAGTAACACCTTGATAAGTAAAACTCATAGGTTGCTTACCACCTTCTGGATCGACAACGACAAGGCGTCTATGTCCAAAACTAATTTCGTCTTCTTGAAAATAGCCAAGTTCATCTGGACCTCTGCGAGAAATAGAATTTGTCATATTCGATAAAATTTCTTGTTCATTTGTAAATTTGTGGTTGAATTTTGTAAATCCAACAATACCGCACATAGAAAATCACACCTTTTTCATAATATTTTAAACTAATGTAGTATATGCAGAGTGAAACAATTTATTGAAACAATTCTTTCTAAAAAGTATTGAAAAAAGAATTTCGCTTTGTTATCATTATATCGAGAATACAAAGGAGGAACTTAATATGAAAATTACAAAGCAACATAGATTTAAAATCATTGCAATTTTAATTTGTTTTTTTGTGATATTAACAGCAACATCTGTATTTGCAACGAATACAGTAGCAACAGATGATACGACAACTAATGAAACATCAACAGAAGTGACTTTTACCGATTTTAGTAAGGCAACTTATTCTCTAACAAGAGTAAATCGTAACTACTATTTGGAAATCAAAAATGTAGATTTAATATTTGACGAAAATGAAGAAGTACAATATTTAGCATTTCTTACTGCTGGAAATGAAGAGGTTCCAATTAAATATGATGAGGATGGGGGGTTAGATACTCTTTCAATGCAAGTAGGGACTTATACGTTTATATCATCGGCAAAACTTGATGTAACTGCATTAGCAGGTAAGAAATTAACTTATGCGGGAGATATCTATTTAACGATAGTAGAATACCATTATGGTGCGTTTGAGGTTCCAAAAGAAGAACGACATAAAATTGTAGTTAATAAAGTGAAATTAACTAGACCAAGTCAATTAAAATTAACAGAAAGAATACATGCATATTTTTTGCAGGATTTAACATCGATTTTTAACTATGAATTATATCAAGAAGAAAGTGAAATGAAATATAATATCAAAATAGGACGCGTAACGGACATGGATTTATTAAGATCCATTCAGAATGGAGAAGCAAACTGTTTACAAAATTTAATGACTTATGCTAAAAATACAAGTCCACTTTACGAGACAACTGTAAATAAGGGAGAGTCTGAATCAATTACAAATAAATTTACAATTATTGATGATGCATACTATTTCGGATATATTTCTCTTGATACGGAAAATGGAACCTATTATCCAATCGAAGATATTATGTTGTATCAAGGTAGTGTTTCTGATCATTCTATTTCTTTATCTAATTACTTAGATGCTGATTTTATTTGGAAATTAGAAGGAGAAACGCCTCAAACTAATAATAATATTACGATTAATCAAACAACGAACACGACAAATACAACGAGTAATCAGCCAACCAATATAACGGGAAATTTAGATAATACAAAAGCACCTGGAACCATTCCACAAACTGGATCGATACCATTTACAACAATTTGTATTTTAGCTGTAATTCTTGGTATCGGAGGAGTGGCATATTATCATAATCGAAAATATCAAGGACTTTAATTGAATTCCAGATCCTATCTTTTCTAGAAAGATGGGATCTATCATATTTTTATACGGATTACTTGACAAACTGAAAAAAACTTTGTATAATTTTAAAGTCAAGAATTTCGTTAAAATTTAAATAGATAGAACAAAAGTAGGCAAGGAGGGAATTTGAAATGGCACAACCAAAAAGAAGATGGTCAAAAGCAAGAACAGGATTAAAAAGATCTACTTGGAAATTAGAAAAACAAAATTTAGTAGAATGTCCACATTGTCATGAACCAATGATGCAACATAGAGTTTGCAAAAACTGTGGTTATTATAATGGAAAAGAAGTAATTGCAAAATCAGAAAAATAAAAACAGTATTTAACATACTGTTTTATTTTTTTGTTCTTATTCTGATTCGGTTTGTGTTACTTCTTTTTCTAATTTGTTTGGATCTTCTTGAGCAAGCTTAGATGTACAATGTGGGCAACGAGTGGCATTGATATGAATCTCACTGTAACAATACGGACAAATTTTTACAGTAGGAGCTACTACGGCTTCTTCTTTTTTCTTTTTATTTTTCTTCCCGAATTTTGAGTTTAGCTTATCGACTTGACCTTGTTTCATTTTTTCCATTTTCTGATTGAATTTATTGAAATAAGTGACAACTAGAAAGATTGAAAATGCGATAATTAGGAAATTAACAACAGCTGTGATAAAGTTACCATATTTGATTGAAGCTTCACCAACAGTAAAGACCATATTAGAAAAATCAACTTTATTGGTTAGAATGGATACAAATGGCATAATCATATCATTCACAAGAGAATTGATGATGGACTGAAAGGCACCACCGATCACTACACCAACGGCTAAATCGATAATATTGCCACGTGTTGCAAACGCTTTAAATTCTTTTAGCATAAAAATTTCCTCCTTCTGTTTACTTTGAGCTCAATATATAATAGCTGTCGAATCTTGTCAATGTGAAAAAGAGCGAAACTTCTTTAGATTATTTCTTGCCGAAACAAACAGAGTATGATAAGATAAGACAAAAAAGAACACAAATAAATCGGAGGTAAAATGGAAAATCGAATTGATAAAGTAAATTATTACCTAGATATTGCCAAAGCTGTTGCAAGTAGAAGCACTTGCTTAAGAAAGAAAATTGGTTGTGTGATAGTAAATCATGATGAAATTATAGCTACAGGATATAGCGGAGCACCTCGAGGAAGGGCAAATTGTATTGATTTAGGGTTTTGTTCAAAGAAAAAGTTTTTCCCAGATGTAAGACATGCTGGATATGATGCTTGTCGTTCCGTGCATGCAGAACAAAATGCTATGATCAGTGCCAAAAGAAAAGATATGATGGGAGCGACGCTTTACTTAGTTTCTTATCGTACTGACACAAAAGAATATGACGAAGGAGCAAATTCTTGTCAAATGTGTCGAAAGATGATTATTAATTCCGGAATTGAACAAGTCATTGTTCGAGATGATGATCAACATTATCGTGTCATTCAAGTGAAAGAATGGGTTCAACACGATGATTTATTAGAAGGAAAGATTGAATATTAAACAAAAGAGGAGAAGTCAAAATGAAAAAGCAAATTCTAGCTTTTCTTAGTCATAAAAACTTTCATTATTTATTGATTTTTTTGGTTAGCTGTGTAGTGGCAATTCCACTGATTCCATTACAGCTAACCAATACACATGATGGGATCTTACATATTTTACGTTTGATTGGAACAGACTTAAGTCTTCATTATACGGATTTTCCACATCTCGTGATTCCACTTTTCTGCAATGATTTTGGATATAGCATTAATGCTTTTTATTCACCAATTGCAACTTATTTGCCATATCTATTTTCAAATTTACCGATTTTGTATGCAGAAGCATTGAAAATTTTTGCCTATTTTACGATTCTTTTATCGGGATTCACCATGTACCACTGTGTACTAGAAATTACGAAAAAAAGACCAATTGCTTTAATAGCGAGCATACTCTATATGGTAGCACCTTATCGTTTAGCAGACATGTATATAAGATTTGCACTCGCAGAGTTTACGGCCTTTATTTTCATTCCAATTGTTTTCCAAGGAATCTATAATTTATTACAAGGGGATCAAAAAAAGCATTTTTATATCACAATTGGAGCAGCAGGGCTCATTTTAACTCATGCGATAACTGCATTTTATTTTGCTTTTTTCTGTCTACTTTACGTACTATTTCATTGGAAAAAACTGATCCAAAAAGAAGTTTTAAAGAAAATTGGTTGGAATATTTTATGCATTTTGGGGATCAGTGCTTTTCATTGGATTATTTTATTAGAATACCAAAGTTTTTTACATTATGGAATTTTTGATGCAAAAGTAATGGGAACGAATAGAGAGTTCGTTGCTCAAAATACAAAATCAATTTTGGAAATTTTCATACCGAATGGAAAATTATTTAATTTTTATATCGGAACCTTTGCCATTTTAGGATTACTAGCAAGTCTATTCTTCTTACCAAAAATGATTAAAAGAAAAGAGAAAGAACCACTCATCTTTTTGATTTTAGCAATTTTCAGTTTATTCCTTTGTTCCTGTTCAATTCTTTGGAAACTTTTACCGGATGCACTTTGCAAGATTCAGTACCCCTGGAGAATGTTAGGAGAGTTTATTTTCTTTAGTTCTTTTGTGATTGCGGTAAACTTGGGTTGGATTTGGGAAAAGGTAAAAGACAAAAAATGGCAGAAGATTTTATGGATCATAATTGCTCTTGCGATTTTTGTAGTGGAAGTAACTATGAACTTAACACAACATTGGAAAAATCAAAAAGAAACAGAAAAATCGGATCTTTCTTACGAAATTGTCATGTTAAACAATTTAGATTTTCCGATCAGTTACATTAACCGAGAATATTTACCATTTCAAGCAATAATCAATCGAGACCAAATTCTCGAAAGAGAAGATAAAGTTTTGGTAATAGAGGGAGAAGTAAATATCACATCGCAAGAAAAAGAGATGACTAATCTTACGGCCAAAATTGAAAATGGGAAAAAAGATACGAAATTAGAACTTCCATACTTCTATTATCCGGGTTATGTAGTAACACTTATATCAGAAGAAGGAACAATTGAATTAAAGCAAGAGGAAAGTGAACTTGGAATGATTTGTGTCACTTTACCGGAAGATATTGCGGAAGGAGAGATACAGCTTTCTTATCAAGGAACAACATTAGAAAAGATTGCTTACTTGATTTCTGCTATTAGCTTTATCCTTTTCTTATGTATGATCATATGGCAAGCTAAGAAAGAAGAGAAAGGAAAAGAAGACAAGGAGAAAGTATGAAAGAAAAAATAAAAAAGATATTGGAAAAGAAGTCCTTTCATTATTTTTTGATTGTCTTCTTTTCGAGTTTAATTTGTATACCGCTTCTAAGCAAAACGATTAACTTATATCAAGATGATGGAGTACAACATATTTGTCGTTTAATGGGAACCATGCAATCGATCGAGGCAAATCCAGTGTTCCCTGTTATTATGTCAAATTTTTGTAATGGATTTGGCTATTCTTGGAATTTATTTTATAGTATTGCGACAGCATATGTTCCGCTTCTATTTAAACTTTTTGGAGCTTCTTATGTAGGTTGTATTAAGCTATTTATCTATGCTATTACCATCCTATCTGGATTTACGATGTATGAATTTACCAAACGTGTTACCAAGAAGCCAAACATGGCTTTACTAGCTGCTATTTTTTATATCTTATTACCCTACCGATTAACCGATATGTATATGAGAATTGCAATCGCAGAGCTTGCTTCTTTTATCTTTTTACCTATGGTCTTTCATGGAATTTATGCGATTTTTGAAGACTCCCAAAAAGACGAGCAAGAAAAGAAGCCTATGAGTCTTATTCTAATTGTGGGAACGGTAGGACTATTCCTAACCCATACAGTTATTACACTATATACAGCAATTTTTGCTTTTTTGTATTTAATTTTACAATGCAGAAAAATAAACCGAAAAGTGATCTTAAGATTAGGGATCAGTCTACTAATTGTTCTATTATTAACAGCATTTTTCTGGGTACCTTTACTGGAACATAAAATGGGAACGGAATACGAGGTGTTTCAAGAAGGAAGAATGTCTCGCGTTGATGTTCTTGCCTACTATAAACTAAGTTTTTCGCAATTACTGTTTACACAAAATGGAGGACGCATTTTTGAAATTGGACTTTTACTAATTATTGGAAGTATTTTTGCAGTTAGAGCCATTTATAAAGAAAAATTGAATCAAACAGAACAAAATCATACTATCTTTTTCTTGATTTTAGGAATCGTGTGCACCTTTTTAACATTGAGAATTTTTCCGTTTGAAAAATTACCGGATCTTCTTTGTATGATTCAATTTACTTTCCGCTTCCTTGAATTTATTGGATTCTTTCTTTCTTTTACAGCAGCAATAGGATTCACCTATTTATTCCGAAAGTTTGCAATTGCAGATGTACTCATTTATGGAATCATTGCAGTTTTGCTATTAGTTCCACTCAATCGATTACTGGATTATGAAGAACATGGTTGGACAGAAGATATGTTATGGCCTGCATTTCCAGTTACAGAACAAACAGGAAGAGTTCATGCAGGATGTGCAAGCTTTGAATATTTACCAACGAAGGCTTTTGAAAATCGAACTTATCTGGTCGAAAGAGAAGATCGAACTTATTGCTTAAAGGGATCAGCAAAGATTGAAGAAGAAAAAAATGGAACCAATTTAAAGATGGAGCTTCAACCAGAAACAGAAGAGCTGACCTTAGAATTACCATATATCTATTATCTAGGTTATGAGGTAAAAATAAAAGGAGAGGAAGACGCAGAAGAAGAATGGGAAAAAGTTTTGGTTCAAGAATCGGAGAATGGATTTTTATCCATTAATCTAAGCAATTTAAACCAAGAAGAGACTTATCTTTTAGAAGTTTCCTATCCTGGAACAGCTGGTATGAAAATTTCTTATGGAGTAAGTGTAATTTCCTTTGTTGCTCTAGTCGGTTATTGGTTGTTTACAAAGAAAAAAGTTTTAAAAGAAAAACAGACAAAAATTTGACTAAATTCAGGGAATCGGATAAAATATCAAAGAGGTGAGAAAATGAGCAAAAAATCAGTTGCTATCATAGGAAGACCAAATGTCGGAAAATCTACATTTTTTAACTATATCATTGGAAAAAGAATTGCAATTGTAGAAGATACACCAGGTGTAACAAGAGATCGTATCTATGCAGAAGCGACCTGGAGAGATCGAACCTTCAATTTAATTGATACCGGTGGAATCGAACCAAAATCCGATGATACGATATTAGAACAAATGAAACAGCAAGCAGATATGGCAATTGAACTTGCAGATGTCATCGTTTTTATGACAGATATCAAACAAGGAGTAACGGCAGCAGATCAAGATATTGCGAATATGCTAAGAAGATCACAAAAACCAATTATTCTTGTTTGTAATAAAGCCGACAAATTTGGAACAAGTGAACCAGAAGAACTTTATGAATTCTATCATT
Source organism: uncultured Clostridia bacterium (assembly GCA_944393505.1). Classification (GTDB taxonomy): domain Bacteria; phylum Bacillota; class Clostridia; order TANB77; family CAG-508; genus CALYAK01. Next base: position 76,890 of record CALYAK010000005.1, on the reverse strand, counting down.
TAGGTTTAGGAGATCCCCATGCCATTTCTGCAGTGAATGCAAAAGGAATGGGAGATGTATTAGATGCTATCTATGAAGCTCTTCCAGAAGACGACGCATCCGAAGAGGATGGAGAAGTGATTAAAGTTGCTTTAATCGGAAAACCGAATGTTGGAAAATCCAGTCTAGTGAACTATATCTTAGGAGAAAATCGTATGATTGTCAGTGATATAGCAGGAACAACAAGGGATGCGATTGATTCTGAATTTGAAAACGAATACGGGAAATATGTTTTGATCGATACAGCTGGAATTCGTAGAAAGAGCAAAGTAACCGAAAATATTGAAAAATATAGTATTTCACGAACGCTTTTAGCGATCGAAAGAGCAGATGTCTGCGTCTTAATGATTGATGCACTCGAAGGAGTAACCGAGCAAGATACCAAAATTGCAGGTGAAGCACACGAGGCAGGAAAAGGTGTCATTATTGTTGTAAATAAATGGGATGCTTATGAAAAACAAAATGGAACTTTGGAAAACTATACGAAAGAGGTTTACGAGAAGTTATCCTATTTATCCTATGCACCAATTCTTTTCTTATCAGCGAAAACTGGACAAAGAGTGCAAAAGCTATTTGAATTGATTAATCAAGTAGCCAGTCAGAATGCAATGCGTGTTTCAACAGCAATGCTAAATCAAGTATTAAATGAAGCAATTGCCATTGTTCAACCGCCAACGGACAAAGGAAGAAGATTAAAAATTTTCTATATAACACAAGCTTCAACCAAACCACCAACTTTTGTTGTGTTTGTAAATGATAAAAAATTATTCCATTTTTCCTATGAACGATATTTAATGAATCAAATTCGAAAAGAATTTGGTCTAACAGGAACACCAATACGTATGATTGTAAGAGAAAAAAATGAAGAATAAAAAAATCAAAAGATGGAGGAAAAAACTATGATCGTTTTATATATCGTAATCACAATTCTTGCATATTTATTAGGAAGCATTAGCTTTTCTGTCATTATCAGCAAAAAAATGGCTGGATTTGACGTAAGAGAAAAGGGAAGCGGAAATGCAGGAAGTACCAATGTATTAAGGACAGTTGGAAAAAAAGCAGCAATTTTAACCTTAATTTGTGATATTTTAAAGGGAGTGGTAGCTGTTGGAATTGCAACAATTGCAAGTTTGATTTGGAAAGAAGCAAATGGCCCACTTTTAATTCAACTTGCAGCAGGTGCTGTTGTACTAGGACATACTTTTCCAATTTTCTTTGGATTTAAAGGAGGAAAAGGAGTTGCTACTGCTTTAGGAGTTCTATTAATTTGTAACTGGCAAATTGGATTAATTTGTTTAGTGTTTGCTTTAGTCATTATGGCAGTTACCAGAATTGTTTCTTTAGGATCGATTATGGCAGCCATTCTTTATCCTGTTTTAACCCTATTTATCCATGAACACTACATCATTGCAGGAGAAGGAAACTATTCCTATTTAATCTTTAGTATTCTTCTTGCAATTCTTGTTGTATACAATCATCGAACCAATTTAAAACGAATCCTAGAAGGAAAAGAAAATAAATTGAGCTTTAAAAAATAAACTGGAGGAGGAAATCAAATGAAAAAAGTAGCCGTAATTGGAACGGGAAGTTGGGGAGTTGCTTTAGCGACGCACTTGGCAAATTTAGGAAATGAAATCAAAATGTGGTCTTTTAATGAAGAAGAAGCACGCTTAATCAATGAAGAAAGGTCTTGTAAATTCTTACCGGGGTTAAAAGTACCGGATGGAATTGTAGCAGATACGGATATCAAACAAGTGGTAAAGGATGCAGAAATCATCATTCATGTTACGCCATCTCGTTTCGTTCGATCTACGATTCAGCAATACAAAGATGCTCTAAAAGATCAACCTGTTATTATTTGTTCGAAAGGACTAGAAAATACAAGCTTAAAAACACTAAGTCAAGTTGCAGAGGAAGAGTTACCAGGAAAAAGAATCGGCATTTTTTCTGGGCCAAGTCATGCAGAAGAAGTTTCTTTCGCCATACCTACTGCCATTGTGATTGGATCGAAAGATGATACTGTAATTGAAGAAGTACAATCTCTTTTTATGAATGAAAACTTAAGAGTTTATGCTTCTCATGATGTCAAAGGAGTAGAATTAGGCGGGGCTTTAAAAAATATCATTGCTTTTTGTGCAGGAATTGCAGCAGAAATTGGAATGGGAGACAATACTTTTGCAGCATTAATTACCAGAGGATTAGTTGAAATTTCTCGTTTGGGAGAAGCGATGGGAGCACAAAAAGAAACTTTCTATGGATTATCTGGACTAGGTGATTTAATTGTTACTTGTTTAAGTGAACATAGTCGTAACCGAAGAGCTGGAAAATTAATCGGACGAGGATTATCCGTAGAAGAAGCGCAAAGGGAAATTGGAATGACAATCGAGAGTGTAGATAATATTGAAGCAGCTTATCAATTAGCAAAGCAATACCAAATTGAACTTCCAATTGTTAATACCGTGTATGATATCTTATTCCATGGTTTAAAACCAGAAGAAGCGGTAAAACGTTTAATGACAAGAGAAAAGAAATTTGAAAATTAAAGAAAGAAAAACTACGAAATCATGAATAATTTCGCCAGAAAATCGAATAATATAGTTATACATAGTGCAAAAGAAGGAGTGATTTCGTATGGAATTTTTGAATAAAGTGGCCAAAGGTGTATCCAAAACTTATCATGTTACTGCTCAACAAACAGAAAAATTAGCCAAAAAAGTAAAACTAAATTCCATTTTAGAAGATAATCGAGCGAAAATTGATGATCTTTATCAAGAAATTGGAAAGATTGTTTATCAAAAACATGTACTGGATACGGATGATAAAGATAAGATTGTCTATATCGAAGAAGAATTGATGAATGAATGTTCCAAAATTGATTCTTTGGCTGATGAGATTGCAGATACGAGAAAAGAATTATTAAAATTGCAAGAGCGAAAACAATGTCCAAGTTGTTATGAAGAAGTTTTTATTGATGCAAAATTTTGTCCATATTGTGGAGCAAGACAAGGAAAAATCGAATTTAATAAATTAAAAAACGAAAATCACTAGGAGCAAGATATATGAAAATCGTTGTACAAAGAGTTAGTCATGCAAGTGTAACAGTAGATGGAAAAATGATCTCAAAAATTGGAAAAGGATTTTTAGTACTATTAGGTGTTACGCATAATGATACAAAAGAAAATGCAGATTATTTGGTAAAGAAATTAACCAATCTAAGAGTTTTTGAAGACGAACAAGGAAAGATGAATCGTTCCATCCAAGACGAAAAGGGAGAAATGATTGTAGTTTCTCAATTTACGCTCTATGCAAATTGTAGTCAAGGGAATAGACCAAGTTTTATTGAAGCGGCAAGACCAGAAATTGCAAATCCTTTGTATGAATATTTCTTAGAAGAATGTAATAAAAAAGGAGTGCCAACTTATCCAGGAGTCTTTGGAGCAGAAATGAAAGTTGAGTTATTAAATGATGGACCAGTAACGATCATCATTGAAAAATAAAAAAGAGAAAAAGAAGAGAAAGCGAGAGGTAAAACAAAACCATCTCGCTTTTAGTATGGAAAACGTTCATAAATATAGCGAACAACTTGATCGGCAATTTCTTTGGTGACATGAATAAACAGATTTTTATCTAAACAGATCCAGAGTTCAACTTGAAAATCATCACATTGATCTTGATGGAAATTAATCAAATCCACTAAATCAATCGGGTTATTGTAATCCGATTCCCATTCGAATAAATCTGGTTTTTCCAATGTTTTCGGAATTTCTAACGCTTGAAAGAATCGATTTAAATAATTTGAAATTTCATTTGGTTTGGAAGAATAAAGTTTTGCAATATATTTCATCATTTCTTCATTCCTTTTTTCTTTTTTTATAGTTTTTGCAAAACTCTTTTTTTTATGCAAAAGAATATTTTCACTTGGCTTTGCCCATACTAAAAAGGAAAAGAAAGGGAAATTACTGGTGAAGTGAATATGAAAAAATTTTTGAATATGATCCTTATGATTTTAATTTTAGTTTTCACAATCTTAGCGAGTTTTATGATTTATTCGAATGTTCAGGGAAATCGAAGTTCAGAAGAAGATTTGAGAAGAAAAGTAAGGGAAGAGGTTCATTATTTGGATTCAAATTTGATCTTAATTTTAAATGATTTAAATAGTATCTCTTATGAAGACTATAAAGTACAAACAGATCGTATCGAAACAGCAAGTGGATCGGATCAAAGTTCTAGACAAAGTGGAAATCAAGGTAGCAATTCAGAAGGAGGATCGAGCGCGGGAGGAGAAAATAGTGGAGGGAATGATTCACAAGATAGTACGGAAGCAATTAATCAAAGCAAAATTATTTCCAACAATATTTTAAATAATACTCGAGATGTATTAGATTGGAACCAGATTAAGCAAACTGTAGAAACGGTTTATTCATCTTGGGCTGTCATTGAATTAGACCTACATGCTTTAAATGGAAATGCAGAAGATATTTTACGTTTTTCTGACGATTTAAAAGCATCCATCTTACAAATAAAAAATGAAGATAAAACGAATTCTTTAGTTGCATTAACCAACTGTTATTCTACTTTGGCAAAATTGGTAGGAGGATATGAAACAGATAACATCAGAAAACAAATCATGTATACCAAAGCACATATTTTAAATGCTTATGCGATTGTTGAAATGGATCGATGGGACGATTGTGCTACTTATTTAAAAGATGCGGAAAACAGCTTTCAGCAAGTGATGAATGATGTATCGGTAAGTCAAAATAAGCAAGCGGATATTAGTAAGGTATATGTACTCATTAAAGAAATGCAAGAAAGCATTACATTAAAAGATCCAGAATTATTTTATATAAATTACAAAAATGTAATGCAATCCATTGAAAACATTAGTTAGGTTGACTTTTTTTCAAGAAAATCATATAATAAGTAGGAGTAAGTTAAATAGTCGCGTATAGCAAATACCGAAAGGTTGCGTACGAGGAAAGTCCGGGCTCCACAGAGCAAGGATGCTGGATAACGTCCAGTGAGGGGAACCTTAAGGAAAGTGCAACAGAAAAGAACCGCCTGTAAAGGCAAGGGTGAAAAGGTGAGGTAAGAGCTTACCGCTGGCATGGTGACATGCTGGGTCCGTGTAAACCCCATCTGGAGCAACACCGAGACTAGAAGGCTAAGCCTGCTCGGCATCTTCTTAATTTGGTGGCTTGAGACATATAGTAATATATGTACTAGATAAATGACTATTCTAGACAGAACCCGGCTTATCGATTTACTTAAATTAAAATAAAACAAAGAAGGATAGATGGTTTTCAGAACATCTATTCTTTTTTTGTGCTTTTATGAAACAACAATTTATGATAAAACATCTATACAAGCGAACAAAAAGACGATATAATAGGAGCAAATCAAACTAACAATTGTTAGAGAAAAAAAGAAAATCAAAGAAAAGGGGAAAAAGATGAGTCGATTTAGTAAAATTTTATGGGGGATATTTTTTATTGTTATTGGTGTTATTCTAGCAACAAATTCATTAGGAATTACACAAATTAATATTTTCTTTCCAGGATGGTGGACCTTGTTTATCATTGTTCCTTGTTTTATTGGGCTATTTGATTATGGGACAGAAGGAAAGATCGGAAACTTAATTGGACTATTCATTGGTATCGCTCTATTATTAGCTGTTAATGGAGTCATTCATTTTCAGTTAATTGCGAAATTAATTGTACCTTTGATCTTGATCGGTATCGGTCTTACTATTATTTTTAACAGTGTAATCAAAAACAAAGTAACACAAAAAGTAAAAGAGGGAAAAAAGAATGGTTTAGAATCTATTGCAGCAACATTTTCTGGACAAAAAGTCAAGAAAGATGATGAGGCATTTAAAGGAGCAAACTTAGATGCTGTATTTGGAGCAGTAGAATTAGACTTAAGAAAAGCAATGATTGAAAAAGAAGCGGTAATTTATGCAAGCAGTATTTTTGGAGGAATTGAAATTTTTGTACCAAGTGATGTGAACGTAAAAGTAAAATCAACCGCTATTTTTGGTGGAACCTCAAACAAAGTAATTAACCAAAAGGAAAATGAAAAAACAATCTATATCGAATCCTTTTGCATGTTTGGAGGTGTCGATATTAAATGAGTGAAGGTCAAAAAGTCATTAAAGTTTTAGCGATTTGTTTCGCTATTTTCCTAATTGTGAATATCCTAGGAGGTCTTTTAATCGGAATATCCGCATTTGCACAAATTGGATTTGGAGAAGGAAAGATCGTAGTAGAACAATTTTCAGAAACTTATCAAAATGTAAGAGAGATCGAAATTGACACAATTGCTTCGAATTTAATCATACAACCAGGAGAAGAGTGGAAAGTGGAAGCAAACAATTTAAACAATCGATTTTCATCGAAATTACAAAATGGAACTTTAAAAATCGAGGAAGAAAATACTTGGTTTTGGAATACCAATTCTGTTTCCGGAGAAATCATTGTTTCCGTTCCGGATGATACAATTTTAAGGAAACTAGAAATTGATGCAGGAGCGGGAAAGATCGAAATATCCAATATTGAAGTAGAGCATCTGGACATTGATCAAGGAGCAGGGGTTCTTGAAATCAAGAATGGAACTTTTCAAAGAACAGACATCGATGGAGGTGCAGGAGAAACGATAATCGAGGACACTTCTTTTCACAATTTAAAATTAAATGCAGGAGTAGGAGCAATTTCCATAAAAGCTGAAATGACGGGAAAGAGTGAGATCGAATGTGGCGTTGGAGATACGGATCTAACCTTGTTAGGAAAAGAAGAAGATTATACCGTTTTAGCGGAAAAAGGACTTGGTAATATTCAAATCAATGGAACCAATCAAGGAAATCATACAAGATATGGATCAGGAGAGAACCAAATCAAAATAGAAGGCGGAATTGGAAATATCACCATTGATTTTGAAAATACAAATAATATATAACAAAGAATTGACAATGTATACACAATCTAGTAAAAATATATAATACTAGAATATGGAGGTGATTGCTATGACTTTTGAAATAAAAAGCCTCGATATAATAAAGAAACAATTGAAGCAATAAATGAAGCTATTAAAATGATGAAAAATCCGAAAAAAGAAATGTCGTACAATAATATCAATGATTTTATGGAGGATTTAAATAGTGAAGATGAGTGAATTTACGATTGAAATTGTTTACAAAAACTAAGAATAATTGCTTTTTAGGAATGTTATATAAAACTAGATTGGCGTTTAATTTATACAAAATATATTTTCTAAAATAATATGAAAAGAAATTTTGCTTTTTTCTTTTTAATATGATATAATTAAAAAGTTCGAAGCGAAATGCTTACGACATATATTTTGGAAGAAAGAGGCGTGAGATTCATGCGCTTAAATCCCGAAGTTTTTTATGAATATGTAGCCGAAGCTGCGGAGTATGAGATTGTCAATTATCGACTAATCCATCCGTTGCGGAAGACCATCGTCCGAATTCATTTAGAGCACACGGTCGCAAAGCAGGCGAAGAAAGACATTGTCAGAAAACTTGAGGAAAACCTTTCGATGCACGTTTGGTACTCCCGTATTCTCGGCATTATAGTCATTTGGGATTAAACAGACAGAAAAAGCAGGTTGTTGCATACACCTGCTTTTTCTATGTAAGATTAAAATTATTCTCATAAATTAAGCGATTCATATCTTCTGGAATGGGAGCTTCGAAGTAAAGTGATTTCTTCAAAATTGGATGTTCAAAACGTACGCGGTAAGCATGTAAAGCTTGTCTAGAGATAAGGGGAGAAGGTTTACCATAAAGGTCATCTCCTAAAATAGGATGTCCGATGGATTGGCAGTGAACACGAATTTGATGAGTTCTGCCAGTTTCTAAAATAAAGTGAACTGTACTAAAATCTGGATTCTCGTTTAATACCGAATAATGAGTAATTGCTTCCTCACCATCTGAATTAATTTCTCGTTCGATAATACTATTTGCTTTTCTGGCAATTTTTCCAGTAATTGTTCCTGTCTTTTCTTGAAAGATTCCTTCACATAAGCCAATATATTCTTTTTGAAATGTTTTGTTTTTCATTTGATAAACAAGACATTCTTGTACATATTCATTTTTGGCAAAAATAACAATGCCAGAAGTATTTTTATCTAAACGATTCACGGGACGAATCTTTTTCTTAATTCCTTTTGCTTCAAAATAGTTTTTAACTCCATTCGATAAGCTATCTGTATAATGGGAAAAAGATGGATGAACCGTTACTCCAGCAGTTTTATTAACAATCAAAAAAGAATCATCTTCATAAAGAATGGATAGATCCATAAAGGTAGGAACAATGTTATCGCTTTCTTCTTCAAAATCAATCAAAACTTCAATTAAATCATTCGTTTGAACAGAATCCTTTGGTTTTGCAAGTTGTCGATTGCAAAAAATACATGGATTCTTTTTTAGTTTTGAAAATAAACGATTGGAAATATGAAATTGATTTTTTAAAACATCTTGAACTGTTTGATATTCATCTTTTTCTTCAATTTGGTAACTTAATCTCATTAAAAATCTCCTTTTTTCTAGATAAATTCATTAAATCTCAAAGAGACTAAAAAGTCAATATTTCAAAATGGAAAAAATAAAAGAAAAAACTTGTACTTTTGCAAAAATCTTTATATAATATACGTGTTATAAGAAAAATAGGACTAAAGGAGGAGAGTTTAAGTGTCTTTTATCGAAGATATAAAAGAAAAAGCAAGAAGAAGTATCAAGACGATTGTATTACCAGAAAGTAATGACATTCGTACACTAGAAGCAACAGAAATGGTTTTAAAAGAGGGGTTTGCCAATATCATCTTAATTGGTGATGAAGAAAAGATTAGCAAAATGGCAGAAGAACATAATTTAGACATTTCCAAAGCAAAAATTATTAACCCTCGCACTTCAGATAAAAAAGAAGAATATGCTAACTATTTTTATGAACTTAGAAAAAATAAAGGAATTACACCAGAAGATGCCAAAAGAATGATGGAGGATGAAGTATATTTCGGAATGATGATGGTAAAATCAAATGATGCAGACGGATTAGTATCTGGAGCTTGTCATTCAACATCGGATACATTAAGACCAGCATTACAAATTTTAAAAACAGCACCTGGAACAAAATTAGTTTCTGCATTCTTTTTAATGGTTGTACCAGATTGCCAATATGGAGAAAAAGGAGCATTCATTTTTGCTGATAGTGGTTTAAATGAATATCCAGATCCAGAAGCTCTATCTGAGATCGCAATTTCATCAAGCAAAAGTTTCCAACAACTAGTGGGAGCAGAACCAAAAGTAGCAATGTTATCTTATTCAACTTATGGTAGTGCTCATTCACCATTAACGGAAAAAGTAGTAGAAGCAACGAAGATCTTAAAAGAAAAGGCACCAGACTTAATTTGTGATGGAGAATTACAACTAGATGCAGCAATTATACCAGAAATTGCAGCATCAAAGGCACCAGGAAGTCCATTAAAAGGAGAGGCAAATACCTTAGTATTCCCAGATCTAGATGCTGGAAATATTGGATATAAATTAGTACAAAGATTAGCGAAAGCAGAAGCTTATGGTCCACTTTGCCAAGGAATTGCAAAACCAGTTAATGATTTATCAAGAGGCTGCTCAAGCAAAGATATTGTGGGTGTCGTTGCAATTACAGCATTGCAAGCACAAGCACAAGATTAAAACATTGTTAATAAAATTTAAGGAGGATATAAATGAAAGTATTAGTAGTAAACTGTGGAAGCTCATCTTTAAAATATCAATTAATTGATATGACAGATGAAAGCGTAATCGCAAAAGGAAATTGTGAGAGAATTGGAACAGAAGGTTCTTTCTTAACACACAAAGTAAATGGAGAAAAACATGTTGTAGAACAATCGATCCCAAATCATGAAGTGGCAATTTCTTTAATTATTGATCAATTGCTAAACCCAGAATATGGAGTAATTAAAAGCCTAGACGAAATTACTGCAATTGGACATCGTTTGGTTCATGGAGGAGAAAAATTCAATAAACCAGTTATCATTAATGAAGATGTAGAAGAAGCTATGAGAGAATGCATTAGCTTAGCACCAATTCATAATCCAGCAGGATTAACTGGAATTGCAGCTTGCAAAAAAGTAATGCCTGGAAAACCAATGGTAGGTGTATTTGATACAGCTTTCCATCAAACTATTTCAAAAGAAAGATATATTTATCCAATCCCATATAAATATTATGAAAAATATGGTATTCGTAAATATGGTTTCCATGGAACCTCTCACTACTATGTATCTCACCGAGTAGCTGAATTAATGGGAAAACCAGTTGAAGAATTAAAAACAGTTGTATGCCATTTAGGACAAGGTGCAAGTCTTTGTGCTGTAAAAGGTGGCGTTTCAGTTGATACAAGTATGGGATTAACACCAATTGCAGGTATTCCAATGTGTGCACGTTGCGGAGATTTAGATCCATCCATCGTAACTTTCTTGATAGAAAAAGAAAATCTATCAACAGAGGAAATTAATAAGATTCTAAACAAAGAATCTGGAGTATATGGAGTTTCTGGAGTTTCTGCAGATTTCCGTGATATCGAAGCAGCTATGAAAGAAGGAAATGAAAGAGCAAAATTAGCAATGGATATGTATGATTACACAGTAGCACAATATATTGCAAAATATGCTGTTGCTATGGGCGGAATTGATGTGATCGCATTTGCTGGTGGTGTTGGAGAAAACGGAGACATTACAAGAGCAGGAATTTGTAAATATCTAGAATTCTTAGGAGTAAAAGTAGATCCTGCTAAGAATGATGGACTAAGAGGAGAAGAAAAAGAGATTTCTACCGATGATTCAAAAGTAAAAGTATGGTTAGTACCAACAAACGAAGAGTTAGTTATTGCTAGACATACCAAAGAATTAGTTGGCTAGAAAGTAAAAGAAAATAGAGCCAAAAAGAAAGAGGTACCTAAAAGTTAAGAGGTATCTCTTCTTTTTTGCACTTAATTACTTTCTAAAAAAATCGAGGCTAGATCAAAGAAGAAAGAAAATTACAGACTTAGTCATTCGATAAAAATATGGTAACTACATAGGGAAAGTATGACAAAATAAATTATTTATTGACAGTCTTATGTTTTTTTGATATCCTATATAAGAAAAGGAAAAATCGCTAAGTATCAACTTTGCGAGGACATAAAAGATTAGAATCGATACTAAAAATTGGATTTTAATTGCAAGTATCGAAAATGTTTTTTTGAATCGATAACAATTTTTAAAAGAGGAATTACAAAGATGAATGCAAGTTTAAAAAATATTGATGAAAAAAATCTTCTTGAGCAATTGAATAGTATGGGGGAAGAAGAAATTGCTGATTTTCGAAGAAAGAACCAAGAACACGATGAAAAGATCGCACAAAGAACAGTCAGGAATTTCATTAGTCTTGTCTTAAAAAGGACTATTGACTTATTGGCGGGAATCGTTGGTACTTTACTTTTAATTCCTTTAACAATTATTGTTTGGGTACTAAATTTGATTAACAAAGAAAATGGACCAATTTTTTATGAACAATTAAGGATTGGAAAAAACGGAAAAATCTTTCGAATTTATAAATTCCGAAGTATGGTAATCGGAGCTGATGATGTCTTAGAAAAATATTTAAAAGAAAATCCAGAAGCAGCAGAAGAATTTAAGATCAACAAGAAATTACAGAATGATCCGCGTATTACCAAAACCGGTAAATTTCTAAGAGAAACTTCATTAGATGAGTGGCCACAGTTTTTTTGCATTTTGATCGGAAAGATGAGTTTAGTGGGACCAAGACCATATCTTCCAAGAGAAAAAGAAGATATGGGTGAATACTATGACTACATTATCAAAATGAAGCCTGGACTAACAGGTCCGTGGCAAGTTGCTGGAAGAGCGAATCTATCTTTTGAAGACAGACTAAAATTAGACGAAGAATATTGCAGTAGACGAGGAAATAGAAGAGACTTAAAGATTATTTTAAAAACAATTAAGAGAGTTCTAAAAAGAGAGGGTGCTGTATAAATGAAAAATTATAGCGTCTTAATGAGTGTTTATTATAAGGAAAAACCAGATTGGCTGAAATATAGTATAGAGAGCATGTTGGCACAAACAGTCCCAACCGCAGATTTTGTTATTGTCGAAGACGGAAAATTAACAGAAGAATTAGAAGAAATAATAAAATTTTATGAAAGAGAATATGGCAGCTTATTTCATATCATTAGATTAGAAAAAAATCAAGGACTAGGAATTGCATTAGCAATAGGAATTAGAGAATGTAAATACGAATATGTTGCACGAATGGATTCAGATGATTATAGCTATCCTACAAGGATAGAGGAACAATTTAAAATGTTTGAAGAACAGCCAGATTTAGGAATGGTTGGAACAAATGTTGATGAATTTTATGGAGAAATATCAAATGTTGTCAGTTATGTTGAATTGCCAAGAACAAATGATGAAATCGTGAAATTTTCTAAGACTAGGTGTCCTTTTAGACATCCATCTTTATTATATAAAAAAAGTGAAGTAATCAATGCTGGAAATTACAAAGATTTTTATTTATGCGAAGACTATGATCTTTATATACGAATGATAAAAAATGGATGTCAATGTTATAATATACAAGAACCATTAGTTTCAATGAGAATAGGGGAAGACTTTTATAAAAGACGTGGTGGAATAAAATATCTTAAAACCATGCTAAAATTTAAAACTATCCAGCTAAAAGATGGTTATTTTTCTTTTGGAAACTATTTAAAAGGGTGTGTGTCTCATACTATAGTTTGCCTTTTGCCTAACTGTATAAGAAAATATATTTATATAAAATTATTACGAAAAAAGAGAACAGGAGAACTAAAAAAAAATGATAAGAGTCTTACAGATCGTTCCTAATATGCAAGCAGGTGGATTAGAGAATTTTATTATGAATATTTATCGAAAAATAGACCGTGAAAGTATTCAATTTGATTTTCTAGTTCATTACAAAGAACGAAAACATTTTGATGACGAAATAGAAAAATTGGGTGGGAAGATATATAGGATGACACTTCGAGACGACAATAATATTTTTAAATATATGGCTGATTTAAATTCCTTTTATAAAGAGCATCCAGAATATAAAATTATTCATTGCCATATGAGTAGCATTGGGTTTATAAATTTTTTTATTGCTAAAAAGAATGGTGTTAAAGTAAGAATTGCGCATAGTCATAATTCAAATACTGAAAAAAATATAAAAGGCTTTATCAAATCTGTTCTAATTAAGCCGCTGAAATATATAAGTACGCATAATTTTGCTTGCTCTAGCGAAGCAGGAAAGTTTCTTTTTGGAAAACGTCAATTTGAAGTTATTCCTAATGCAATAGATATGGAATTATATCGATTTAATTCAGAAACAAGAAAACAAGAGAGAGAAAGATTAAATATTGAGAATAAATTGGTAGTAGGTCATATCGGAAGATTTGAATTGCAAAAAAATCATAAATATATAATTGATGTTTTTAAAGAAGTAATAAAGGTAGATGAATCAGCAGTATTACTATTAGCCGGAGACGGAAGTTTGATTGAAAAAATAAAATTATATGTAAAAAAGATAAATATAGAATCAAATGTTAAATTTTTAGGCGTAGTAAAAGATGCAAATAAATTATATCAAGCAATGGATTGTTTTATACTTCCATCTTTTTTTGAAGGATTACCTGTTGTAGGAATAGAAGCTCAAGTTTCTGGATTAAGATGCCTATTTTCAAGTGCTATAACAAAAGAAGTAAAAATTAGTCAATTAACGAAGTTTTTAGGAATAAAGAAGAAAAATATAGAAGAATGGAAAGAAAATATATTAAATTTTGAAAAATACGATCGAGAAAATATATATGATGCTGTCAAAGATTCAAAATATAATATAAAAACAATGGTCAGTTTTATACAAAATTTTTACACAACAAATTCTGACAAATAAGTAAAAATAATTTTAGTAAGTGTATATATAAAATATGAGAGGGGAGATTTTATGGAAAAACAAGATGGCAATAAGGATAAGCCTAGGATTAATTCTCTAACTGCATTTAAAGTGTTGGCTTTGCTTGCTGTTTTTATATGGCATTGCGAATTGTTATCTTACCCAGATTTAGGAGCTCGTGCCTGTGAAATATTATTTATATGTTCCGGTTTTTGTATGCTTATAATTATAGCTATGTTGGATTTCAAGGGACGATTTACGAAGCGATAAGATTTGTGACGAAACGCATAAAGAAATTTTATGTTTTATATATAATTACGATGTTAATAGCTTTAATTTTCTTGATTAAATTTAAAGGTTATATTTTAAACGGAGCATTAATGACAATGGGGCTTTTAAATATACTACTTGTCCAATCGTAGTGTACGGGGACCTTTAATGGAGCTTCTTGGTTCTTGTCAGCCCTATTATTTTGTTATTTTTGCACCCCTTTTATTATGAGTATTTTATCTAAATTAGATAAAAAGAAAAAATGCATTTTATTTATTGCTATTTTGATTATTCGTCTATTTTTGGAATATGCTCGTATTCAATTTCCAGGAATTTTATCATTTAGTTTACATTCCTACCCGCTGATAAGAATGATAGAATATTTTCTTGCTTGTATTGTAGGATCATGTTTTTCAGAACTAAAAGATAAATTATCTGATAAAAATATTAAAAATCGATTTATAATTTTTAGTGCTCTTGAGCTATTAAGTCTCATCACATATGTTTTTCTTACTATAAAATATAATGAAATTTGGTATAGGGGAATTTATGTTTTTATTGGATTAATTCTAATTTTTATATATGCGTTTGAAGAAGGTTTTATTTCAAAACTTATTTCAAATAAATTAATACTATATTTTGCTAAATATGAAATGGAATTCTTTTTATGGCATCAGGTAATTATCAATATTTTAATGGTTAAAGGATTCTCTTCATTTAGGTTGTTCATCGTATCATTTATATTAACTATTATTATTTCATATATTTATCAACATGCATTTAATATTGGATGTAAGAAGATTCAAAATATTAGAAAAACTTTACAAAAAGTAGAGTAACAGTTAATAGTTATTCGAAAGTAGAAATAATGAAAGTATAGAAATATAAAAAATAGATGTTAAAAATAAAACAAAGGAGGAGATAAAAATGGTAATATATCTTGTGGCATTCTTTCTCACATTGCTATTTTATTACTTATCTGTAAAATTTAAAAATCAAAAAAATCTATTTTTAGTCTTATCTGTTTTACCATTTTTCATCATCCCGTCAATCCGATATAATGTTGGTATTGATACTTGGTTAAACTATGGTCCAACTTTTGAAAATGTCGCTATATATGGTGATAGGTTTAATGAATTCGAATTTTTAACGCAAAAGTATGAAATTCGGATTTAGTATTTTAGTTATTATATTAGCACAGTTATCTGAGAACTCAGTGATATTATTTACAGTAGGATCAGCTATTATTACTTTTATAACTTTTTATGTAATATATAAAACATCTAAAATAAAATGGTTAAGTATATGTATTTTTTTCTTGTCAGGTGCATTCTTATTAACAATGAATGGAATGAGAAATTATATGGCTGTTGCAATAGGACTTTTAACATTGCGATTTGTAGAAGAAAAAAAACCAATAAAATTTCTTATTACAGTTTTAATTGCAACGTCAATACATAAGAGTAGTTTAATATTTTTACTTTTTTATCCTTTGTACTACTTAAAACTAGATATAAGAAAAATCTTAATTATATTGGTTGGTGCAATAGGAGTATCATTTTTTATAAGTGATATTTTAGGATTTTTATTGAGTTGGACTTCATATAATAATTATTTTGTTAGTGACAAAATGGTTGTTGATCCACTATATTCAATGTTAATTATAAATACAGTTTTATTTTTAGTATTTTTGTTTAATTATAAAAACTATTCAAAGACTGATTTAAAATATAATTTCTATTTAAAGCTACAGTTAATATCCGTAATTATTTGTATTTTTTCGTTTAACTTATCTCAAGCATACAGATTAGAACAAATATTTGATTTCTTTCAAATAATTACGATTCCATATAATGTGTTCTTATTAAAAAACAATCCTGCTGTAACAAAAAAGATATTTATAACAATAATTTCAATAATTTTAGTTATGTATAGTGTATACTTTGTTAAAGCTTTCGTATTGTCTGATGCAAATCAAGTAAGAGATTATACAACTATTTTTAACAAGGAGGGTTAATAAAGTGTCTGTGCTAATATCAATTATTATACCTATATATAATTCAGAAATATATTTAAAAAAGTGTATAGAAAGTGTTGTTAATCAAACATATAAAGAATTAGAAATTATTTTGCTAGATGATGGATCAACAGATGCTAGCAGAGAAATTTGTGAAGAATACGAAAAAAAAGACAGGAGAATTCGATTAGTAAGATTAACCAACAAAGGTGTTTCCAATGCGAGAAATTTAGGATTGAAGATTGCAACTGGAGAATATGTTTCCTTTATCGACAGCGATGATAATGTTGACCCAAATTTTATTATGAAAATGTATGATAGTTGTAAAAAAAATGATACAGAGATATGTGTTGTAAATGTTAATTATGAGTATTCAAATCAAATAGAAAGACCTTTGCAGCTAGAAACTAAAATTCTTTCAAAAGAAGAGTACTATAAAGCATTGACAGGAGGAGCAAAAGGGTTTGTAACTAACAAAATGTATAAAAAATCAATATTAAATGATATTTATTTTGACACAGAAATTACGATAGGTGAAGACTTATTGTTCAACGTAAAGGTTGCAAAGAATGTAAAAAGGATTTCTATTTTAAATGAATACTTATATAATTACTATCAAAATCCTAAAAGTGCATATAATTCTACATACAATGAGAAGAAAATTTCAGAAATTTATGCATATGATAAAGTTTTAGAAATAGTTAAGGAAAAATCTTTAGAAAATTTAATTTTTTATAAATATGAATATCTAAAACTCTCAATACAACAAAAACAACAATATAAAGTTACAAAATGTAAAAATACAGAGATATATATAAAAATAAAAAAAAGTATAGAAAAGTATTATAAAGAAATTATGACTTCTAAGCAAATATCGTTTAAACAAAAATTATATATTCTAATATCAAATAGATGTTTTAAACTATTAAAATTTTTAAAATTTATAAAGAATAGGGTGATATAAAATGCTTAGTATAATTATTCCTATTTTCAATTCAGAAAGAACACTCTCAAATTGTTTAGAAAGTATTTTTAATGACATTCCTAATTTTCAATATGAAGTTGTAGCTATTAATGATGGATCTTCAGACAATTCTCTTGAAATATTAGAAATTTTTCTAAAAAAATATAAAGAAAAGATAAAAATAATTAGCCAAGAAAATAAAGGAGTGTCAGAAGCTAGAAATTGTGGAATAAATAAAGCTACTGGCGAGTGGATCATGTTCGTTGATGCAGACGACTTCTTGTCCAGCGGATGGTCAAGAATAGTAGAAAAACAAATGATTCCAGAAAATAAGTTTGTTGTATTTTCAAGTGAAAATATTAAAAATATAGATTCTCAAGAAATAATAAAAAGAATAACAGGATTAAATTCAGAAGGGCATTTATCTTGTATTTGGTCAAAATTATATTTAACGGAAGAACTAAGAAAAGAAAATATTAAATTTCATACTGATATAATTAACGGAGAAGATATCCTTTTCAATTTAGAATATTATATTAAGGTTAAAACCATTACACTTATAAATGAAAATATATATAATTACTACATTAATAGTTCTTCAGCAACTAATAGATACAATATTAAGTTTTTAAATTCAGACAATGTATACCAAAAAGAACTAGAAAAATTACTAAAATTAGTTAAAAATGATAAGTTAGAATACATACAAAAAGTAAGCATTTTAAATGCATGGCTTGTATTTTTTGATCGATATAGCTATGAAAAAAAATACAATAAGAATAACTTAAAGCAGTTAACAGAGAACCAAAAATACATAAATACATTAAAAGAACAGTTTAAATATTTAAAGTATTTTACAATAAGCAAGAGAATATTATTGTTTTTTATACACAAAAAAATGTACAAGTTTATTTTTCATTTATTTAAAATAAAAAATTTGCTAAAGAAACCAAAAGAAAAATATAGGGTAGAAAGGATTTGATTTTTTTGAAAAAAATAGGAATTATAACATTTCATGCATCTCACAATTGTGGCTCTTTTTTACAAGCTTATGCCTTGCAAAGATTTTTAATAAAAAATAATTTTGACGTTGAAGTCATTAATTATTCGAATGATGGTCAACAACAATTATATAAAATAGTATTTAAAAACAATTCAATAAAAAATATTTTAAAAAATATAGTTTTGTTGCCGAGAAGAAAAATATTAAAGAATACATATAAAAATTATGAAAAGTTTATCCATGATAATCTAAAGCTATCTAAAGCTAAATTTTCTATGATAAAAGAATTGAAAGACTATAAATTCAATTATGAAATATTCATATGCGGAAGTGATCAAGTTTGGAATGTAACAATTGATGATTTTGATGAATCATATTTTTTACCGTTTGTATCAAATTGTAAAAAAATAGCTTATGCTCCTAGCTTTGGAGCAAAAAAAATGTCAAACTATCTTTCGGAAGAAGAAATGAGAAAATATATAGAATACTTAAACGATTTTTCGCTTCTTACTATAAGAGAAGAAAATGGTAAAAAATGGCTTAAGGAAATTTTAAATATTGATGTTCCTGTTGTTCTTGATCCGACACTTTTATTAGAAAGAGAAGATTATCAAAAAATAGAGGATTCTTATGATGAAAATATTTCTGGAAAATATATTTTTTATTATTCTCCATCATATAAACCAGAAATAAACAAACTAGTTAACAAAATTTCTAAAAAGTATGGATTGAGAGTAATTGCTTGGAATCCAAGAAGTTATTATTTAAAACTGATGAATTTTTCTAATTTTTATTTACCAAAAAAGCAAAATCCTGGTGTATACTTATCTTTAATTCGTGATGCCGAACTTGTTATAACGACATCCTTTCATGGAACCATTTTTTCTACAATTTATCAGAAAAAATTTTGGGTAATTAAAAATGGGGAAATGTATGGGGATGATGATAGAGTAAGAACTTTAATTAATCAACTGTGTATAGCGGATAGACTTATACCATCAAATTATAATGAAGATTTTGATTATCTAAAAGAAGTCAACTATAAGAAATATGAAGAAGAGTTAGCTAATATGAAAAACTTTTCTCAAAATACATTACTAAGAGGAATTAATAATGATAACAAAGCTTAAAAAAAATTTGTTATATAATATTGCTTACCAATTATTAAATTTATGTTTGCCAATAATGACTGTACCTTATGTCTCTAGAACTTTGGGGGTAGAAGGAAACGGAATTTATTCGTATACATATTCTATTGTAAATTATTTTATGATATTTGCAATGTTAGGAATTAGTAACTACGGAAATAGAACAATTGCTAAGAATAAAGATAAGAAAGAACAGCTTTCTAAAGAATTCTTATCGATTTATCGATTACAGTTTATTTTTACAGCCATTTCGATTATAATATATATATTATATTGTATTTTTATTTCAGAATATTTCATAATAAGCGTTATAGAAGTTATCTTTTTGTTATCTACATTATTGGATATTAGCTGGTTATATTTTGGTTTAGAAGAATTTAAAAAAACTGTTACAAGAAATATTTTGGTTAAAGTAATATCACTTGCTTTAATATTCATTTTTGTAAAGAGTAAAAATGATTTGTATTTGTATACTGCGATTATGGCTTTAAGTTCGTTGATTAGTCAATTAGTATTGTGGGTAAGCATAAAAAAATATATTATATTTAAGGGATTAAAATTAAACAACAAAGACATAAGAAAGCATATTAAAGGAATTATAATCTTATTTATTCCAGTAATATCATACTCAGTCTATAAAATAATGGGAAAAATTATGATAGGGCTATTAAGTTCGGTAGAAGAGGTAGCTTATTATGAATATGCTGAAAAAATTATAAATATTCCAATAGGATTTATTACAGCATTAGGAACAGTTATGCTACCTAAAATTTCAAATTTAGTAGCTAACATGGAATTCGAAAAAGTAAAAGATTATTTATTTAAAGCAATAAAATTTATCATATTTTTAGCTATACCTTGTTTTTTGGGGTTAGTTGCAATTGGATCTGAATTCGCAGTATTCTTTTTAGGAGACGAGTATAGTCATTCTGGAAATTTAATAAAATTATTAGCTTTTACAATACCTTTTACTGCATGGGCGAATGTAATAAGAACTCAATGGTTAATTCCAAAAGAAAATGATAATATCTATATAAGCACAACTATCTTGGGAGCTTTATTAAATTTGGTAATAAACGTAATATTAATTCCTAAATTTGCTGCGTTAGGAGCTTGTATAGCAACTGTTTGCTCTGAGGTTTTAATTACTATTTTGCAATCTTTCTTATCAAGAAAAGAAATTAATTTTAAAATTTTTTTAAAGCCAGTTTTATATTTTATTTTTTCTGGATTAATTATGTTTATAAGCATACAATTTATAGGTCAATTCATAGAAAATAACTTAGTTATGATTATAGTTGAAGTTATTTTAGGAGTGACTATATACAGTTCTCTTAATTTAAAATATATTACTGAAGTTTTACTATCAAAACGAAAACAAAACTCGTAATGGAAGATGATTAAAAATCAAAATTTCAACCTTTTAAAGGATGAATATTAGATTGTAAATTTTGTTTTGCCCATTCATTAGATTATTCCTTACAAACTTTATGAAGCAAAGAAAAGAGGCCAGAAAGTACTTGTTATTGAAAAAAGAGATCATATTGCCGGAAATATCTATACAGAAAATGTTGAAGGAATACAAGTACATAAGTATGGTGCATATATTTCCAAACTTCTAATGAAGAAGTTTGGAAATATATTAATCAATTTGCAAAATTCAATATGGAGAGTTGGAATATAGAAGCTTACGATTTGAAAAGGAAATGCGGTTGTTAATTATACCGAATATGAGATTCCATATACACGTATTATTGAGCACAAACATTTTGACTCAACACAAATAACACCTAAAACTGTAATTACAAGAGAATACCCAGATCAATGGAACAAAGAAAAAGAACCATATTATACCATTAATAATGAAAAGAATAATTCTTTATATGAGATATTTAGAACTTGCTAAAAACGATTCTCATGTTATTTTTGGAGGAAGACTTGGACAATACAAATATTTTGACATGGACAAAGTAATTGCTGAAGCTTTACAATGTGTAAAAAATAATTTAAAATAAAGAAGAAAAGATATGTGACACTTTTATAATTTTAAAATCTCAGAAGTAATGAATTTAAAACTAAATAAAGTATCGAAAATACTACATAAGAATCTAAAAGGGGAGAAACTAAATTGAATACTAAAGTTAAAAGTAACAAGAAGATGATGTTATTATCTTTTTTCGGAATAATAATGGTTGTATTAGGACACACTGGAGATCCTATCAGACTAGCTAGTGATATATTTCCATATTATTCTTTTCATATGGCTTTATTCATTTTCATCTCTGGATATTTTTATAATCCTCAAAACGAAAACAAATTATGGGGAAAAAACGGATATCTCTTAAAGAAAGTAAAAAAATTAGTAATTCCGTACTTTATATGGAATGTTATATATGGAATTATTGTTACTATTTTAAGAAAACTCAATGTTATTTCATATGGGGTATCAATTAATTTTAGATCGCTATTTATAAGTCCTTGGCTAGGGGGACATCAATATATGTTAAATTTAGCTTCGTGGTTTTTGCTTGCGTTATTTTTAGTAAGTATTATTTATATTTTAATAAGGAAACTAGCTTCAATGGCTAAAATATGGAACGATGTATTAGCTTTATTTTTCTTTTTGATTATCTCAATCGTTTCTATCTTTTTTGCACAGAAGGATATAAGTCAATATTATCTTCCTTTGCTTAGAACAGGATTCTTTTTGTTTTTTTATCAGTTAGGGTATGTTTATAAAACAAAGATAGAAGGAAAGTTTCAAATAAATAATGCTATTTATTTTTTAATACTTATTCTTGTACAACTTATTTTCATAAAACTTGAAGGAAAAGTTCCTTATACTGTAGTTTTTATGGAATTTGAAAATAAAATACTAATTACTCCAATCATCGTTAGTATTACGGGAATTTTATTTTGGCTTAAGATATCTGAAATACTGGTACCAGCATTAGGGAAAAGTAAGATAGTTAATTATATAAGCAATCATACTTATGATATCATGTTACATCATCTATTTGTGGTTTTTATGCTAAATCTATTGATATGGAAACTTTCTCCAATATTAAATTTAGAAGGATTTAGTGTAGAGAGATTTAAGAGTACTATATATTATAGTTATACCGCTGGAATAGCTCAATCGCATATTATTTATTCAATTGCAGCTATCTTTTTACCATTAATTTTCCGATTTTTATATGAAAAATTACAAAAGCTATTACATAGAAAATTTAAAGATTTTAAAAAGAAGGAAGAAAAAGTGTGTGCGATTGTATAATCGTGTGATCCAAACTATTTGGAGACATATGTAAATATATAAAAGAAAATTTAGAAAAAAGTGTTTAATTTGTCGGAAAATGTGATAAATCACCTTTAAAACCTTTCTGAAAATGTGATAAAACAGTATTGAAAACCTTCTAAAAATGTGATAAACTATTTTTAGGAGGTTTTTATATGGAAAGATTAAAAAGAAAAATTGATAATTACCTTATAGATTGGAAAAAGAATGATAATCGATTACCTTTAATTATAAAAGGTGCAAGACAAATTGGAAAAACAAATGCAATTAGAAATTTTGGAGTCAACTATTACTCAACTTTTATTGAAATAAATTTTGCGCTTCAACCACAATTTAAAACAATATTTGAAGATGGTTTTGAAGTGGATCAAATTATTAAAAACATAACGTTAAAAATGCCAGAAATCGAATTAAATGAACAGAATAC
The DNA here is from genome assembly GCA_944393505.1 of uncultured Clostridia bacterium. Classification (GTDB taxonomy): domain Bacteria; phylum Bacillota; class Clostridia; order TANB77; family CAG-508; genus CALYAK01. The sequence continues at coordinate 53,734 of CALYAK010000005.1, read as the reverse complement.
ATTAATCTTTTTTGATGAAATGCAAGAATGTGTTAGTACTGCTACTTCATTAAAAGCTTTTCGTGAGGATGGTAGATATGATGTTATTTGTTCTGGTTCTTTAATGGGGATTAATTACAAAGAGATTGAATCGAATAGTGTAGGTAATAAAGAAGATTATATTATGAGATCCTTGGATTTCGAAGAATTTCTATGGGCAAAAGGATACAATGACGAACAAGTTAATGATTTATATCAGCATATGTTAGAACTTAAGCCATTAAGTAATACCCAATATGAAGTTATGCTATCTAATTTTAAAGATTACATGATTGTAGGGGGGATGCCTGCGATCGTTAGTCAATTTGTCGAAAGCAAAAATTTTAGTGGCATTCTAAAAATGCAACAACAAATTTTACTAGATTATGAAGAAGATATTACAAAATATGCTGGAGGATTGGACAAAACTAAGATATTAAATTGTTATCGAAAAATACAAGTATTTTTAGGCAATGAAAATAAAAAATTCCAAATTTCTAAGATTGCAGACGGAGCAAGAAATCGTGAATATGTAGGAGTTATTGAATGGCTTGCGAACGCTGGAATTGTGAACGTTTCTTATGCAATGGAACAAGCTTGCCTTCCGTTAAAAGGAAATTACAATCCAGATAATTATCGACTATACTTTGCTGATACTGGGTTATTAATTGGTTCACTTGATGAAGAAGTACAAGAAGATTTAAGAAACAACGAGAATATGAATACATACAAAGGAGCTTTATATGGAAACATTGTAAGTGACATGCTGGTAAAAGAAGGCTATGATTTATATTTTTATCGTGACGATAGTAAAAAAATTGAAATGGATTTTATGATAAGAGATAAAAGCTCTTTGATTCCAGTCGAAGTAAAAGCAAATGATAAAGCAACAGTTTCACTTAACAATTTAATTAATAATACAACATATAAAGATATTAAATATGGTATCAAACTTTGTAATAAAAATATCGGATTTAACGGAAAATTTTATACATTCCCATATTTCCTAACTTTTTTATTAAAAAGATATTTAAAAGAAAAGTAAAAAATAAAAAATACGAAGGGACCTAAAAATAGGTTCCTTCTTTTCTAAGATTAATCCATTAATTGTATTAGTATCCATTAAAACTTCTATGCTACTTTTTCCAATGTTTCGTACATTTCCAATAATTCATTTAATTCCAATTGTTCTGGAACTTCTTCATAAGAATATTGATAAAGTTTTAAAGCAATTGACTTTTCCTCGTCATCTAAATAACGGAAAGAATATTCCTTTAATTGAGGAATGCTCGCATATTCAAAATCTGGATTAACTTGCTGTATTTTTTGCGTTAATCTATTTTTGATTTCTTCTCTTAAGAATTGGATACAAGTAACATAATCTTTTGCTTGAAAAGCTTGTTTAAATTTCTCTTTGCTCATCATCATATTCAGTATCTCCTTTCTTAGGCTCTTCAGGAGAGAAAAGTACATATTCATTATTCTCGAATCGATAAACTTTTCCATCCGAAAGATCAATATATCTTTTTTGAAAAACTTTTTCTTTTTTTCCTTTCGCATTGATAATCTCTGTTTTTAAATGATCGGGCACATGTTTAGAATCTCTTAAAAATTCTAAATGTTGTAGATATTTTTGTGCTTGTGAAGACAAGCCTTCTTTTTTCTTTAAAGAATCTTTAATAGCTTTTCCGGATTTTTTACTAAAAGGAATACAAAGTGAGTTACTAAGTGTTTTACCAAACCATTCGCGGAAGTCGCTATTTCCTTCATAGATTTGTATTTTTGTATTTCCTGTAAAGGACTGAAGAAAATCTTTTAAAACATCCAAACGAATATGTTGTCTCATCGGTGTCGTTAAATTGCAATCTAAGGCAATACCAACAAATCTTTGTGATCGAATATCTTCTGGAGAAGCAAGATCATCTAAAATAATTCCACCATTGATTAGGTTTGGATTAATTTCTAGACTAAGCAATAGGGAAGTAATGAAATCATCCTTGGTTGTTTTGGCAGAAGAGATCGGGTTTTGCATTTTCGCATATAGGCGAACATCTTTTTCTAAGTTATGTTCTAGATTTAGAAGTGCTGCTTGGAAATATTCTTCATATTCACCACCATAATCTTCTGTAATTTGTTTAACAAGAGGATCGTAAGAAAAGAGAATATAGTTTCCTTCTTCTTCCTCCTGAGACAATGGTTCTTCATCTTCAATTGCATCATATTCTGCTTGTTTTTCTTGAAAGAAAGTTTCGCAAGGATAGTATAACGTATGCATCTTTAAAAGCATTTCTTTTAATTGATCATCTGGAACGGTAATTGATCCAATATCATCAGAAGCCAACATTTGTGGTAATAAATCAAATTGTTCGATTGCAAACATTGCTTCAGAATAAGTATCTAACTCTTTGGTATATCGATTAAGCCAAAATACGCCTAAAGCTAATAAATCGTCAATTGGTAAATGTGCTAAATAATTTGGGTTTAGAACGACTTCTAAATCTTGATTAGAGTAAGTGAGTTCTGGAAGTTTCATTCTTCTCATTTGGGAAGTATGCACTTGGTTATATCGATCAAATAACCCTAATTTCTTTAATTGAGAAGTAATATCCGAAATATATTTTACGAGCGTATTGCGTAAATCTTTTTCTTGCAATTTCGTATCTTCTGGTAAGAAAGCTCGTACTCCAATTGTACGAAGACGAACCGCTAATCGACATCTTGCTTGATACATAGGAAGAATTTCGCTTTTGATATAAGCTTCTGCTTTTTTATTCTTCTCTTGAGGAGAAAGTTTGGAAGAACTTAAAATTTCTTCAAGTTCGGCCGTAATAAATTCATCCGAAAAGTTCTTTAATATCTCTGGAAAATCCTTTTTTAATGCTAAAACATACTCCATTAGATTATCCGTAAAATTTTCTTGTGATTGAAAATATTCGTGGGAGGTCTCTAAATCTTCTTTTTCAATTCGATCAAAGAGTTCATTTGCTTCTTGTGGGTGTTGCATTAAATAGAGGGCACAAGCATATTCCATATACATGTCAGGAGCAATACAACCACTATAAACAGATTTTGATAGTTCAAAAATATCCTGATTTAGGATTTCTCTCAATTGATCTACCGTTAAATCTGGTTGTTCCTGTTTTAATTTTTGAATATATTGATGCAAAAGCCCTAAAAAATCATTAATATAGATGGGTTCTTTTGGTCTTGTATCGGTATATTTTAAGGCATGCATTAAATTTTTTCGAAACTTTGCTTTTATTTCTCTCATACTAACTTCCTTTATTAATAATCTTACAATACATCTATTATACCATTTTTTTACACATTTTACAACATTATGTAAATATTAGATTTGTTCTTATGTCATCCGTTTTTTTCAACTCATATGATATAGAGAGAATAGAAGAGAGGGGGGATTTTTTTGAAACTAAAAGATAAAAAAGTGGGATTCATCCTGACAGGATCTTTTTGTACATTTTCGAAGACATTACCAGAAATCCAAAATATTCTAAAGGAAGGAGCAGAGGTTATTCCGATCATGTCTTCGAACGCATACGGTATGGATACCAAATTTGGAAAAGCACAGGAATTTATTGATGAGATTGAAAAGATGACGGGAAAGAAAATAATATCGACGATACAAGGAGCTGAACCAATCGGCCCGAAGAAATTAACGGATATTATGATTATTGCTCCTTGTACTGGTAATACGATGGGAAAACTTGCAAATGCGATTACCGATACGCCTGCTACAATGGCAACTAAGTCGCATTTGAGAAATAATAATCCGGTTGTTATTGCAATATCAACAAACGACGGATTATCTGGAAGTGCAGAAAATATTGGTAAATTATTGAATCGTACCAATTATTATTTTGTTCCGTTCCGACAGGATAATCCAATCACAAAGCCACGTTCGTTAGTTTTTGATCCTAAATATGTAATTCCTACTTTAGAAGCTGCTTTAGATCACGAACAGTTACAACCAATTTTGTTATGAATATAAAATAAATAAATGAATTGAAAAAATTGAAAAAGAACAATAAAGTAAAACTATAGGATTTTTTGAAATCTATGGTTTTACTATTTTTTTCGTTTTTCCTAAGAATTTCTATGGAAAAAATAAAGATTCAATATTATAATGTTACTAAAGTAAAAGGAGGTAATCATTTTGATCGATCGCCGTGATAACCCAGAATTTTTAAATGAATTTTTAGACTATTCTGCCTCGATTCAAAATCGTTCAAAGAATTCCATAAAAGAATATAACTATGATCTCGTTCACTTTTTCAAATTTTTACTTTATCAATATCGTATCGTGGATTTGAAAAATGAAAAAGAAATTAAGGATATGGATCTTCATTACGTAACCAATATGAGTTTTGATGTGATTAAACGAGTGAGATTGCAAGATATCCATGCGTTTTTAAGCTACTTAGAACGTGTTTATGATAGCAAACCTACCACACGAGCTAGAAAAGTGTCTTCCATTCGTATCTTCTTTCAATATTTAACAGCAAAAGCAAATCGATTGGAAATTAATCCTGCTCAAAACCTAGAGTCACCAAAACTGGGTAAAAGAATGCCAAAATATCTATCTTTAGAAGATAGTAGGAAATTATTAGATACAGTTAAACCAGAAACAGATCGTAATGCAGAAAGAGATTATGCGATCCTTACCTTATTTTTAAATTGTGGTATGCGTTTATCAGAACTTGTTGGCATTAATTTAAAAGATATTGATTTTTCAGAAGAAAAAATGACGGTAATTGGTAAAGGAGATAAAGAAAGAACAATCTACTTAAATAAAGCTTGTATGAAAGCAATTAACGAATATCTATTAGTACGATCAAAAGAAGTCATCAAAGACGCAGAAGATAAAGATCCTTTATTTGTGAGCGAAAGACGTAAACGTATTAGTAATCGAAATGTTCAAAACATTGTAAAACAAGAGCTTTTACGAGCAGGATTGGATATTCGAAAGTATTCGGTTCATAAATTAAGACATACTGCAGCCACATTGATGTATCAGTATGGCAATGTCGATATTCGTGCATTGCAAGAGCTTTTGGGACATGAATCCATTGCAACAACGCAAATCTATACCCATGTTAGTAATGAACAAGTACGAAGCGCTGTCGAAAATAACCCACTAGCAGATTATAATCAGTAAAGATTGTAAATGGATATTTACAAAAAGTAAGGAAAAAGGATAAAATAAAGATAGAAATAAAAATTTAGGAGGAATGCAAAATGAGAAAAGATTTAAAAATTGTACCAGCAATATTTCCAATGCCAGTTTTAATGATAGCAACTTATAACGAAGATGGAAGTGTGGATGTTATGAATGCTGCATGGGGAATGGCTTATGATTATAAACAAATAAAATTAAATATTAGTGAAAGTCACAAAACTACGCAAAATATTAGAAGAACAGGTTGCTTCACAGTATCTTTAGCAACAACAGAAACTTTAAAAGAATCGGATTACTTTGGTATTGTTTCAGGAAACAATGTAAAAGATAAATTTGAAAGAACAGGAATGACAGCTGTAAAAAGTGAACATGTTAATGCTCCAATCATTGAAGAATATCCGGTATGTATGGAATGTAAAGCTATCGAAGTTGATGGAGAATATGGTGTATTAGGAGAAATTGTAAATTTATCGATTGATGAAAAGTATTTAGATGAAAACGGAAATCCAAATCTTTCTAAAATGAACACAATTGCATATGATCCATTTACACATGGATATTATGAAGTTACGAAAAAAGTAGGACAAGCATTTAGTGATGGTAATCAATTAAAGTAAAATAGAGGAAAAAGCTAGATTTTCAATCTGGCTTTAATTTTATTTTAATCCATTTTAGATAAGCAAAAATTATAAAAGATCAATAATTAGGAGATAACATAGAAGAAAATAAAAAAGTCGTCAAGAAAATGTGAGTGTTCTGTTCAAAAGTCGTTAGGAAAAATGTGAAAGATTTACAAAAAGTCGTTTGCTTTTTGTGAAAATAATGATAAAATCAACGTGAGAACATCTATAGCAAATTATAAAGAGGAAGAAAATCTTATCAATATTCCTTTATATATGATCGGAAACATAGAAAATATTTTAAGGAATGATAAAGGAGATAATTATTCATGATAAAGCGATTAATTTTTGATGTTGATGGAACTCTTATCACAGGAGTAAATTTTATAGATAGTATTAGTGAGACATTACGAAAACTAGGATTATATTCAGAAGATAATGTAAAATTATTTTTAGAAGGTATTAAAACCTATGAGCAACAACACAACAACTATAATATTAAAAGCTACACGGAACATTTTGAACAGGCATTGAAAAATAAATTACCAGAAAGTTTTGTTTTTGTTTTTTGGGGAGAATTAAAAAGTGCGATACCTCCTAAAAATGATAAATTGATCGATACCATATCAGGCCTAGCCAAAAGATATGAACTAGTTTTATTAACAAATTATTTTTCAATATCTCAATTGAATCGATTAAATAATATGGGAATTGGTAGCTTTTTTAAAGAATGTCATGGTGAGCGTTGCATAAAGCCAAATAAGCAAGCCTATTTAGATGCTTGTGGTGATAAAAAAGCAGAAGAATGTGTCATGATAGGTGATGATCCATATTTAGACATCCAAAGAGCAAGAGAAGAAGGTTTATCGACTATTTTGGTAAATAGTAAAGGAATCGAAACGAATTCTAGTATGGGGATTGTAGTTAATTCAATTGAAGAAATTTCTCAAGGACTAATCACGAGAATGGAACCAAAAGATTTTGAAAGATAAACAAAATAAAAAAATAGTAAGTTATAGAGGGAAACCATGCAAAATATAGAAATTGAAAAAGCAATACCTTGGAATCCTTGGCATGGATGCAAAAAAGTAAGCATAGGTTGTAAAAACTGCTTTGTATATAAAATGGACCAAAGATATGGTCGAGATACAACAATAATAACAAAAGGAAAAACAACTTATAAGAATATCACAGTGTATTCCTTCTGTTTGGGGAGACGGATGGAATCACGTTCATATTAGCATTTCAATAGAAAATCAAGAAATGGCAGATAAAAGACTTAAACACTTTTTAGAGGCACCGGTAAAACATCGAGAAGTATTTTGCTCACCCTTAATTGGTCCAATCTCTTTAGGAAAATATTTAGATGGAGAATATTAAACAATACAAAAATTATACACATTTTAAAGATATGTATAATTTTTTTAATTTTTTATACATATTCGTTGAAAATATATAAAAAATATGATATTTTATATATATGGAGGTAAAAGTATGAATTTAGAAATGTTACCATATAAAAATGTTAATTTAAAAACAAATAAAATTTTAGAACAATTAACTTTATCATCAAGAGCATTAGCAGAGCTTAAAGGTTATTCAAATACTATACCCAATATGCATATTCTAATAAACGCTGTAACTATTAATGAAGCAAAAGATAGTAGTGCTATTGAAAATATTGTTACAACTCATGATGACATTTATAAAGTTTTAACAGAAAGTGGCTATAAAGAAGAAAATGCAAAAGAAGTTGTAGATTATCGAAATGCTATTTGGCTTGGATATGAACAAATTAAAAAAGATGGTTATATAAATACAAATACCATTGTTAAAATTCAAGGAACGATTGAACATAATAATGCAGGAATTAGAAAATTACCAGGTACAGAACTAAAAAATTCGATTACTGGAGAAATAATATATACTCCACCTCAAAATGAACATGAAATAAGAGCTTATTTAAACAACTTAGAAGATTTTATCAATAATAATGAAGATGGTATAGATCCATTAATAAAAGTTTGCCTAATACATTATCAATTTGAAAGTATCCATCCCTTTTATGATGGAAATGGAAGAACCGGAAGAATATTAAATATTTTATATCTTGTATTAAATAATCTAATAGATAGTCCAATTCTATACTTGAGTAAATATATAAATAAGACGAAACAAGAATATTATAAATTATTTAATGAAGTTAGGAATAATAATAATTTTGAAGATTGGATTTTATATATTTTAAAAGGCATTGAAATCACATCAAAAGAAACCATTTCATTAATCGAAAAGATTCAAAATGAAATGAAAAATTATAAAGAAGAATTTAGAAGTAAATTACCTAAAATATACTCAAAAGAATTATTAGAAAGTTTATTTTATGAAGTTTATACAAAAATATCATATATAGAAAAAGCATGTAATGTTACAAGAATTACTGCAACTTCATATTTAAATCAGTTAGAGGAAATAGGTCTTTTAGAATCTGAAAAAGTGGGTAGAGAAAGATTATATAAGAATACTAGATTGATAAAGTTATTATCCCAAAATTAAATATTACTTTAAATATGTCCAAAACTTTGATAATACAAACTAGAAATTATACATGTTTTATAAATATGTATAATTTTTTTGATTTTTTATACATACAAATCAAAAGAAACAGAAAAAAATATACAGAATTTAAAGCTGGATAGAACAATAGGGAGTAGGGGAATAAGCGTTTTTATATAATGATATTTTAGAATGATTTTTAATAATTAATTTATTTAATAAATTAATGTTCAAATTATAAAATTATAGTAATATATAAAAGATAAATGAAATAATGAAATATATAACAAATGAATTATAAATAAAATTTTATACAGAGTTTTAAATTTACAAATTATATTATTATATTCTAAAAATTTCAAAATCGAACATTTTCAAGTTAAAATATTATTAATATATTTACGAAGCTCTAAAATCAATTTTAAGACATTTTTATAATATAATATAGTAATAAAATTATTCGTTTGTAATTATAAGCTATTTATTTAAACTCATATAAAAGTCTGATAATTATACTAATAATAAAATAAATAGTCATATATATGATCTAAATATGCAAAATATGGTAATTAGTATGAGATACAATAATTTTAAGAAAAGTGCCAAAAATACGACGCACGAGAATCGATTTTAAGGCGTTTTTATTTTTTAGACATATAGTTTGTTGTCTCAAAAAAGAGGCTAATTTAGAGAAAATGAAGATTTTATAAAAAAAGCTAGTAAGAAAGAGAAAAGTTATGATATAATAAAAAAGTAATTAATAAGAGATAGCTTAAAAGCATTGAAAACCTTGAGATAGGAGTTCTTTGAGAAAATACGGATCGATATGGATTACCCCTATCTCTTTATGCGCAAAACTTTTATTTTGTGCAATGTTTGATATTGGATTTACAGGGTGGGAATTGCTTAGATCCCCTCCCTTTTTTAGATATCAGTTTAATCAGTGTTTAAAAAATTCATAACTAAATCTATAAGTACTTCTTTTTCTTTTGGATTTGATTCCGCAATTAATAATGTTAACGCAGCTAAAGTATTATTATCAATGCTTTGTTTTTCATTTCTATATAAGATGCCATAAAAATTTAAAAAATATATAAATAAAGTTGCTGCAATTCTTTTATTCCCATCAGCAAAGACATGATTTTTAACGATTAAGTATAAAAAGTTGGCTCCTTTTTCTTCTATACTTTTATAAACATCTTTTCCATCAAAACTTTGATAAATATTTCCTATAATTGATTCTAATCCCCTATCTCTTTCTATTGCAAACAAAGAACTTCCCTCATTAAATCTAAGCTTGTTTATAATTTTTATACATTCACTATATTCGATTTTTCTTTCGTCTATATTTCCATCTATTTTCTTTAATGTTCTATGGTCATAATCATCAAGTAGATCAAGTGCTTTTGAGTAATTACCAATTACTTTTAATATTTCTTTTGCATCATTTCCTTCTAATCTTGTATCAATTCTATTGGCAATATCAATTAATTTTATTGTCTTTTCTAAGTATTCTAATCTTTTTTGATTTACGGCATATCCTTTTAGCGTATAATCTTTTAATACATTGGTTGCCCATTGTCTAAAAACAATTCCTTTATCAGATTTTACTCTATATCCAACACTTAAAATCATATCTAAATTGTAGAATTCTATATTTCGAGTTACTCGCCTATTTCCTTCGGTTTGAACTGTCGCAAATTTTGCGACAGTTGGAATATCTTTTAATTCTTCATTTAAAGCATTATTAATATGTTTGCCGATAGTTTTTATATCCCTGTTAAATAATTTAGCTAATTGCTGTCTATTAAGCCAGACAGTTTCATCTTTTAAATTAACTTCTAATTTAACCTCTTGGTTTTCGAAAAGAATAATTTCATTACTTTTTTCACTCATAAAAATACATCCTTTTATAAAGTTTAGTTCTTACCCTATGTTTTTAGATAATAGAATTTGTTTACTATAATCAGAACTATTGTTTGTATTTTATGATATGTTTAGATATTTGTCAATTACTTTTTGACAAAAAAACAACTGCACTTCTCTAAACTAAAAGTGCAGTTATGTATGATTACTTAAATTGTTTCAAAAAATATTCCATACGGTCTAGAAACTCTTCGTTATTTTTGGTAGCTATAATTTGTGTTAATAATTGTTCAGTTACTTCTGCAGTTGACATAGTAGCCATTGCTTTTCGAAGCGCATAAACTGTTTCCAATTCTCTTGGAGTTAATAATTTTTCTTCTTTTCTTGTTCCCGATTTATTAATATCAATTGCAGGGAAAATTCTTTTCTCAGAAAGTCTACGATCTAAGTGAACTTCCATATTGCCGGTACCTTTAAACTCTTCAAAAATGACATCATCCATTCTACTGCCTGTCTCAATTAAAGAAGTAGCTAGAATTGTTAAACTTCCTCCATTTTCAATATTCCTTGCTGCACCAAAAAATGTTTTTGGTTTATGTAATGCACTTGGATCCAAACCTCCAGATAATGTTCTTCCGGAAGAAGGAATAACTAAGTTGTATGCTCGAGCAAGACGAGTAATACTGTCTAACAAAATAACAACATCTTTTTTGTGTTCCGTTAATCTTTTTGCTCTTTCTAATACCATTTCAGCGACTTTTACATGATGCTCTGGAAGTTCGTCAAAAGTGGAATAGATAACATCTCCTTTAATACTTCTTTTCATATCGGTAACTTCTTCTGGTCTTTCATCAATTAAAAGTACGATTAGTTCAACTTCTGGGTTATTTGTTGTAATACTATTGGCAATCATTTTTAACAAAGTAGTCTTTCCTACTTTCGGTGGAGCAACAATCATTCCTCTCTGACCTTTGCCGACTGGTGAAATCAAATCGATTAAACGCATCGCATAATCCTTTGAATTTGTTTCTAACCTTAAACGTTCTTCAGGATAAATTGGAATTAAATCATCAAATTTGGCGCGACGATATGCTTTTTCTGGAGCTTCTCCATTCACCTCACCTACATAAATTAAAGCTGGGAAACGTTCGCCTTCTTTTGGCTGTCGAGCGATTCCTTTTACTTTATCTCCTTTATCCAAACGAAATCTTCGAATTTGAACTGGTGAAATATAGACATCTTTTGGTGTAGAAAGATAGTTTTCACCTCTTAAAAAACCATATCCATCTGGTAGTACTTCTAATATACCTTCGACAATTTCATCGTCCTCACTTGTTATTTTATAGGATGCCTTTTCATTTAAGTCTTCTTCTAAACGATCCGAAGAATGAGAGACTTGCTTTGCTTCCTGTTGACTTTCCAAATTTGTTTCCGATTGCTCTAATAATTCTAAAAGCTCGGCTTTTTTTAATTTTGAAACATTTTTAGCGCCACGTTCTTTTGCAAGTTGGCGTAATTCGACTAGTGTACAATCATTATAATTCATAAATTCCCCCTATAATTTTATTGTTTTATTGATTTCAATCTATTTTTTATTAATTAAATATTGGATTTTTGGATAGAAATAAAAGAAATAAATTTTTGGAATAAATTTTACAAGAGGCTTATGAAAATAAAGCCTCTTGATGGAACTCATATATTATTTAGTAATATCAATATAAACTCTTTCATTTGGTAAATACATGCCAAGCTTTTCTCTTGCCATATCTTCAATATACTCATCTGAATTAATGTTTTCTTTAATCGAATTCAATTCTTCTTTTGTTTCTTGTTCTGCAACGATTTGTTCTTGATAACGATCTGCATCTGCTTGATAAGCATTTAAGGTTAATTGCTGTGAATATAAAGTATAAATAACATAGATAGCAAAAGCAATTAATAGAATTCGTTTACCAAATCCTTTTAAAATTTTCATATGTTAATCTCCAGCTAAATTATAAAAATAGAACTTTATACCTATATTTTTCTACATAACTTACAAAATTCCTTCTTTTTTTGTCGGTTTTTTTGAAAAAAATGTAAATTTTTTCTTTTTTGATTTTTCTTTCAGCATTTTTTTACGTTCTCTTATTTTAATTAAACAAATAATGACTTTTTTCTTAAAAAGAAGAAAGAGAAATTTAAAAGGTTTTAGCAAAAGAAGGATTACTTTCAAAATCGGTCTGAAGAAATATTGATTAACGAATTGAATTATTTTTATAGATAATTTAACAAAGAATTTGCTAATGGTCATAAAATATAAAATCAATCCAACAAAAGCTCCTAAAATTAAAAATAAGCGAATTTCTCCATTATTAAAAACAAATATCATATAGATTAAAAAAAGGCCTGTTAAAATCCAAAATATTCCGTCTTCTAAGGCAGTCATCAAATCAGATGTTTTAATTACTTTTCTTAGAATACGGAAACAATCAAAAAATATTCCGATGATGCTTCCAACTAGGATAAAAATAACAAAAACTTGTGCTTGCTCAATGCTATTGTTCATAGATCAAATCCTTTTATTTAAATATTTTTCCAAGAAAACTAGACTCTTTTTTCGTGGTTTCTTTATCCGTATAACTCATACTCGTAATCTCTCCTTCTAAAACCACTTCTGTTGTATCGATACTTAATTTGTTAATACGAATATTCTCACCCTTGATCGTTAATAACCCAAGTTCCGTTTCTAAAATAACAATTTGATCATCAAAGCTAAGTACATCCAAAACGCCAGAAATACTAAGCTTTTCTCGATTTTCTAACACTAAATTTTGAATTGCACTATTGGAATTTAAACTAGACATTTTTCTTTCTTCTCCAGAAACCATTCCTCTTCCCCACTTTCTTAACTTTTTAGCTCTAACTTATATATATTCAATCTCGTCCTTTTTTAGAACAAAAAAATCGGCGAAATCATTGATTCAACCGATTTTTTCTTCTTATGAAATTAAACAATTGTGAAGTTGTTCTAAGATATTATTTTCTAATGGTTCTGCAAAATTGATTGCGATTTTCGATCCTGTCACATCAAAGGATGTAACTTCCAAATTATTCGCTTGCAAAACAGATAGTGTTTTATTTAAAATATCATGATTTTTTAGGATTCCATGACCGATAATCGAAATTCTAGTAATATTTTTATACGATACTTGATAAGTTGGAAAGTAAGTATCTAAGGCATTTTGTAACAAAGTAAGTTGATCTAATTTGATCGTAAAAGTAACATTTAAATTGTGATTACTGCTATTCGATAAATCCATAATGGAAAGATTTTTCTCTGTTACTAATTTGGAATAAAGATCATAAAAATCTTTGGTTCGATAAGAATTTGATGTAATTTGTACTAAGATAATGTTGTCATTTTTTACAATACTTTTTACTTCCGTATCTTCAATTTTATCGCAAATTGTACTTCCTGGAAGATTGTTAAAAGTTGATTTTGTTACAATTGGAATATGAAAACGTTCTCCAATTTCAACACAACGGTTGTGTAAAACCTTTGCACCTTCATTTGAAATATCTAACATTTCTTCATAAGATAATGAATTTAATTTTTTCGCAATGGTAACTTTATTGGGATCTGTCGTATAAACACCATCAACATCTGAGAAAATATAGCAATGAGCAGCTTTTATTGCAGCAGCAATTGCAACAGCAGTTGTGTCTGATCCACCTCTTCCTAATGTGGTAATATCTCCGTTTTCGTCAATTCCTTGAAAACCTGCGATGACAACAATTTTTCTTTCATCTAACTCTTTTTGAATTCTTTCGGTATGAATGCATTCAATTTTAGCTTCTTGACTATTACTGTCTGTAAAAATACCAGCTTGCCATCCAGTTAATGAAATCGCATCATAACCTAATCTTTTTAATAAAATACATAATTTTGAAATAGTAACCTGTTCTCCAGTACTTAATAAAACATCCATTTCTCGGCTGTCTGGAATCGCCGATAATTCTTTAGCTTCTTTAATTAAGCCATCTGTTGTTTTTCCTTGTGCAGAAACAACAACAATTACATTGTTATTTTGATTATAAAACTCTAATATTTTGTCTGCCACAATATTTAATTTAATATTATCTGCAACAGAACTTCCTCCAAATTTTAAAACTACTGTGTCCATATTTATTGGCACCTCTTTACTCATGAATACAAAAGTAAATTTAATTATAAATCTACTTAGTTTATTATATTGTTTTGAAAAAAGAGATGTGAACGATATCTTTTTGTTCTTCTCTTTTTTCGAGTTCTCTACTCTTCCTTCTTTTTTGCTTGAAGTTTTAAGTAAGAATCAATAAAACCATTGATATCTCCATCCATAACAGCTTGCACATTACCAACTTCATAATTGGTTCGATGATCTTTTACTAATGTATAAGGGCAAAAAACATACGAACGAATTTGGCTTCCCCAAGCAATATCCATTTGGATTCCCTTCAATTCTTCTATTGTATCTTTTTGTTCTTTTTCTTTTAGATCCAACAGTTTAGATTTCAACATCTTCATCGCTGTCTCACGATTTTGAATTTGTGATCGTTCGGATTGACAGCTAACAACAATATTAGTTGGAATGTGTGTAATACGAACAGCAGAAGAAGTTTTATTGACATGTTGTCCTCCAGCTCCTGATGCACGATAAGTATCTACTCTTAAATCATCTGGATTGATTTCTAATTCGATATCATCTGCAATTTCTGGTAACACTTCCAAAGAAGCAAAGGAAGTATGTCTTCTTCCTCCCGCATCAAATGGAGAAATACGCACAAGACGATGAACTCCCTGTTCCCCTTTTAAATAACCATAAGCGTAGTCTCCAGAAATTAAAGCAGTTACACTCTTTAATCCAGCTTCATCACCATCTAGATAATCTAATTCTGTTACGGTATATCCATTATCATTTGCCCATCTTGTATACATACGATAAAGCATTTCTGCCCAATCTTGAGCTTCTGTTCCACCAGCTCCTGGATGTAGTGTAATGATTGCATTATTTTGATCATATTTTCCGGAAAGTAAAGTGCTAATTTCTAGTTTTTCCAATGCTTTCTCTAACTTTTTAGTAGAGTCAAAGACTTCTTGCTGCATATCTTCCATTGGTTCTGCTAAAAGTAACTCATTCATTTCTAATACACTTTCAAGCTCTGATTTTACTTTTTTATATTGCTCGATTTTTCCTTTTATTTGATTAATTTGTTTCAAAATTCCCGCATTTTTTTTGCTGTCTTCCCAAAAGTTCGGCTCGAAAGTTTGAGCTTCCAGTTTTTTTAATTGAGCTTCTAAATTAGCAACGTCAAAGAGAGTCTCCAATATCGGTTAATTTTTCTTTTAGATTGATAAGTATTTGTTGATTTTCTTCTAAACTGATCACGTGTACTACTCCTTTACAGTTTTTTCTATAGAATTTAATTAAATTCTTATAAGTTTACTATAAGATTATATCGATTTTCCTAAAATATGTCAACGAAAAACAAAAGAATAGGCTTTTTCGTCTATTCTATACTTAGGATGCTATTGGGCTATATAACAAATTTTACGATACTGTAATTCCCATGAAATCAATTAAAAATCCAGATAGGAACATAGAAGGTATAGGATAAAATATTTCATATTTTTCCCTTTCTCTTTTCAATTTTAAAGTAACTATTTCTTTTTTTCTGTAAATTGCTCTACTTTCATATGAAGATGATGATGATGGTGCTCATGCTCATGCTCGTGCGAATCATGTTCATGATGGTGATGTTCTTCTTCTAAAATAACATCGACATAGGTTCCAGTAATACCATTTTTCACTTTTTTCGATATTTCGATTTTATATCCATCGACTTTTAATTTTTTTAATTCTTCTAATAAGTAATTTTCATCTCCAACAATTTCTAATAATGCTCCTAATGTCATATTTCCACTAATTCCACTTGAGCAATCAAAATACAATGTTTTCAAAAAGAATCCCTCCGCTTCTTCTATTTATCTAGTTTCTTTTTCTTCTTATTTTATACAACTTAAAGTATACTTTAAGTCAAGTGTTTTCGATTAAGTTAAAGTATAAGGCTATATTTTTTTGATGTTTGTATACATTCTTGGATGATAGCCTTTCTTTTCATAAAAATTGATGGCATTTTGATTATAGGCAAATACATCCACAAAAACATATTCGCAATGATTTTCCTTAAAATATCCTTCCATTGGTTCGATTAAAGCATTTCCAATTCCTTTGCTTCTTGTTTGAGCAGTAACAATTAGCTCTGTGATAACTCCTTTTTTCGGGCACTTGTAATCTAAATAGTCATATTGCGTATAGTCTGGTATCATTCCCATAATTAATCCAATTATCTTGTCCTCTTCGATCGCTAAATAGCATTTACCATGATTCTTTTTGATTTCTTCCAAATCGACGAGTGCCATTTTTTCATAATAATCTGGATGAACTTGATCCAAATGGTCTTGATCAATTGAAACAAGGTATTCTTCTAACTCTGTTAGTAAATTTCTTACATCTTCTAAATAATTTGGGTTATATTCGATTATTTTCATCAACTCATCTCCTTAATCTTTTTTACTAATTATATCGTAAATTTTTTCATTTTTCAGGTTATTTGATTAATTTAATAGCGATTAAAGAATCATTTCTTTATCGTTTGTACACCTCCCTCTTTTTAGAGCAGACAAGATACGTTTATATGATAATATGTAATTATACAGTAACAAAAAACTCTTATCCAAATAACGGATAAGAGTACTAATCTTACTATGTCACCTTTTGGATTACGGTTATAATAAAAATGCCTAGGAGGCAGCGTACTTAACATACGCTTAGCATTTAGCTACCTTACCTAGGTCTTACTATAAATATTTTACCATACAGAAAATTTATTTACTAATATATTTTTCCCTCATTTATTTTTTTATTACTCCGTCACTAGAATAACATATATCTTTTAATTATTCTACTATTTAACTACATATCTTAAAAAATATTTGCTAATATTATAAGACTAAAAGAGAATCACTATCTCTAATGATTCTCTCTCGAAAATTACACAAATCTTAAATTGATGTTTTTTTATAAGTACTTAAACTATCTTGGCTCCAAAAGGTGCAAGAGAAAGTTTTGCAATTTTGAAAAATTGCAAGCCAAATGGTATTCCTACTATGGTTATGCACCATAAACAGCCAAAAATTAAATTTTCGAGAGCCATTGGAATACCAAAGAGGATGATCCATATTACATTTGCAAATAATGATGGAACTCCACCTCCATATTCTATTTCTTTTCCAAACGGAGCAAATGACATTGATGCAAACTTAAAACATTGCCTACCATAAGGTATACCGACAATAGTAATGCACCAAATTACTCCAGATAATATCCAAGAAAGTCCACTTAAGAGACCTCCAAAGATGAACCATAATATATTTCCTAAAATGCTCATAGACAATCTCCTTTTCATATAGCATTAATTAATCTCTATGTAATTTTTACATAGTTACTTAACTATTATTAAAACAAAAGATTAGTATATAGTTTTATAAACTAATAATACTCATATTATATGTTTTCTATATTATATCAAATTATATTTTTTATTGCTATTCTTTTATCATATACTGGTGCAATTTCAAGACAATATTCATTAACCTTTCCTCTTTTTCTTACACTTACCATATTATCTTTCCTTTACTAAATCCTAATAAAAGAATAAGATGCCAACAATGAATGTCGACATCTTTATAATTTAATTCCATCAAGTTAAAATTACTGATTTCTTCCACAACAATTCTTATATTTCTTTCCTGAACCACATGTAGTGGAAAGCTAAGTATTATTAGTATATACAATATTATCTATATTATTAGTATTTCTTAATTTAAAGAATTTATATAAAAAGGTACATATAGTATTTATTGTATTATACTAATTATCTTTTTTTATATTGTAGCAACAAATTGGCAACAATGTCGCCAACATATTTTTATTTACCATTTTTTTGTAAAACAACTAAATAAGCAAAACTTATTACATTTTACAAAATAATGTTATCATGTAAAATAATATTTGTCAATTTAATCTCTTTCTTTTAAATTATTCTTTGTTATTTCTAATTGTTTTGGTTCTTTTAAAACTTTATCTACAATACTTTCCGTAGACATTTTTTCGTATCTCTCATTTAATGTTTCTCTTAATTTGAATAACCTCTTCTTAGCTGTACTTACTAATTCTAAATAAGTACATGCACATATTTGTTTTGTCTCATCCATTTTAACATTTCTAGAAATATTATTAGACACTTTATCCCCTACAACATATGCATAAATTGTAGGTTTAGAAGGCAATGAAGAAGAATTATATAATGCATTAACATATGTCATAGCCTGATTTATTTCATTTTGTTCTATTGTAAAAAATCCTTTTTTCAATTCAATTATTAATATTTTTCTATATTCATTTAAACTTATTTCGTCATTCCAATCTTCAAAACCATATGGAGCAATTACGGATTCTTCAAATATTACTAAATCTGGTCTTTTATTTGGTTCCTCAAGTTCTTTGTATTTTATACTTTTAAAAACTTCTTTTACAATAGTACTTAGTCGCTTATTATATGTATACATTTCCGAATCATATTCTGGTCCAAATAACCATTTAGCTTGTGCAACAAGTGGATGTAACGTATGAAGTTCATCCGTATGCCTATCAGAGCATAACCTTTCTATTGCTTCTACAACTAAAACCCTTTTATCTATTGTGTCTAATGTTAATTGTATATCTTTTACATTCCAACTTTCAAGAATATTATTTAATGTTTCTATATCATCTTCAGAGAATTTTGACAATTTTTCTAATAAATCTTGTCCAGTTCTTGCTTTTTGAATATTAATCATGGTTTCTACTACTAAATCAACTGTTTCTATAGATAAATCTGGTTGTTCTTCCACAATATTATCTATAAATTCTGCCACTTCACTTTGAGAGGATTTATTCAATTCTTTAATTTCATTAATTCTATTTCTAACGATTTCTAATTTTGTTTCTTGCCTTTTTTCTTTACTAATTTCTCTTATATAATTATTCACATATATAGCAACTTTTTCAAATAGTTCTTTAGTTCTATCATTCTTTTTAAATGCTGTCCAGTCAGGTAATACATCATCATACATATCATCTGTTTGCACAATCACAGTATATCTTTTAGCCATTTGAGTTCTGCCATCTCTTATCATCCTATCACCTAGTTCCCAAGATGGTTCACCTACTAATCTTTTACCTACCCAAAAAGCAATGCCATGATAAACTGACTTTTTAGCTGTTTTATTAGAATCAATTATATAAATTTTTAACTTTATTCCGTTGCTCAGTACAATCTCTTCCTGTTTCTGTAAGCCACTATGATTAGATAAATCTATTATAACATTGTTTATTTTTACAATGAAACTTGGATCAAACAAATACCTTGCAGATAATACATCTGTAATCGTTTTTACATCTGGCAAATTTTGAGTCACAAATGTTGAAAGTTTTGTTCCATGTCCTTCTTTTTTTGTTTTCTTTACATTGTATATTTTAAAAGGAGTTGATCCAGATGATAAATCCACGTCACAACTAAAGCATTCTCCATTTTTCCATGTATCTATATGGTAAGAAGTAGAAAAACAAAACATACTATGTCTTCCTATTCCATTTCGCCCATAAGCTTTTCGTTTTATGTCTTTTACTTCTGGAGGAAATTCAACATCGATTCCTTGATTTTTTACTCTATTATAGCTTAAAGTTAACCATCTTTGACTAAATTCTGCTTCTGACATTCCTATTCCATCGTCTTGGATTATCAACTTTTCATGCTCTTTTAACGGAATTGTAATCTCTACTAGTTTTGCACCAGCATCCCAGGAATTAGCTATAAGTTCGGTTAGTGCATTATCTGGTTTTTGGGTAACCGTTCCAGTAGTCCTTTGAATATAGTCTTCTTCAAATATTGTTATTTGTTTATACTCATTGCTCATAATTTGACTCCTCTTATCAAATAAAATATCATTTTTCTCTCTATTAATTCTATTTAACGAAACTATTAATTATCATATTGTCAATCTCTAGAGGGATATTTTTACTAGTTATTAATTTATTGTCTAATATTATTTCTTTTAAAATTTTACTAAAAATATCTAATGCAATATTATAACAACTTTTATTTAAATATTTTGAATAAGAAAATTTCTGTTTATTTATACTTCCATGCACAATTGCCGACCTATATGCATATAAATCTTTTAGCACTTTTCTGTAATCAATGTCTTTATTTAACCTATTCATAATGAATGATATTCTTATTGCTAATTTATATGTTACTTCTGTTTTTTCATTATCAGTCAATAATATTTCAATTCCTATTAAAATATCTAAAAAAGCATCTTCCTTATTATCTCTAACTAATGCTCTAATCAACCTATCTATTGCCATCTCAATTTGTTTGTTATTACAATTAATAACATTATTAAATATTTTTTTAACTTTTTTTAATTGTACTATACTTATTTTTGGTACTTCATTATTCCAAGTTCCTTTCTCTAAGTATATTGGATACATATTGACAGTTGTACCATGCATTTCAATTAAGTTGCCTTCTGGAATATACAACATCCAGTTTTTTGGTATTGCAATAACTTGTTCATATCCATTATATATACCTGTTTCAAGAAACAATGAAATAAAAAAACTATTTATTATGAATAAAGGAAAAGAATTATATCTGCTTAGTGCATCTGTAATATTCCAATAATTATTTGATGGGTATTGTAGTGTGTAGCCATCTAAAGCAAGGGCGTGAGTTGCACAACCTTTTACAATCTTTTCAAATGTCCCTCTATCTGTTCCGATCTTGTATCGTGAAAGTTGTATTTCTTTGTTCATTTTAATAATTTTTGTATTTTCGTTTATTTTATATGAATTCTGTTCAAACTGCAATAATAAAATAGGAACAATTATATTTAATTTTATTTGTTCTGAATATAAACAATTTAATACTGGAGACAGTAGTTTATTATAATTTGATTTGTTATATCTTGTCCCATATTTGTAAATATACTTTCCAATGAAGTCTGATATAAACATATACAAAAAAGAATATTTTAAATCAGACTCTCTAATGTAAAACATTTCTTTTAATTTTGTATTATCTTCAACAAGAGATATAAACTTATTTATTCCGTTTAAATTTCCAATATCTATTTTTTCATCTTTTTTTGTTACATATTTTCTAAATAAGCTTGAATAGTCTCTATATTCCACATTATCGTTCAAGAACGAAAGAAATGTTGTACGAAAATTTGGCATTTTGCTTTTTTCAAAATCACTTTCGTAAATTGGATATTCATAAAATTGATCTATAGATGATCCATTTTCAATATTTATCTTTGCCTTTTTTAATCCATCCCTTACCACATTTTCAAATATTTCTTTAAACTTATTAGCTTCATCATTTATGTCCATTATAATTTCTCCCAACAATATTTTTTAATTATCTCATTTATAAATTTAATATAAAAAGAAGTGTCACCCATTTTATTTAGGTTACACTTCTTTAATTTTAAGCTTTTATAAATTCTTTATTTAAGTTTGAGTGACAACCTAATTTTGTCACCAAATTTTCGATTTTTGTAAAATGCTTTAAACGCAGGTGCTATGCGTTCTTTCCACAACAATTCTTATATTTCTTTCCTGAACCACATGGACAAGGATCATTTCTTCCAATCTTTGGTTCTTGATTAACAATTGTCTTCTTCATTCCACCTTCTTTTTCAGAAATATTTCCATCTACTAAATTGATTGCTGTATCTTCTAATGCTGCATTGGTAACTTTTGCGGTTTCTGTACGTTCGATTCCGCCTTCTCTTTTTCTTGCATTTAGCATAAAGCGAACAACATCAAATTTAATGTCATGAATCATTTGGTCAAACATATCAAAACCTTCTAAACGATATTGAACAACTGGATCTTTTTGTCCATAAGCACGAAGACCAATACCATCTTTTAATTCGTCCATGCTATCAATGTGATCCATCCAACGTTGATCTACGATTTTTAACATAACAACTCTTTCAAGTTCACGCATGTCTTGTTCACCAAATTCTTTTTCTTTATCTTCATAAATTTGATGAGCTTTTTCTTTTAAAGTTTCCATTGCTGTTTCTGGTTTTGTTTTTTCTTTTAATAATGTTTTTGCATCAATTATTCCTAAAGTTGCACTTACATCTTCTGCTAAAGTTTCCGTATTTAAATTGCCATCTGGTTCTACATGAGAAGAAACAATTTGTTCGACAACATAATCTACCATATTCTTGATTTTATCTTTTAAATCTTCTCCATCTAGAACTTGTCTTCTTTCTGCATAGATAATTTCTCTTTGGGAATTCATAACATCATCATATTGTAGGACATGTTTACGAATACTAAAGTTTCTACTTTCAATTTTTCTTTGGGCAGCTTCTACTGATTTCGAAAGCATTTTAGCAGAAAGTGGCATATCTTCATCTGCACCTAAAGTGTTATATACTCGAGTAATCGCATCTCCTCCGAAGATTTTCATCAAATCATCATCTAATCCAATATAGAATTCAGAACTTCCTGGATCTCCTTGACGCCCACTTCTACCTCTCAATTGGTTATCGATTCTTCGAGATTCGTGTCTTTCTGTACCAATAATTCTTAGTCCACCAGCATCAATTACTTTTTGCTTTTCTTCTTGGATTTTTTCATTGAATTTTGCTTCTAATTCTTTAAATTTTGCACGAGCATCTAAAATTTCCATATCATCTGTCTCATTAAAAGCTGTTGCTTGCTCAATTAGTTCTTGCGAATATTTTAGCTTTCTCATTTCTTGTTTTGCTAAATATTCTGCGTTACCACCTAGCATAATATCGGTACCACGTCCAGCCATGTTGGTTGCAATCGTAACAGCACCAAATTTACCAGCTTGTGCAACAATTTCAGCTTCTTTTTCGTGGTTCTTAGCATTTAATACTTCATGATTAATTCCTTCTTTTTTCAAAAGAGAACTTAACTTTTCTGATTTTTCAATCGAAACGGTACCAACTAAGACTGGTTGACCTTTTTCGTGACAAGCTTTTACGTCTTTAATGATTGCACGATATTTTGCTGCTTCATTTTTATAGATCGTATCTGCTTGATCGTCACGGATCATTGGTTTGTTGGTTGGAATTTCAATTACATCTAATTTATAGATTTCTTCGAATTCTGCTTCTTCTGTCATAGCAGTACCAGTCATACCAGATAATTTTTCATACATACGGAAATAGTTCTGGAATGTTATGGTAGCAAGTGTTTTCGATTCATCTGCAATATGAACATGTTCTTTTGCTTCAATTGCTTGGTGTAATCCATTATTATATCGTCTACCAACCATAATTCTTCCAGTGAATTCATCAACAATTAAGACTTCTCCATCTTTTACAATATAGTCGATATCTTTTTTCATGATACCATGTGCACGTAATGCTTGATTTACATTGTGAACTAATTCTGAGTTTTCAATATCATTGAAATTTTCCAATTTAAATTCTTGTTCTGCTTTTTTAATACCTTTTTGTGTTAAAGTTGCAGATTTAGCTTTTAAATCAACAACATAATCATATTCCTCTAAGCTTTCTGCTTGTTCGAAATCCTTTACATTTTCTTCTACAATTACTTTTGGTGTTAATTTACGAACAAAAGAATCTGCTTTTTTGTATAAATCGGAAGATTTATTTGCTCGTCCAGAGATAATTAATGGTGTACGAGCCTCGTCGATTAAAATACTATCAATCTCGTCCACAATTGCATAATGCAATTTTCTTTGTACTAATTGATTTTTATAAATAACCATATTGTCTCTTAAATAATCGAATCCAAATTCATTGTTGGTACCATAGGTAACATCACAGTTATATGCTTCTTGTTTTTGTTTTGGATTCATACCACTGATAACAAGACCAACGGTTAAGCCTAAGAAACGATAGACTTTTCCCATCCATTCGCTATCTCTCTTAGCTAAGTAATCATTAACCGTAATAACATGAACACCTTCTCCAGTAAGAGCATTTAGATAAACTGGAAGGGTTGCAACTAAAGTCTTTCCTTCACCTGTTTTCATCTCGGCAATTCTACCTTGATGTAAAACAATACCACCAATTAATTGTACATCAAAGTGTCTTAAGCCTATTACTCTTTTGGAAGCTTCACGCACAACGGCGAAAGCTTCTGGTAATATATCATCTAGTGTTTTGCCATCTTT
This sequence comes from uncultured Clostridia bacterium, assembly GCA_944393505.1. GTDB lineage: Bacteria > Bacillota > Clostridia > TANB77 > CAG-508 > CALYAK01. Next base: position 29,152 of record CALYAK010000005.1, on the reverse strand, counting down.
CAATTCTTTTCGGAATTCTATTGTTTTTCCTCTTAATTCTTCATCCGATAATTTGGATATTTCTTCTTCTAAACTATTGATTTTTTGGATGATTGGCATAACACGTTTTACTTCTCGCTCACTGTATGTCTTAAAAAATTTTCCCATTTGTTTGGCTCCTTCTTTCTGTAAAATATTTCTCTTGTACTATATCACGATATCTCTTGTTTTTCAAGAAAATTTTTCGAATCATTTCCAAAAATCTCCTCTTCCTCTTCCCCTTTCTTGGAATAATCTAGGATTGCCTTCATAGAATGTATTAATCTTAAGAAAACGATTAGAGAAAAGAGGTTTTTTATGTTTATCTGTAACTTAAAAATTAACTCGAAACGATTAAAAAGAATTGGATTTACGATTGGCATTATACTTCTTGCAATTCTCCTCATTTTTGTTTGTACGAAATTTTTTCATACTGATCTATTTTTTGTAAATGGAGATACTTGTACCGACGATTCTATGTGTGAAGTAACGAGTGATAATTATACTGATGTTTTAAAAATCGTTCATGATCATTTAGATGAGTATATTGGACAAAAAATTCACTTCACCGGTTATGTCTATCGTTTATCAGATTTTAATGAAAAGAATTTTGTACTAGCACGAAATATGGTCATTAGTTCTGATTTTCAGACGGTTGTTGTTGGATTTTTGTGTGAATCTGATATAGCCTATAAATTTAAGGATTTTAACTGGGTAGAAGTAGAAGGAACCATTGTAAAAGGAGACTATCATGGAGAAATACCAGTTTTAAAGATTACTGCTATCCAAGAGGCAGAAAAACCAAATGATGAATATGTTTATCCTCCTACCGATGATCTTATCCCAACTTCTACGATTCTTTAAAAAGTCAAAAGAACAGACAAAGAGAAAACTCCTCTCCCATTCGGGATTGGAGTTTTCTCTTGCTTGGATTAGTTTGCGAAATGGAATCACTTCCAGAAAACGATCTTCGTGGTGCGGTCCGCTTCTTTTGTCAGAAGGAAGGAATACTCGCTTCCCTCAACTGCGAAAGTCTTCTGATCGCGCAAAGGGTTGATCTGATCAGCGGCAGCCGGCTTGGTCTCCGAATAGTAGAAGTGAATGTGCTGAGCACACGGAGAATAGTCCGAAAGCTCCCGGAAAAGCGGGGCTGCAGCAGGATCGTGGATCAAAAGCTGCTCGAACATCTCTTTGTCATGCTTCTCTTCGGAAGAATCCGAGCAGAGCTCAACTTTCTCTCCAAAGAGAAACCACAGGCCGATCATCCGGATATCCTTTGAGGTTTCCCGGATTTTGTCCATCATTTCCCGATAGCAATAGGTATCCATATTCTAATCCTTTCCGCCCTTGTTTTAGGACTTGCTCAAAAGAGCCATTATAATATTAGTACAACCATATCGGTCATCTTTTATTATACCACAAAACAGGTTAAAAGTCTAGTAATCCCTACTTTTGAGAGGTTTAAAGGAGAGATTAGGCGATACTAAAGAGATAAATGAAATATACCACAATGAGCAAAATTCCTCTTTTTTTATCTAATTCATTTTTCTCACTCATGGTTGCTACAAGTTGTAGAAATACGGTTGTTGCAATCAATATGAGAATACTGCTATTAAATTCAGTCGAAAAAGTAAGTGGTTGGATCATCGCACCTAAACCGATTAACAAGCATAGGTTCAAAATATTGGAACCAGAAATATTTCCAATTAATAGATCTGTTTCATTTTTTCGAGCTGCAATAATCCCCGTTATAATTTCTGGTAATGCGGTTCCTACTGCGATGATCGTCATTCCTAAGAATTGCTCTGATAAGCCAAAAGTTCTTGCAATTTCTAATGAATGATCTACAACAAAATCAGAACCAAATTTTAGTCCAAGAATACCAAGGATCATATAAATTATAATCGTACGCGTTGCATACTTATCTTTGTCTTTTACATCATTAATAATTTCCTGATCGATTTTTTTGTTTTTGAGTTGTTGTTCTTCAAAAATTGTATAAATAATATAGAGAATTATACATAGAATTAGGAAAGCTCCCTGCCCTCTCGTAATTACATGAACATCACCTAATTGATTGGTATTCCCAAAAAATAGAAGCAATATCATTGCAATAATTCCGATTGGTAAATGGCGATTGACAATTCGTTTATCCAATTTAATTGGTCTGAATAGACTCGTAACTCCAATCACAAATAGAAAATTGCAAATACAACTTCCAACTGCATTTCCGATAATTAAATCCGAATGGCCATCAACTGCAGAAGTAATTGTAATAAAGATTTCTGGAAGAGATGTTCCTACCGCAACAATGGTTAAGCCAATTAGAAGCTCGGATAAACCAAACTTTTTAGCAATACTGGTAGCTGCTCTTACCAACAAATCGGCTCCTTTAATTAAAAATACAAATCCTAGTAGAATGAGTACAAAATCCCATAACATATATTTTCTCCTTAGTTCTCTATTTTTCACTTTTCCTTGGATTAGAAAAGTCAATATATCATAGACATCGAAAAAAAGCAATTTTACCTTTCAAAAATTGCTTTTGCTACACCCTGCTCTAATAGAGTAGCATAGATGTTTTTTAAGATGATTAAAACAATTGGTCCTAATAATAATCCCATAACACCAATAAATTTAAATCCCGTATACATTGCAATTAAAGTGAAAATCGGATGAATTCCAATATGTTTACTAACTAATTTGGGTTCTAAAAGTTGACGCACAATGGACATAATCACCCATAGTACAAATATTGCAATAGCAAGGGATAAATTCCCATCAAACGCAGATATAACAGCCCATGGAAGCATAACGGTTCCAGATCCAAAAATTGGGAGTGCATCAACAAACCCAATTCCAAGTGCTGCCAAAAGCGGATAACGAACACCGAATCCCATGATTTTAAAAAGATAAAGTCCAATAATTGAAATTACAAAGGATATGAAGATTAGAATACATTCCGCTTTTAAATACCCTCCTAAGGATTTTGAAATTGCCTTTATATGAATTCCTAGTTTTTTCACCCATAACTTTGGTAAATGGTGTTCAAGTTGATCAATCATATATACCTTGTCCGTGCACATAAAGTACAAGGCTAAAAAAGAAATGACCACACAGATCAAAATTGATGGAATTTGGGATGCCTGATCAATTGTTCGAATTAGGATATTTTTAGCCCATGTCGAAACTTGGTCTAAAGTATCATTTGCTGCTTTTTGCAAAGTTTGAACAACAGTATCTGAAAGTTGGAAACGTGATAAATCAATCTTTGCCATAAGATTATTGATAAAATCTGATCCCTTTTCAAAGTATTGATTTAAGTTAACCAACAAATTGGAAGCTTCTGATACAAGGGACATAATAGCCCAAGTAATAATTCCAATTAAGATCGATAAAACAATTAAAAATACAATAATGGAACTTGTTTTTCTCTTTAAATGCGTTTTTTTCATAAAGAAACGAATGGCAGGTTCAATTAAGATCGATAAGATAAAAGCGATTAGAAAAGGCAAATAAAAAACAGCTAATTGGAACCCTAGATAAATGGCAACAATGGATAAAATGAGCGGTATTAGTTTTCGGATAACTCTTACGAAATATTTCATATCAACTACCATAATTACCTCCTTTGTTCTCTTAATCAATCTTACGCATTTTCAAAGGAAAATATGTACAAGTAGCAAAGCTACTTGTTTCTGCCTTTTTCATCTCTATTCAGCATTTTGATGATTTTCTTGGCAGATATCTTCTAAAGTTTCTCCTAAGCATTCACAAGATATGTCATCATTGCATGCTAAATCTCCGATTGTAAGCATTCCCACTACTTGATTGTTTTCAATAACCGGTAGTCTTCTTACTTTGTTATCCTTCATTAAATCTTCTGCTTTCTTTACATCATCTCCGGCTTGACAACAACAAACTTGGGTAGTCATGATATTCGAAAGTTTTGTCGCTTTTGGATCCTTTTGACAAGCAATTCCTCTTAATACAATGTCACGATCTGTGACAATTCCAACAATCTTATTTTCTTGATCACAAACTGGCACACAGCCAATATGATTTTCTCCCATCATTTTACAACAATCTTCAATCGTTGTATTTGGATGAGCAATTACAATATTTTGACACATACAATCCTTTGTTTTCATATCTTTTTCCCTTTCCTTTCTTTAGAATACTATTATTTTTTTCAAAAAGAAAAAAGATATGCATATTTTATTGCATATCTTTCTATTTTCCTAATATTGCCAATATGGATAATCAAAATCATCTTCATACCCCATATATTCATCTCTTGGACGAATTGGCGGTCTTGGTCTTGGGGGACGTGGTCTTGGAGGTCTTCCTGGAAAATTTGGTCTACCCAAAATTTGGTTTAAGATTAAAATTCGAATTAAGTCAAACAACAATCGGTTTCGTGGTCTACGAGAGAAAGTATTAACTCTATCCTCTTCACGATTTTCTTCTTTTGGTGGTTCTTCTTTTTGAGTTGGCTTTGAAGTAATACTTTTTTCTAAATTTCGATCAAATCTTCGAACATTATTACGTGGTGAACTTTCTGTACGAATTGATTCTGTTTTTGGAATCGATCGGTTATTTTCTTCTGTCTCCTCTTTTCGATCATTTTCTCGATCATCAGATTCAAATTGGAAATAAATATCAAGAGCAATTCTTGTGATATCATTTTCGGTAACCGGTTCATAAAGATTTTCACAAGCTTTTGTTACCATGGGCATTAACATTTTGTAAACTTCTGGATAACAAGTTGTTAAATCAACTTGTTGTCTTGGTTGATATTCTTGACGATATGTAACCGATGCTTGAAAAGGATCATCGAAGCCTACTTTTCGGTCTTCTGGATTGTTAGGTGGATATCCAAGAACTTCCTTCATGTATTCATCGTAGTTGTAATACATAGTATAACCTCCTCATTTAAAGTTAGTCTATACTATGCTAGAAAAGAAAAGATGGTTACAATTTCCAAACAAGTTCCTTAAACTTTTCTCCACGTTCTGCAAAATTTTTAAATAAATCAAAACTAGCACTTGCCGGCGAAAATAAAACAACTTGATCCTTCTTTGCCACTTTTTTTGCGGTGTGAATCGCTTCTTCTAAAGAATCACACATGTGAATTGGAATTTCTCTTTTTTCTTTTTTGGCTTCATTCACAACAGCCTCATAAATCTTTGGCGCTGTTGCTCCCATCAATACAAGTTGTGTAACATTGTCTAAAATCGGTTTTGCAATTGGTGCATAATCTAAATGCTTATCATAGCCTCCGGCAATTAAAACAATATCTTCATCAAAGGAATTTAGTCCTGCAATGGTACGAGAAGGACTGGTACCAATTGAATCATTATACCATTTTACGCCATCAATCTCTCGAACTAGTTCTAAGCGATGTTCGACTCCCTTGAATTCTTGAATTACCTCTCTTTGTGTATCAATATCTACTAAAGTATCAGTTGCAGCTAATGCTGTACAGATATTTTCGTAATTGTGAATGCCTCTCAATGGAATATCTTTGGTTTGAATCACATGTCTTCGTAAACCATCTTCACTCATCTTAATAATACCATCTTCGTAAAAATATCCATTTTCTAATTTGGTTTTACTGCTAAAAAAGATTACCTTTCCAGGAGCTTTTTCCGCTAGCTTTCTTGTAATATCATTCTCGTAATTAGTTACAAAAATACCTTTTTCATTTTGAAAGCGAAAAATATTTTCTTTACATGTAATATATTCTTCATAGGATTTATGAATATCTAAATGATTTGGAGCAATATTAGTAATAACAGCAATGTCTGGACTAACTTTCGCATCCATTAGTTGAAAACTGCTCAACTCTAATACCACAATTGTTTCATTTGTCATTTCGCGTAATTTCGTAAAAATCGGATAACCAATATTTCCACCTAAAAAACAAGGATATCCTTTCTTTTTAATCATTTCATAAATTAATGTGGTAGTTGTTGTCTTTCCATCACTTCCTGTAACACCAATTACCTTGCCAGGACAAATTTCTAATAAAAGTTCAATTTCAGAAGTAAGGATAGCTCCTCTTTCGACTTCTTCTACAATTTCTTTGGTATCTGGTCTACAACTTGGTGAACGGAAAATTAGTTGAAATCCTTTTAAATAGGATAAATTGTCTTCTCCAAAGTGATAATCAATTTGCAAATCTTTAATTTTCTTTAAAATGGCGGGATCGATTTTTTCTTCTTCTCGTTTATCAAAAACCGTAAGATCGCATGAAAAAGATTTTAAATATTCAATTAATGGAGCATTACTAACTCCCATTCCAATAATGGCTACTTTTTTATTTCTTAAGTATGTTTCAAATTCTTCTAATTTCTGATTATAGTACAAGGTTCCAACCTCCTATCGAACACTGGGCATTTTAATATGGCTCATGATTTTTTTTGCAGACTCTTGTGGGCTTGCATCTTTTGTTACATCAATCACAATTGTCTGATCATAAATTTTGTAATAGCCTGCTTTTTCTTGTAATTCATCTCTTTTTTCGATATTTTCTCGAATTGATCTTTCGAATTCTTCTTGCTCTTTATTCTCCATTTTTTTAGTATATTGTATGCATTTTCTTCTTGTACGTTCTTCTAAACTAGCTGTAATGAAGAAATGATAATCTACATCTGGATACATTTTAATAATATCACGAGAAGATAAAATAATGGAATAATCTTTCTTAAATTGGTCGATAATCGACTTTCCAAATTCATATAACTTTTGATTATCAGCCACTTGACTCATTTGAGATACTCCCAAAGAAGAAGCTTCCGATTGCAAATCCTCTTCTGCAATTTTTTTTCCATTCCAATAGATAACCGTTTCGCGATCTTCTAATTGGATGGAAAGATGAAATTTTTTCAAAATTTCAAAAGAATCTAAATTTTTTGTTTTACTTGCCAAATCTTCTAAATGAACACCGGAATTCAAAAGCGCAAAAACAACAGCACGATATATATTTCCTCCATGAAGAAGAATGCTGTTGGGAATATATTTTAATAACTCCCTTGCCATTGTGGTTTTTCCAGAGCCAACTAATCCTTCAATTCCTATTACAATGTGTTGTTCCATAATTTCTCCTATTCCTTTTCTGTTTTCTTCAATCTATTTTGCAATGCTACTAAAATAGCATTTAAAATTTTCTGTTTATTTTCCACTCGATCTTCATTCTCAAATATAAGCTGTCCTGTTTGATAAGTCTTTGTCGGTTGATGATAGATGGAATAATAGGCAATCTTTTCGGTTTGACTTGAAACCAATGGATCAGGTCTTCCGGATCATTCCTGTTGTTCCAATTCCCCATGTAGCATTTGCTTTTTCTGCTATCTTTTTTGCCATTTCTTCTGCTACTTCTTTACTATATACCGTATGATCTTGAATTGTTTTTTCTGAAATTCCATATTGGATTTTCGCTTGTACTTGATATGTAACGAGTCCTAACGCAAAAACATCAGAACTTCCAGAAACATTGGTAATTTCGGATGCAATCAATCCTCCGGTACAAGATTCCATGGTAGCAATCGTTTCTTTACGACGAATTAATTCATCTATCATTTCTTGTGTTAAATTTTTCATAACTTTCCTCTTTTTTACTTTTTCTCATTTATTATATACCAGTTAAATTTTAGAAACAATGTATATTTTAAAATATTTCGTTCAAACTATCAATAGGAAATGGAGGTGTCATAAATGGCAGACAAAAACAATAAAAATAAATCTTCAAAATCAAACAAAAACAATTCACAAAAGAATTCTGAAAGAAGCAATAGCAACAATTCACAAGATTGTAATCAATAATTTAAATGAAATCTTAACCATAGAAAAACAGCATTTACTTTTCCATAAATGCTGTTTTTTAAGATTTAACTTAAAAGTTATTTAGGATTCTAAATATTTTTTTAAGAATTTTCCGGTATAACTTTTTTCGTTTTTTACAATTTGCTCTGGTGTTCCTACACCAACAATTGTTCCTCCATTGTCTCCCCCTTCTGGTCCCAAATCGATGATATAGTCCGCTGTTTTAATTAAGTCAAGATTATGTTCAATGACAACAATGCTGTTTCCAGTATCGACTAGTCTTTGTAAAATATCAATTAAACGATGTACATCTGCAATATGAAGACCAGTTGTTGGTTCATCTAAAATGTATAAGGTTTTTCCTGTTGCTTTTTTCGACAATTCTGTTGCTAACTTAATTCTTTGTGCTTCTCCTCCGGATAAGGTCGTGGATGGTTGTCCTAATTTGATATAGCCTAATCCTACATCGTAAAGTGTTTGAATTTTGTTTCGAATACGAGGAACATTTTTGAAAAATTCTAAAGCTTCTTCCACTGTCATATCTAAAACATCTGCAATGGTTTTTCCTTTATATTTTACTTGAAGCGTTTCTGAGTTATATCGTTTTCCTTTACACACTTCACACGGTACATAAACATCCGGAAGGAAATGCATTTCAATTTTAATGATACCATCGCCTGAACATGCTTCGCATCTTCCACCTTCTACATTAAAGCTAAATCTTCCTTTTTCATAGCCTCTCATTTTTGCTTCATTTGTATTTGCAAAAATATCACGAATAAAGTCAAATACACCTGTGTAAGTAGCTGGATTCGAACGAGGTGTTCTACCAATTGGAGATTGATCAATATTAATGATCTTATCAATGTTTTCAATCCCCTTAATTTCTTTGTGCTTTCCAGGCTTTTCGTTGGATCGATTAATTTCTTTTGCTAAAGATTTGTATAGGATCTCATTGATTAAAGTAGATTTTCCAGAACCAGAAACCCCAGTTACACAAACAAATTGTCCTAAAGGAATTCGAACACTAATATTTTTCAGATTGTTTTCTTTTGCACTAATAATTTCAATGTATTTTTTATTACTTTTTCTTCTTTGTTTTGGTACTAATATTTTTTTCTTTCCACTTAAATATTGTCCGGTAATCGATTCTGGAACTAATTTAATTTCTTCTGCAGTTCCCTGTGCTACCACATTTCCTCCATGTACACCAGCCCCTGGACCAATATCGATAATTTGATCAGCTGCATACATCGTATCTTCATCATGTTCTACAACAATTAGTGTATTTCCTAAATCTCTTAATTTCTTTAACGTAGCAAGTAGTTTATCATTATCTCTTTGATGTAATCCAATACTTGGTTCATCTAAAATGTATAAAACACCTGTTAATCCAGAACCAATTTGAGTTGCTAAACGAATTCTTTGTGCCTCTCCTCCGGATAAGGAACCTGCACTTCGAGCAAGTGTTAAATATTCTAATCCAACATCAATTAAAAATTGTAAACGTTTATTTAGTTCTTTTAAGATTTGATCTGCAATCATCGCATCTTTGTTGCTTAATGTTAAATGATTCAAAAAGCTTTGAATTCGATCAATGGACATTTCGGTTAGTTCATTAATATTCTTGTCACCCACACGAACCGATAAACTTTCTTTCTTTAAACGAGCACCTTTACAAGTCGGACAATCTGATTCACTCATATATAACTCGTAAAAATCACGCATTCCTTGGGATTTGGTTTCAGAATGTCTTCTCTCTAACGTAGGAATTACCCCTTCAAAAGGAGTTGAAAATCTTCGAATTCCAGAAGGAGATTCATAAACAAAATCGATCACCTCATCTCCTGTTCCATAAAGAATCTTATCTAAAAACTCACGAGGAAGCTTTTTAATCGGTACAGAAATATCAACGTCATATTTCCTTGCGATACTTTCAAAATACATTTTTGCCATTGTCTCGCCCTTTTTTAAGGCACTTGATCCAAAAGCTTTTACACCATCATATAACGTTTTATTTTTATCTGGAATAATTAAATCTTCATCCATTTTCATTAAATAACCAATTCCCATACAATCTGGACAAGCACCTAAAGGATTATTAAAAGAAAACATACGAGGAGATAACTCTTCAAAACTAATGCCACAATCTGGGCAAGCATAATTTTGGCTAAATAATCGTGTTTCTTTTCCTGGAATGTCAATACTTACTAAATTATTCGCATATTTTAAAGCTACTTCGACTGATTCGGTTAAACGAGAACGGATGTCATCATGAATCACCAAACGATCAACGATGATTTCCACATTGTGTTTCTTTTTTCGATCAATTTGAATATCGTCCGTTAATTCATAAGTTTCTCCATCGATGCGAACACGGACAAATCCTTCTTTTTGATAACCTTCTAATTGCTTAACAAATTCTCCTTTTCTTCCTCGAACAATTGGTGCAAGTACTTGAATTCGAGTTCCTTCTTCCAAAGTCATAATTTCATCAACAATTTGATCAATGGTTTGCTTTTCAATCTTTTTTCCGCAATTTGGGCAATACGGAACACCAATTCTAGCATAAAGTAGACGGATATAATCATAAATTTCCGTTACCGTACCGACTGTTGATCTTGGATTACGTGATGTTGTTTTTTGATCAATCGAAATCGCTGGTGATAACCCTTCAATCGATTCTACATCTGGTTTTTCCATTAAACCTAAGAATTGTCTTGCATAAGAAGAAAGACTTTCGACATATCTTCTTTGCCCTTCTGCATAAAGTGTATCAAAAGCAAGAGAAGACTTGCCAGAACCAGAAAGACCGGTTACTACCACAAGTTTATCTCTTGGAATCTCTAAACTAATATTTTTTAAGTTATGAACTTTTGCCTCTTTGATTACGATTTTATCATTCATCTGGTAATACCCCCTTATAACTTGCCTCATTATATCTCACTTTAAGCATAAAAACAAGAGTTTGGATAAAAAAGATAAAAGAGAGCTACTTTTCTAGCTCTCCACCGTTTTTCCTGGCACACCAACTACTACCTGTTTTTCTTTTACATCTTTTAAAACAACACAATTTGCCCCGATTTTCGCATCATTTCCTACTTTAATTGGTCCTAAAATCTTCGCACCACAACCAATCATGACACGATCTCCTATATCGGGATGTCTTTTCTTTTGGTCTTTTCCAGTTCCTCCTAATGTCACGCCATGATAAATCGTACAATCATCTCCTACTGTTGCTGTTTGCCCAATGACAATCCCGCATGCCATGGTCGATAAAAAGTCTTCTACCAATCTTCGCACCTGGATGGATTTCAATTCCTGTAAAAAATCTACCCAGTTGAGAAATGAGTCTTGCTAAAAAATACAAATAATGACGATAGAAAAAATGCCCAATTCGATAGAAAACAAGAATATGAAAACCTTGATAAAGAAGGATTGCATACAAAAGGTTTGGACAAGCTGGATCTTTCTCCATAATGTTTTTGGCATCTTCATATAACTCTCGAAATACCTTCATAAAAATCACCCTATTTTAAGGTATTCGAACCATAAAATAAGGTGATTTGATTTATTTTATTTTTTCTAATTCTTTAATTTGATCTCTTAACTCGGCTGCTTTCTCAAATTCCATATTGGCTGCATATTTTAACATTTCGTCCGTTAATTTGTTAATTACATCTTCTATGCTCTCATCTTTTCCAATATTATAATTGGTTTCTGCTTCTTGCAAAATACTTGCACGAATCGCTTCTCTTACTGATTTTTGGATCGATTTTGGTGTAATTCCATGTTCCTCGTTATATTTTTGTTGAATTTTTCTTCTACGATTGGTTTCATGGATTGCCTTCTCCATCGATTCGGTTAATTCATCTGCATACATGATCACCTTTCCTTCGGTATTTCGTGCAGCACGTCCAATTGTTTGAATTAAGGATCTTTCCGAACGTAGGAATCCTTCCTTATCTGCATCCAAAATCGCAACCAAAGAAACCTCTGGAATATCGAGTCCCTCTCTTAATAGGTTGATACCAACTAACACATCAAACTCTCCTAAACGTAAAGAACGAATAATTTCCATTCTTTCCAAAGCTTTAATCTCAGAATGCATATATTTTACACGAATATCCAATCCAGCTAAATATGCAGTCAAATCTTCTGCCATTTTTTTGGTTAGCGTTGTTACTAAAACACGTTCATTTTTTTCGGTTCTTTCTCGAATTTGTTCAATTAAGTCATCTACTTGGTTGGTAACTGGTTTTACTTCAATTTTTGGATCTAATAACCCAGTTGGACGAATAATTTGTTCTACCACGTTATCTTTTGCATGTTCTTTTTCATAATCTGCAGGAGTAGCACTTACAAAAACACATTGATGAATGCGTTCCTCAAATTCTTCGAATTTTAAGGGACGATTATCAAATGCAGATGGTAGACGGAATCCATATTTCACCAAAGATTCTTTTCTTGCACGATCCCCGTTATACATCGCTCTTACTTGAGGGATGGTAGCATGGGATTCATCAATTAATAATAAAAAATCTTTTGGAAAATAGTCAAATAGTGTAAAAGGAGGACTTCCCGGTGCTCTTCCACTAATATGTCTTGAATAATTCTCAATTCCTTGACAAAATCCTGTTTCTTTCATCATTTCAATATCAAAATTAGTTCTTTCTTCGATTCTTTGTGCTTCGATTAGTTTGTTATGCTCTTTAAAAAAACGGATTCTTTCTTCTTTTTCTTCTTCAATGGTTTGGATGGCTCTTTCCATTTTATCACTTGTTGTAACATAGTGAGAATTTGGGAAAATCATTACATGATTTCTCGTACCAATTACTTTGCCTGTTACAGGATTGATTTCCTGAATCTTTTCGATTTCATCTCCCCAAAATTCAACACGAATTGCACTTTCATTTTGGTCAGAAGGATAAATCTCTACAATATCTCCTTTTGCTCGAAATGTTCCCCTTTTAAAATCTAGTTCATTTCGTGTATATTGCATCGAAATCAATCGCTTTAAAACCTCATTTCGTTCTTTTTTCATTCCTGGTCTTAGAGAAATGATCATATGCTCATAATCAATCGGATCTCCTAGACCATAGATACAAGAAACAGAAGCAACAATAATGACATCCCTTGTTTCAAACAAAGCAGCAGTAGCAGAATGGCGTAATTTATCAATCTCATCGTTAACCGAAGAATCTTTTTCGATATAGGTATCCGAAGATGCGATATATGCCTCTGGTTGATAATAGTCATAATACGAAACGAAATACTCTACGTTATTCTCAGGAAAGAATTCTTTAAATTCGGAATATAACTGTCCAGCAAGCGTCTTATTATGTGCTAAAACTAAGGTTGGCTTCTGCACTTGTTGAATTATATTGGCCATCGTAAAAGTTTTTCCGGAACCTGTAACGCCAAGTAAGGTCTGAAACTTCTTTCCTTCTTTGATTCCATTCGATAAGTATTCAATTGCTTTTGGTTGGTCACCTGTTGGTTGATATTCTGAATGTAATTTAAACATATCTACTCCTTAAGTATATATTTCTTTTTTAATGGTTGATTTGAAAGTTCTTTTTGTACTCTATTGTTCAATCCTCCCAGATTTCATTATTCTCCTCTAGGATCTCGGTCTTCTAGTTCTGCGCGATCGTTTCTTTTTCTCAAGACCGTCTCATTTTCTTTTTGCCTTTTGGCAACTATAGCATCTGTTTCTTTGTACATATCATATCCGCTTCTTAACATTTCACGAAACACTTGATTTCGATCGGTTTCCAATAACTCTTCCTTTCCCATTTTACGATAATCTTTTGGTCTTGACTGATTAAAATTAATTTTATCCGTTAATTCTTTTTCCATATCAATTCCATAAATATCACAAAATTCTAAGACTAATTTTATCACGCAATGTAATTCCATTGCTACACTGCAGGTATTTCCTTTTTCATCTATATGTATATCATTTCCATATAGAGCATGATAGAAACTCGATAAGGCAATATGATCTCCACAAGCTTTCTCGATTTGAAAAAATACTGGAGTGGATCATTTTGGCGAGTACGTTCATAATGTTCTGGATTTTTGTAAAAGGAATCCGGTGTTTCTAAAAAAGTTTCATCTACTTCAATTGGTGGTTCACTTCCACCAAAAAAGTCTAGGATAAAAATAATAATATCTGCTAATTCGGTAGGGGTTCCTTCCGGTTTATTTCCTTTACGAAAATATACTTCCGTTGGTTTTCTTCCCGTTGCCAATTCATCTTTTACCTCTTGAAATTCTCCATTTAAATTATGAACAAATTCCTCGTAAGATCGTAAATTATCCCAAAAACCATGTTGCAAATTATTTCGATAGACAAGGTCTCTTAAATCGTTATTAATATACATCGATTTTTCCTCATTCTTTCTTTTAGAACTATTGTTTGTATTCTATCATTTTCCTTTTTCCTTGTCAATTTTTCGTTATCTTCCTTATAAAAAATGAGATTGTAGCCAAAATTTTGACCACAATCTCATAGGATATGTAATATGCGAGATTATTTGCCACCTAATCTTTCGTTTCCGATCGAAATACCCAAACCTGAAATCTTTCGTCTGTTGTCAATATACTGATTCATTAAATCTTTGTAGCATTGATCTCCTCTGTAACCACAACGTATTTGTTCATAGATCTCTCGGATATCTTTCGACTCCCAGCTTGGCTCAAGACGGATCAGCTCCTGGATGATTTTCTCATTTTCTTCTTCTAAGCGAAAAATTTGTTTTTTATACTCTAGTATTCTCCTCTCAGATTCCACTCGCTCTTTCCGACGTTGGTCCGCTCTTTTTCGGAAATACAGTTTGACTCCTTCGAACATACTACCGTCTCCTTTTCAACTGTGTCTTTTTCAAGAACAGATTCCATTATATCACAAATCGAAACTAAAGTAAACATAAAACAAAGTCATGATATTTTTCTTTTTTACATGAACTTTTTTTAAGTTTCGATCATATATTTCTAATAATCAAATTGGGGAGGTATTTTTTTGAATACAATAGAAAGAAAAGAATTAAAAGGCGAATTGAAATATAAAGATACTGTTATTTTAACTTATCAAATTCAATATCCAGAAATCACTTCGTCTCCTTATGAATCTGGTAGGAAAGTTTTTAACCAATATAACCGTCAAAGAGCACTTCTTCTCGAAAATAGAGTAAAAACACAGCTCTATCAAGATGCTAAAGATTTATATGATTACAACACGGCAAATGGATATCCAGTGATGGTTTATGAAATTGTATCCCAATTTACCCTTACTTACCAACAAGGTTCCATCATCAGTCTTTATAACGACCAGTATGAATTTACAGGAGGAGCACACGGAAACACCATTCAAACTTCGCAAACATGGGATTTATCACTTTGTCAAATGCTTCCGCTTTCCTATTTTTATCCAGATAATCCATATTATTTACTCGATATCCTTCAAGTCATATATGCTGAAATTAAAAGGCAAAATGAATCTGGAGAAAATCAATATTTTGAAAACTACTGTGAATTAGTTTTAGAAACTTTTCGCTTCGAAAATTATTACTTAACACCTACTGCAATTGCAATTTATTTTCAACAATATGATATTGCTCCTTACTCAAGCGGGATACCTGTTTTTTTTATTACCTATCCATAAAGATAAAGAAAACGACAAAGAATTTACTCTCATTCTTTGTCGTTTTTACTTTTCTTGATTTTTTTCTTATTCTTTCTTCTATCATTTAAAATCTTCTGGAAGAGCCACCGCCACCAGACGAACCTCCTCCACCAAAGAATCCTCCAGACGAATGATGGGAAGATCCAGATGAGAACCCTCCTCTACCTCCTACGATAAGGATTCCATGTGATGCTGCATAAATACGGAAGGCAATCACTGCGACAAAAAAGGCAATTGGTAAAATCGTAGAAGTAAAGAAATCCAATGGTTCTGATACTGTTGTTCCTTTTACAGCAGTAATTTCTCCTACATCAACTTGATATTCATTGGCTACTTCTTCTAAGATTTTGCTGTATCCATTTCGAACTCCCTCGTTCCAATTGTCTTCCCTTAGATACGGAATGATATATTCATCTTGAATTCTTCCGGTCTTACCATCGGTTAGAGCACCTTCTAACCCATAACCTACTTCAATACGAAATTCTCTTTCTTCTAAGGCCAGTAATAATAACACACCATTGTTTTTGGTGGCATCTCCAATCCCACATTCACGAAATAACTCGGTTGCATATTCTTCTAAGCTTTGTCCTTCTAGACTATTGACCGTAACCACCACAATTTGTGCCCCTGTTTTTTGATTGAGTGTTACATTCGTCTCCACAATATATTTTTCTAAATCTTCACTTAATAGATTTGCTGAATCATTCACATAAAATTCATCTGTTGGCGGAACAATCGCAAAACTAGTTGTTTTGCCTAAAATGATTAGAAAAAGCATAAAGAAACATATGATTAAAAACGCTTTTCTTTTACTCGAAGCTAACATTTGGAACCTCCTGACTACTTTCTGTTGCTTCAAAATATTCTACCGTTTCGAATCCAAACATACCAGCTAACAAATTATTTGGAAATCTTCGGATCGTTAAATTATATGTTTGTACTGCATTGTTATAGTCTCTTCTTGCTGTTGCAATTCGATTTTCAGTTCCTGCTAATTCATCTGACAATTGGATAAAATTTTGCGATGATTTTAAATCTGGATAATTTTCTACTACGATCATTAAAGCATCAATGGCAGAAGATAGTTCTTCATCTGCAGCAGCTTTTTCTTCTATATTATTTGCATTGATTAAATTTTCTCTTGCTGTTGTAATTTGTTCAATCACTTCATTTTCATGAGAAGTATATCCTTTTACCGTATTAACTAAGTTTGGAATTAAATCTGCTCTCCTTTGTAGCATAACATCAAGATTAGCAGAAGCGGTATCAACCGATTCTCTTTGGCTTACCACTTTGTTATATCCACCTACTAAAGCAATCCCAATCACGACAACTAGGACTAGAATTACAATTAAAACAATCGTTGATTTTTTCATAATTTTTTACTCCTTTTTCTTTTTTGATTTGATTATATCATATCCTAGAAAAGAAAAAATATTTTCCGAATTTTTTTGAATCAAATAAATAACTTTCATTCAATTTTCAAATACTCTTTTAAGACTTCTAACGTAAATTGCTGTGCTTTTTTTCCAACCTCTCTTTGATAGGATTCTTTTAACACTTCATGATTAGAGATTGCTCGAATATCGAGAACTGGTATCTGATACTGCTGAGCAATTTGAAAAATAGCAATTCCCTCCATTTCTTCGCATAAAGTTTGATAATGCTCTTGTATATAGCAAATTCGATCTACTTCTCGATTCCAAACATCTCCGCTTCCAATTCTTCCCAAAAATACTTTTTGGTTTTTCATTTTACCTTGAGCTGTTTTCGCACATGCTAGTAATTTCTCATCTGCTTCGATTCCAATCTTTTCTTCTTCATCTTGTCCCTCAGCAAAAATTTGAATTTTCCAAGAGAGTGAATCAGATCCCTCTCCTTTTTTCTTTTCCGGCGTTTGATAAGAATGGATAGGAATGACTTCTGTGCTAACAACAAGATCTCCAACGTGAATATAACTAGCATGAGCTCCTGCTATTCCTTGCGTAACGATTGCCCTTGGGTAATAATTTAGGATTCCTTCGGTAACAGCAGAAGCGGCAAGAAGACTCCCTACTTTGGTATGACATAACACAATCGGATAACCGCCCAGTGTTCCTTCATAAAAAGTTGCAATCTTTCCTTCTTTTTTTTGTAAATCATTTAATTCTTTTTTTAGTTGGTCTAGTTCTACTTCATCCATTGCAGCTGTAATCATGATTGGTGCTTTCATTTTGACTCCTTTTCTATTTCACTTTCTTGTCGAACCAGTAAAATATCGCAAGCATTCATTTTTTGGATATATTCATTATTTTCTGGAATACATCTTTCTAATGTTTCTTCTTCAATTCCTTCATTATACATTAAGATGTAGTCTGTTTGGATGTCAGAAAGCATTTCTTGAATGGTCTCGATATCTTGTGTTGCATCAATAATGATGGATTGATCTACTTTTGTAAACAAATATAGATCATCTAAGAAGCGGTTATGCCCCGGATTCCACAAGTAAACAATTGGTAAGCCTTTTTCTTCGATTCGAGTTGCAATTTGATGATGTTGTTGATAAGTAAAAGATAATTTGGTTTGTGTGAAAAGAGGACTGATTAATAGGATGGTAAAACAACAAACCGTAATCCAAAATGCTTTTTTCTTTGAATACGATGCTTCCAAATAATTTTTAACCAGAATAACAACCCAAATGTTGAAACAAGAAGCAATTGGAATGATATATCGAATTTCAACATAGGGAGCTTGCAAAATAACAATACAAAGGTAAAGTAAAATCGGAAACCAGATAAATTCCATTTCAGCAATTTTTTCCACTTTTTTCTTATCTGCATGGTATAAAAGATATAACACAATCAGAAAAGCGATTGTTAAATTGTTGAAAAAGTTCTGATTGATTAAGATTAAGTAGCTTCCAATTTGAAATGCTAAATTCGTACCATTTTGTGCACTAACTCCCCTTTCTCCCCATAAGATATGATCGATGGAAAATGGAAAAATGGTCAAGTATAAAAGTCCTGCAATTACAATTCCAAGTTGATAATATGCTAAGTTTTTCCATGCTTTTTCTGCTATTTTTTTCTTTGTATAAACTAAATAAATACCTAATGCAAAAATAAAATAATAATAATGGGTTAATCCCCCGAGTACTAAGCTAATAACTAGTAAGAGAATATCTTTTGTATGCAATTCCTGTTTTTCATTCAAATCCAGATGAACTTTTACTAAAATTAAAACCATTAAATTGCAAAGTGCATACATACGAATGTATAGAAAACTTTCTAATACAATAATCGTAAATCCATTAATCAAACAAATCAAAAGAGCATAAATTGGACTTTTCGTTAATTTTTTTCCAATTTGATAAATAAAGTAATTGGAAATCGCAAAAATCACTAGATTCAAGAATAGTCCCGTCCATTTCGTAAAGTGATCAATCGAAAAAGTTGCAGAAATTCGTAATAATAGATAATACAAAGGTGGATGAACATCATTGACTTGATTTTCCCAAACTGGTGAAAAATCCCATACCTCTTCTTGATTTACTTCTAAATAATCTAAATAATATTGCTTATCATGCCATTGGTTTAAAAAGTCAGATCGATCTGTAATATTAATTTCGTCTGCGTTCATTAATCCATATGAGTACATTTCATCCATATGAAAATATTCTTTTTGGGTTCCAAAATAGCTGCAGACAATTGCTTGTACGACCAAGATTGCAATCCATAATAGGACAATCATCTTTTTACTCATTTTGGGATTTCGTTCAACAAGATTCGTTTCTTTTTCTTTCTCTTCAACTTCTCTATTTTCTTTTTGTGGTTTCATTTTTTGTCCCCTTTTCTTTTTTCTTCTTTCTCATTATAACGAAGAAAATTTCATCCAGCAAGCTTTTTCTTGACTTTCTTGGAGGTTTATCAGTATAATAAATTATGTTAACACATAATTTGAATGGAGGTGTTATTATGTTTTGGGAAAACTTCCAAAACATGCCCCTTTTTCGGAAGTTGTTCTTTCGAAAACAGGTAGAGAGTGAGGAGCTTTTTTCGATGCTTACTGCTCAAAGTTCGATTTCTGGTCTTTCCTATTTTGAACGGCGAATTTTAATCTCGCACGTTCCAGAAATGGAAAAAATCCAGGAGTTTCATCAGAATCTCTGTGAGAGGCTCGATGCATTTATCGAAGAGGCACAATCTCGAATCCCTCTATCTGCGGTTTCAAAATTGGACATTCGTTGGTTGGAAAACGCGTATGCCGTTAAGGTCTTTACCTATCTTAGCGATCCTTTTCCTCCCGCCTATCTTGTCTATGGGGTATTCTTCTATCGGAAATATCCCAATGGGAAATGGGTTTTACAGGAAAAGAAACCGGACAAGTATGATTTAGGCTTTACAACGGAACGGTATGATGCACATGTCACTTCTTCCTACCCAGAAGATATCACGCTTTCCTATAGCGGAGGATTTGGTGACGTAAACTACGTTTCGCAAAAGAATTTTACCTTCTATGAAGAGCGATTCTATGCGACATCCCCTGATTCTGACTTAGCTGTACGATAAGAGAAAAGACTTTACTCTCTGGCACTCAAAAGAAAAAGGACATGTAGTAAAATGCGTTTTTGCATTTGCTGCTATGTCCTTTTTCTTTTTAAATTTCAAGCTGGATAACATCTCCATCGGATAGGGTTTGGTATGCAATCTGATGCCCTTTGCAATAACTAACTGCCTGATCAATTAATGCAGATTCTGGATGATCGGACTGATAGTGTGGTAATGGTAAAAATTCTAGTAATCCAACACCTTCCTGGATTACCTCGTCTTGGTTATATGGATTTACTGGTTCATCAACAAGATGAAGTCCTTTTAAATTTGGTGCAAGAACACAAATTCCAGCACTATATCCTCCATATAGATAATCTTTTTTCGCTGAACATGCTTTAAGAAAAGCATCAAATCCACTTAACTGCATTGCTTTTCTTAGTGCAAATGCATTTCCTCCGATCACCCAAAAAGCATGATATGGTTCAAGATCTTGTTTTAATTGTTCTTGCCTTCCAAAATAGTCTTTTAAGGATAAAAGTTTAACATCAAAACCAATTCTACGCAATTCCTCTACATCTTTTTGAATTCCATTTGCTTTTCGTTCACTATCTTCATAAATATCTCTTGCATTTGGTATCAAGATTATTTGATTTCCATGCTCTTGAATCCATTTTTCCAATTCTTCTGTATCATTTCCGAAATGATAAGATGACAAGTATAATTTCATGATATCTTTCACTCCTTTGAGAAAAATAGAAACCTAGACTTTTTATCAAAATCTAGGTTTGCGTTGGCGGAGACGGTGGGATTCGAACCCACGGTACCTTTTACAAGATACAACTGATTTCGAGTCAGACCCGTTATAACCACTTCGGTACATCTCCAATTTTTTCACTTTTCTATTTTATCGCGTTTTTTGGAAAAGTACAAGTGTCTTTTTCTATTTTTCTAGATTCTTTTTTGGTCAATCGTTGGAAGTCTTTCTTATTTAAATATTTTCCAAGAAATTCGGAAAAACTACCTCTTTTCGCAATCAAAGACTCCTTTTGTTGTTTTGTTAATTTTTTGATACGAAATTCTAATTTGGAAGCCAGAGATCTCGTTTCTGTCATCCAAGCACATTCCAATTTCACTACTTGATGATGAAGTGTATATTTAGCACAAGGAGGCAATTGATCCAAGTGTTCCTTTAGTCTTCTTCTTAAATCAGTCGTTATTCCTGTATAAATGGATTGATCCTCACATCTGACCATATAGACATAATATCGTTGTGGATTTGTCATTGATTTTTTGTTTCCTCTATTTTCTTCCATACCACTCATCCAAAAATTCTTGTAAATAAATTTCGACAAAATGATGTCTTTCCTCTGCTAATTTTTTAGCTGTGTCGGTATTCATTTTTTCTTTAACTTTTAAAACCTTATCATAAAAGTGACCGATTGAACTTTTCGATCCATTTTTTTGGTATTCTTCTGGTGTTACCCCTTGCTCTTTTTCTTCTGGTAAATACATTGGTCTTCCTTTCGCTCCAGAATACGTAAAAGTACGAGCAATTGCGATTGCTCCTAATGCATCTAATCGATCCGCATCTTGTACAATTTTTCCTTCAATGGATAATTCTTGTTTTTGGAGAATATTGTTTGCATAACCGAGATTTAAGCAACTATGGATGATATTTTCTTTTTGCTCTTTGGATAATTTTTCATTGGGATCGAAAAGAAGGATGGTTTCTTCTAATTTTTTTCTTAGATCTCCTGAAAAAAACTTATGATCATATAGATCATGAAGATAGGCAATCATTCCAACTAAAAAGGAATCTGCTTGTTCTGTTTCATTGATTTTTTGAGCATTTTGATAAACTCTCTCGATATGCCACCAATCATGTCCAGAAGTCTCGCCCATACAAGCATTTTTTACATATTCTTTTGTATTTTCTAAAATTTGTTCTTGCTCCATTTTTTCTCCTTTTATCGATTTCTCTTATTGGTAAAAATACGATCCATGTATTCATCCGGATAAAATTGGTCACAAAAATGATCAATCTTTCCTTTTGCAGGAATTTGATGAACTCTCTCATTTTGTCTTGATGCTGCCAAAGAAGAAACGGATACATCCCAAATAATGAAAATGGTGCAAATTGTAGTTACAATTTTTACCCATTTTTTATTTGTAATCTGATCCATTTTTTTAATCCAAGGCTCAATCCATATGATGTATATTACACCAGCAATTCCCCAATAAACACAATGAAGAAGGCTTGTCCTTCCATTAAAATCAAATTTTAAATAGGAATAGTCCCATGAAATCGTTCCAAAAGCTACTTCTTGTATCCAAGAAGCTAGATATTCTGTAATTCCACCGCAATATCATGGACAAAAAGAAAACTTCCAATTTGTCTTTTGGTTTTGCAAAACGAAAATATAGATAATAGACGATACCACCAATTCCATAAACTGGTATAAATGGTCCATAGATTAATCCCTGTCTTAATTCGAAATATCCTTTTTGGAAAATAACAAGAATATTTTCATAAAGAAATCCTAGAAAACTTCCTAATATAAAAACCCAAAATATTTTACAAAATTCTCTCCATGCAACTTGCCTCTTGTCTTGCTCCATATTAAGTGCTTCCTTTCCTCTTCTTTTTATTCCTTGTCTATTGTATCAAACTCTTCTTATTATTACAATCATTTATATTGACACAATTTATATTTTGTAATATGATTTTTGTTAGAACAAAAGAAAACATAGATAGAGGAGGTTTCAAAAATGAAAAGTTTTCATCAAAAAATGATTTGGATCTTAGTTTTTACAGTATCACTTTTATTAATTTCAACAACACTTAGCTTTGCATCCAATATTAATATGAATCATATTGAAGATAATACTACATCTACCAATAATCAAACCGTTGACAATGTAGCGACAGGAACAGCAAATACCACAGATGACGGAACAGGAACTAACACGCAAACAACTACTTCTTCGTCTAACTTACCAACTTCCACTTCTACAACGGTTAGTAATATCTTACCGGAATCTGATCTTGGTCTTGCCAATATCTTAAACATTTTATTAATTACGGTAGGTGTTATCTTAATCTTACTTGCCATTGCCATCTTAATTCGTTTAAAATAAAAAGAAAAATGAAGATTAAAATTAAATTAAAATTCAAATTTAAAAACACGATAAAAGCAGAGGAATTTCCTCTGCTTTTATCGTATTTACCAGATTTATATACCTTCTTTTCCGGAATACAAAACGAGAATTCCGCCAGGCGCCAAGACATTCTGCCTTACACCTTTTTGATAGACAATCCGTGCATTTTGATAGGTTGTTGGAACCTCAAAAGGAATATCTTGCTCTTCCTCATTGCTTAGCATCACAAGAATTTTTTCTCCGTCAGTTCCCTCTCTTTCGAATACAAGCTTTTGCGAGCTCATCTCAATCTCTCGAGATTCGGCCGTTTTCAGAAAAGGAAATCTTTTGCGCATCATTCCCATTTCTCGGAAGAATTTTAACAATTCTTTGTCACGTTTCTTCCAGGGATAGGGACCACGATTGGCTAAGTTTCCGATTCCCGTCATTCCTACCTCATCTCCATAAAAGATCGAAACGATTCCGGGTAGGAACGTCAAAGCTGCATAATAGGTTTTTAAGCGTTGTTTTCCCAGCCGGTACTCCTCTTTTTTGATTTGATGATTTCGTACCCATTCGATACTTTCATTTTCCAGATTCCAAACCCATTCTCCGTTCGAACGGAAATATTCTCCTCCGAAGAATTCGATTGCTCTAGAAATATCATGGGTAGATGTAAAATTCATTAAAGAGAAAATCGTGTCAGTTGGATATTCTTGCTGGATTTCCTTCCATACTCGCTTTAAGGTTTCTGCTTCTTTATTCTTAAAGAAGCGGAATAAAGCATCTACTAACTGGTAGTTCATAACGGAATGCATTGCTTTCCCAGAAGATAGATAGGTTCGGTTCATCCGCATTGGATTTTTCCATACTTCTCCTAGAATAAAGCCATCTGGTTTGTTTCGTTTCACAGCAAGATGAATTTGTTCAATGAAGAAATCGGTAAGTTCATCGGCTACATCGAGCCTTAATCCATCGATCCCCCAAGAGAACCAGTCGTCAATGACTCCTCCTGGTCCAAGGACAAATTCTTGCCATTCCTTTGCATTTCCATCACAAACTGGAAGGTTTTTCATTCCCCACCAATGGTCAAATTCCTCTTTTCCTTGACGGAAAACCTTTCGGTACCAAGAAAAATATGGAGACTGTTTACTTTGGAAGGCTCCCACAGTCTGAAAATTGCCATACTCATTAAAATATACGCTATCATTCCCAGTATGGTTAAAGACTGCATCTAATATGACATACATTCCCCTTTTGTGGGCCGCTTTGCAAAGAGCTTTGACATTTTCTTCGTTCCCCACATAAGGATCGACTCTTCGGTAGTCTTTGGTATCATACCGATGATTCGAAATGGCATAAACAATTGGGCTTAAGAACAAAATGCTGACACCCAACTTTTGCAAATACTCCAGGGTTTCTTCGATTCCCAGAATGTCTCCTCCATAGAAGTCGACATTCCATTGTCCATCTTGATCTGGACCTAATACAACAGGCTCTTCCCAAGAAGAATGTACCTTCCGGTTATCCAGAACAGGTGGCTTTTGTTTGGATCCACGCCGATAGCGATCGACAAAAATGTGGTACATAATTGCACCTTTTGCCCAATCTGGAACTTGAAATCCTACCGATAACTTCCAAGATTCCCCTTGAGAAATTGTGTGTGGATTTTCATTTCCAGACTTCTTGTAATAATAGAACTGGCCATTTGCTTCAAAAGAAAAATAGTAATGATATATTGCATGGGTTTCTAACGGAACGGTTTCTTCAAAATAGGCATACTCCCTTTCATTTTTGATGTGTCGAATCAAGAAAATGGTTCTTTCTCCTTCTGCTCCGATTGAAAGTTTTACTCTCTCAATCCATCCCAATTCCATCGGAATCCGGATTTGAACAAGAAGAAGTTCTCCCTTCTCCCATTTTCCAATGGAAGAAATGCGGTGAGAAATCCTTTGATCTGGTTTCACTTTATGTTCACATCCCTTCTTAATTAAGAAAAACGTTTGAAACTGTACTTCCGCTCTTACTTTATTATGAAATACTCCCTTTGTCAACTCTTCGTGTCATCTTTCGTCAAAAAACAAGCCAGAATTTTTTCTGACTTGTCTCTTTATTTTTTGATTCATTTCTTATTTTAAATCAACGGTAATTAATGGTACTTCCATTTCATCTTTGGTTAATCCACAGTGATTCGAGATTTTCTCATATTTTTCTCTTGATAGATTCGTTTCTAATCGAATCATCGTATCAGATGTTGCAACTGCTACAAAATCTCCGATAAAGTCATCCATTTTTGGATGAATCTTTCCATATCCTAATAAATGAGAATCAAAAAGCTCTTGTTTTGTATACACTTTGAAAGCATCTCCAAATTGCTCTTCAAATTTTTTTCGAAATTCTTCTTCTTTTCCTTTTTTGATCCAGAAAGATAAAAAGCGTGTTTCAATTCCTGGTGGCATAATCCAGTAATCTTGAAGGTCTTTTAAATCTAATGTTGAATAATTATGACGGATTGGTGTATGTCCATGATCTGCTGTGATGATTAATAACGTATTTGTTCCTTTTAATTCTTCACACATCTTTTGGATTTTTTTCTCAGCATCTTGTAAAAAGACTTTTACTTCATCGGAATAACAACCTTTACGATGCAAAGTTTTATCTGGGATATCGTTATAGACAAAAATGTATTTTTTTCCTTCTGATTTACAAAGTGGAACAATACTCTTACAAATAGTTTCAATGTCTTCTGCATTCATGGTAACATCTGCTCGAAATTCGCAATAACTTGGTTTAATTTCGTAAGTTTTTACCTCTTTTTGTTTGTTTTCAATTTGTTGGTAAACAGACTCATAATCAACCAAATCATAAACTGCTAATCGTTTACTTTTGATCGGTTCTCCTGTGTAGGAATCAATGCATGGAAGCATATCAATTGCACGACCAAATTCTTTAAAATATTGGGATAATCCGATCCATCCAGTTTCAATTGGAGCTTTTCCAGAATAATATACGGTTAAAGCTGCTGCTGTTGTGGAAGGAAAAACAGAAGTAATAACATCTTCTTTATGTTCTGAGAAAAAGCCATCTGGTGAAAGTGTCCTTAAAACATTGTCTCCCATACCGTCAAGAATTAACAAAACAACATTTTGATAATCTTTTTGAAGTAGTTGGTCTACCATTGGTAAAGAAGTATGCCCATTTTCTACTCCATAATGGTTTAAAATGGAAGTAATGAGATTTAAAATACTATGATTATAATCTGGAAATAATGTATTTTCTTTTTCCATTGAATTTCTCCTTTTCTTCTTATCGATGGAAATATTATACTGTAAATTGGCAAGAATTGTCAAGAAATTACAAGATTTGTAAAAAAATGTTTGTTTTTAATTGTTAAATTATGTAAAATGTGGTACAATAGAATTGTAAAAACTTTTTGTAAGGGAGGTTTTCTTATGCGGAAAACACAAATGTCAATTGTGGTAAATAGCGAAAACCCCAGTTTTTCGCAGAAGGTCCTCGATATTCTGGATCACTTCGAAGCTGTTACGGCAGTAGCGGAGGAATTCAGTAGAAGTCGGGTGTCTCAAATTCACCACAACAACAAGAGTGCAGCTTTCTTCACACCTTTCCAGATCGCGGAGAATTTGCACAGCAGGACCATCATCATCAACGTTTTCCAGGACGACACTTATAACGTTCTGGACCACTTCGAAAATGTCGTCATCTTGAATGATGGGCTCGATTCCATCATTCAGCAGCTCCAGTCTATTGCAGACAAGTACCAGATTGATCTGGGGGATTATATTCCGGATACTACCGATATCCCACAGCCTTCCAAGGATGACTGTCTGCTCTGCCGGATCTACCGTGACGGCACGAAGTACCGCAACTTCTTGGGACCGGTCCCTTCGGACCAGTCGACTCGTTACCCCATCATGAACACCATTCTCTATGAGAGCAAAAATTTCTATTTGGTTCCGGCCAAAGGCGCTCTCTTGGAAGGGTACACGATGTTGGTTCCAAAGGATCATGTTTGGTCGTTCGCCGCTCTACCTCATGACATCTTGGACGAGGCTCTCGAAGTCCTCGAACATGTCAAGAGCCTCTTCGCTCCGATTTATGGCAATGACTTTGTCATCTTCGAGCACGGCTCCGGTATGGAGGGTAAGTGTAAGCATGAGAAGGCTATCGTGCATGCTCATTTGCACATTGTTCCTTCTTCGCTGAAAATGACGCCGGAAACGGTTCGGAATTTTCACCTTGCCCCTCTCCACGAAATTCATGAGCTCCATGAGTATGCAACTGATCCCTACCTGCTCTATATGGATTCTTCCATGGACTGGCATATCAGCTGCGATCCAGACGTATACATTCCGCGTCAGTGCGTTCGCCAGCTTCTGGCAGACGAACTTGGCCTGGATGGTCACCTTTGGAACTGGAGAAAGCACAGTTTCATGGACAAGATCGAAAACACGGTTATGAAATACTACAAGTACCTGCAGTCTTCTTTCTTGTCGCTGGATCCGGACGATGCTGCCGCAACTGATGGCTTTTTGAAGGAAATGGAACTTCGTAGGAAATTCTAATTCCTCAGCTGTCTATCCATCTTTTGCAAGCAAAAGTCGTTTCCAAAAAACTATCCCTGTATCAGAGTTTTTCTGAAGAGCGTTTGAATCATCATCTCAATTGATTTGGTGATTCAGCGCTCATTTTTTTGTATAAAAATTTGAAATTGATTCATACTAATACTATACGATTTAAAATAAGGAGGATCTTATGAAAAAATTTCGAATTTTATTCATTTTTAGTTTAGTTTTTGCTATATTTACATTTTTTATTCAACCTTCTTTTGCTGCAAATGAAATGCATTCTGTTGGTAATGCTCTAGGAACTGCAGCAGAAGATGTAAGCAATGTTGTAAGAAGTGGATCTGATGCCGTTACTGGTGCTGCTTCCTCCATTGGAGACGCAGTAGAAGATACAGCAGAAGGTGCAAAAAATACAATGGAAGATAGCGGCAGAAAAATCGAAAATGAAGCTTCTTCTATGACAAGTCAAATGAGAGATTCTGATGATTATACAGCAACCCAAACTAGTACAAGAATGGCAACAGGTAACACAGAACCAACTCTTTTTGGTATGAATGCAACCATGTGGACATGGATGATCGTTATCCTAACAGCAATTGGTATTGGTTCTTTAATTTGGTTTTACAATAGTGCAAAATCAGAAATTCGTGATCACAAATAACAAAAATAACAAAAAAAAGATTTGAAAGTTTTCTTTTCAAATCTTTTTCATACGCAAAAATTTTTTCATACTTTTTTTCTTTTCTAATTCGTGATATAATTAATATCAATGAAAAGAAAGGAATACAAAAAAATCATGAAATCTATTTCCGCGAAACAAATTGCGAAAAATCCAGTTGCTTATCACGATTACACCATTCAAGATACCTATGAAGCTGGAATTGTTTTAACAGGAACTGAAATAAAATCCATACGCAATGGAAAAGTAAATTTAAAAGATAGTTATGCAGCAATTACCAATGGAGAAGCTTTTATTTATTCCATGCATATTAGTCCTTATGAACATGGTAATATTTTTAATAAAGATCCAATGCGCCCAAGAAAATTATTGTTAAATAAACGAGAAATCTATAAATTAATCGGATTAATTAAGCAACAAGGCTATACTTTGGTTCCTATCAGTTTGTATTTTCGTGGTAATAAAGTCAAAGTAGAACTTGGTGTTGGAAAAGGAAAAAAACTATATGATAAGCGTGAAGAAATTGCAAAAAAAGATGCTCAGTTATATATGCGAAAACATGCAGAACTTTAGACAAAAAAGAGAATCGAACGATTCTCTTTTTCTTATTGTATAGGAAAAATCGAAGATTTTGAATATGCAATAAAAAAATTAAAGACATAATAAATAAACCTTAAATAAA
>CALYAK010000004.1 GCA_944393505.1 uncultured Clostridia bacterium | reverse complement strand
ACATCACTTGCTGTCATATTTCCTGCTTCATCTTTTACGATCATATACATATCATAGGTCTTATCTGCTTCTAATCCTGTATACAAATACGTTGTCTCTTGACTTAAGTTATCCGTATAGGTCATATTGGGTGCTAATTTATGGCGGTACGTATATCTTCCTTCTGTTGCTAAGCCTGACGCATAATCATCTGCTGCCATACTAATTCGAAATCCTTCTCCAATTACTTGCTCTCCTTTATACAACGTTACAATTGGTCTGGATGCATCTCTTCTCACATTTAATGTTGGTGCTGTCGATAGTCTCATTCCTCCACTATCGTAGGTATATGCTACAATTGCAAATTCTCCATCTATGGCAATTCGGAATGTTGTTCCATTTGCAATATCTACTTCTCCGGTATCTACTTCTCCTGCTTGATATTCTGTATTTCCAATCGTTCCATTACTATATGCTGTTCCTCTTACTCGATACGTTACTCTTGAAGATCCTGTATCTGTTCCTAATACACGTAGCGTTATATTACTTGTATACCATTCATTTTGTCCCATATTTCCACTAGCTACACTGACTGTTACTCCATTTCCCGCTGTTGAGCCTGTTTCTCTTTTTAACCACATAATACTTGAGTTTGATTTTTTTCCTTCTAAGTCATACGAATAGGCTGTGATGGTATATTCTCCATCTTTGGTAAAGGTTAACGTTCCACCATTTTCAATATCAATTTCTTTAATTAATCCACTTGGATAAAGTTCGTTATTAATTTCATCTACGGTTGTCGTTAAGATATATTTAATTCTTAATGTTTTATCCGTTGTTGCAATTTGGATAGTCACATCACTTCGGAAGAAACTTGCTGCAATTTCTTCTCCTTCTAGGACCGTAATGGTCGGTGGCACTGCATCTCCTCCGATCATACTTCCATCGCTTCCACCGGTGTTCGTATTCGTTCCTCCGCTGTTTGATCCTCCTTGATTGCCTCCTCCACTGGATCCATTTTCGCCACCTTCTGAGCTTCCTCCGGTATCTGTTCCTGGAATGATTCCAATTCCGGTATATAACTGGTTATCTTTTAGTTCTTCTTGCAAAGCTGCAAGTTGCTCGTTATCATATTCTGTTTCGTTGGTGATCATATTTTTGGTATCTTTTGCTTGAAAGATAATTCCATCTTCTCCAATAACTGCATTTAGAGTGATTCCTGCTAGTATAACAAGCACTACGATTGTTACTAATAATGCAAAAAAGAACTTAGAGTTTTTTCTCTAAGTTCTTTTTAGTGTAAACAACCTTCCGGCTATGCCGGTAGTAACATAAGCTTTAGCTTTGTAGCAAAGCAACTCCCTTCATGGTATAATATCAATATGTTTCGACGCATAATTGATAAAAATAAAATGAAGGGAGTTGCGTATCATGAATAGTATATTCAGTAAAAAAACTAAAGAAGAAAGCACTACATATGATACAATGTCAAGTTTATCACATACAAAATGGAATTGCAAATATCATATAGTGTTCACACCAAAATATAGGAGAAAAATTTTTTATGGGCAGAAAAGATTAGAAATAGGTAAAATATTGAGAGATATTTCAGATTGGCAGGGAGTGAAAATTATAGAGGCTGAAGTTTGCCCAGATCATGTGCATATGTTTGTAGAAATACCACCCAAATTATCAGTGTCAAAATATATGGGAATATTAAAAGGCAAAAGCAGCCTCATAATTTTCCAGAGGTGGTCAAATTTGAAATACAAATTTGGCCAACGAAGCTTTTGGTGCCGTGGCTACTATGTAGACACGGTAGGTAAAAATGCAAAAAGGATAGCAGAATATGTGCGAAATCAATTACAAGAGGATATGATGTATGACCAAATATCAATAAAAGAATATAAAGACCCGTTTAACGGGTAACGAGAAACGCATGCGTCGGAACAGCTATGAGCCTTGAGGCTCTGCTTGTAACATAGCCTTTTAGGCGTTATGAGTAAAAAGCCCCCGGCTTAGCCGGGGGATAATTACTTTTCATTTTTACTTTCTTGTTTTTTTATTCTTCTTCTTTTTCAAACATTGACTTTGGAACGCCACATAAAGGACATTTCCAATCATCTGGTAGTTCTTCAAATTTTACTGGTTCTACAGAATCGTCATAAATGTAGCCACAAACTGAACATTTATATTTCATTGTTCTACCTCCTCGTTTTTGGATTAATAGTTTTCAGCTTTAATTTCAAAGAATGCTTTTGGATGAGCACAAACCGGACATACTTCTGGAGCTTCTTTACCAATAACAATGTGTCCACAATTTCTACATTTCCAGATTTTTTCTCCATCTTTTGAGAATACAAGTCCATTTTCTACATTCTCTAATAGTTTTAGATATCTTGCTTCATGCTCTTTTTCTATTTTTCCAACTTCTTCGAATAAATATGCAATTTTATCAAAGCCTTCTTCTTTTGCTTCTTTTGCCATTCTGTCATACATATCAGTCCATTCGAAGTTTTCTCCTTCTGCAGCAGCTTTTAAGTTTTCAGCTGTTGTTCCAATATCTCCTCCGTTTAATAGTTTAAACCATAATTTTGCATGTTCTTTTTCATTTTCTGCTGTTTCTAAGAATAGAGCTGCGATTTGCTCATATCCTTCTTTTTTTGCTTTGCTTGCAAAATAGGTATATTTATTTCTAGCTTGTGATTCTCCAGCAAAAGCTTCCATTAAATTTTTCTCTGTTTTTGATCCTTTTAATTCCATAATTTTTACCTCCTAAATTTTATTATTCCTTTTTTGCCATACATTCTTGGCAAATTCCATGGAAAATGGTTTCAGAAGAAGCAAGTTGCATTCCAGTTTTCTCTTTGATTAATTTTTCGAAATGTTCTTCTTCTTTGATATCTTCAAAATCCCTTACTTTCCCACATTGTTTGCATACAATATGCCAATGCGGTTTCCTTTTGTAGTCGTAGCGATCTGGTGAATTGCTAATTGCAATTTGTTGTACAACTCCATTTTTGGTAAGTAGTCCCAAATTCCTATAAACTGTTCCTCTGCTAACCGTTTCATCCAGTTGCTTTACCTTTTGAAAAATTTCTTCTGCAGTAGGATGTTCATAAGATTGGCTCAATACGTCTAAAATTTCTTGTCTTTGTCTTGAAAACTTCTCCATGAAAATACCTTCCTCAAAATAGGAATAATTCTTACTTTACGTATCTTATCATACTCTTTCTTTTTGTGCAAGTGATTTTTAAAAGATTATTTTTTTTCCATTTTTCTTAAGCAATTGGTTGATTTCTAGGTAATTTGGCATATATTCTTGGATTAATTGATAGAAATCCTTGCTATGATTCGCGTGTTGTAAATGACATAGTTCATGAACAATCACGGCATCAACTTCGTCCTTGGAAAGCATCGAAAGCCTTGCTGAAAATTGAAGTGCCTTTCTTTGTGGCATACAACTTCCATATTTACTCTTCGTATCACTGATTCTTACTGTTTGATAAACAAGTCCTGTTTGCTCACTCCAAAAAGGCAATCTGCTTGCTAAGATTTCTTCCGTTTGGTTTCGAAATAGTTGAACCATTTTCTGATCAATTTTCTCTTTTGGCGTTTCTTTTTCTGCTGGAACAATGACTAAGATTTTCTTTTCTTCTGTTGAGACTTCAATCGTAATCCTTTTTTGATTCATTTTTTCAACTCGTATAATTTCATATTCTTCGCCTTGAAAAAGGATTTTTTCTCCTGTTTTCCATTGTTTTCGATATTCTTTTTCTTTTCCTCTCGCTGCTTGATATTGTTTGAAAATCAAATCTTCATTTTCTAAAATTAATTTTTCTAATCTACGATTGCTATATCTGGTTGGCTTACTCACACAAAGCAAATCCTCGTGAAAGAAAATTCGAATTTTTTTCGTATTACGATAACTACGAATTCGAATCGGTATTTTCTCCCCCTTGATTAGAACGATATCTTGCATCTTTTTCATAACTTTCCCCTTTATCTTTTTTCTCTTTTCCAACAATGGAACTCAACATAATTGAAAGGATACTACCAAAGAAAAAGATGCTAAAGCTAATATCCCAATTATGGAAAAGAAGCGTCCCAATTCCTGTAAGAACAATGGTTATTACTATCCCGCTCCCAAATAGAATTGCTCTTCTCTTTTCTTCTTTACCTTGTCGGTTATATTTTTTGATATTCATTTTTTCTTCTTCTAATTTCCAATAGGCGATTTGCGGTAAAATGTAGCTTAAAGCTAAGAATAGAATTGCAATCGGAAGTAAAGATAATTTTTCAACAAATTCAAACCAGTAACATCCTACTACCAAAAGTATACCAATCGCAAAAACCACTCCTCCTACGATAAGAGCTTGGTTTCTTTTTTTCTGTACTTCTTTTTTCTCACTTTTTTCATAACATTCTGGTATCTGTGGAAATCTTTTTCGATAATTTTGATTTTGAAATCCTATCATTAGGATTAGGATAATGGCAATTCCCAAAAGAGCTCCAAACCAGGTAATTGGTAAATGCATTTGTGATTCTTCGAAAAACTCAGCTCCAAATACCACTCCCGTTATTCCCAATAGGATACATAAAATTGCTAGGGCAATCATAAGGTCTATTTTTTGATAAACCTTATGATATTCCTCTTTCTTAAATTTTTCTTGTTCTTTTTTCATGAATTTCCTTTCTTTTATTTATGAAACATTTGATAATATACTACCTTTTTGTATTCCTCTATTTTTGCATAATCTGGAGAACTCATATCTGTCAAATCATAAATCGTTCCTGTAGAGTCTTGATAAAACTGTTTTGTTATAACGGGAATGGTTTGTTGCAATTCTAATATATAATTTGTGTAGTTTGTTTTTGGTAATCCCGCTACTTCCATTAGTAAACTTTGTAAATAGTTCGTACTAATATCTTTTCCTTGTTGTGTTTCAATCTCATAATTTGCCCAGATAAAATAGGGTACTTCATAAGTCTTAATGGAACTTAGATCACACTCTCTATTTTGAAACTTTGGCTGATGATCTCCAAAGAATAATAAAATTACTTTTTCATCTTGTTTTTCTAACTCCTCAATGAAATATGCTAGTGCTTCATCGGATTGATGAATCAATTGTAAATAGCAATTAATTTCTGGGTCATCACTATAATTGATCTGTTCTTCATTTTCAGTCGTGTATGGTATATGATTCTGCATAGTTACAGTAAAATTAAATAATTTGGTTCCCGTTTCTTTTTCTTCTAATTGTTTGATCACTTCTTGATAAGTACTTAAATCAGTTGGATGTTCCTCATTAAAAGAAGCCTCTAAGTTTGGCAAATCCTCATAAAAAGCTACTTTTTCAAAGCCAAAAAGAGGATAGATTTTTGATCTTGTATACCCAGATTTATACCAAGAATGAATAGCTGAAGTTTGATAGCCAAGATTCTTTAACGTCTGTGCTAAATTTTCTCTCTCTTTTTGAGAATACTGTTGATATGGTACTGCACCAACTGGTAAAAAAGCTGTCGTATTTTGGGTTAAAAATTCATATTCTACATTTGCTGTTTTTCCTCCAATTTCAGAAGAATACATAATTCCACTAATCACATTTTCTCTTTGAATCAGTCTTCGAAAATATGGAATCGGATCTTGTTTTCCAATTTCCGCAGTCTGGTATAAATCGGAAAAAGATTCATTCATAACCACAATAATATTCGGCCATTCTTCTTCATTTAAAATTTCTTTGTTTTCTTCTTGCTGTTTACTTTCTAATAACGTTTTCACCTCTTGTTCGTTATATCCTGCCGGTTTTTCTACTCTTATGTCACTTAACATTTTAACAATCGCAAGTGGCGTTCCATGCCATTGATAGGTCTGATTGATATTCCAAATAGAGATTTCTTCCAAATACTCGGAATTAGCAATTGTGACGATTACCACACATCCTAAACAAAATAGCGATATTCTTTGCCAAATTTTTATTTTCTTTTCCTTAATTTCTAGTCCTAAGATTAATAATAAAGCTATGATAAAAAGGAAAAGGCCCGCTACGAAATAGCCATCAAATTGCGGTCGGATTCCTTGCGCTACATTGATTGCTGTTTGAATAGAGTAGACATCTGCTATTGTAACACCACTTCCTCTTAAATTGGTTACAATATAATTAATGATCTCATAAATTATTTCTGTAAT
The DNA here is from genome assembly GCA_944393505.1 of uncultured Clostridia bacterium. Classification (GTDB taxonomy): domain Bacteria; phylum Bacillota; class Clostridia; order TANB77; family CAG-508; genus CALYAK01. The sequence continues at coordinate 80,297 of CALYAK010000004.1, read as the reverse complement.
AACCAAAATCAAACAAGCTGTTTTGGATTTTCCCACAAAACTCTTCAGGATCCAAAAAACTGCAAAATAGATTGCGATCGTAAAATAGCCATTGCGATCCGTAATCCAATACCCAAAGATTATTTTTAGAAGATCTTTTCTCATCTCCTCTTTTTGTTGCTCTGTCAAGCTACTTTCTTCTATCTCGCTTAAGTACTCCCCAGATTGAAAGCTTTTGGTGATTCGATCTGTTTCCAAAAAGACATTCATCATAAGATAAACCACATAAAATATAACTAACAAAATCAGAAAATTTCGAATGTGTACTTTTAAAAATGTTTTCCAATCCCATTTCTTTATTTTTTGAATGATTTCTTTTTTCTTTTCTTCGATTTTAATTTTTTTCTCTTGTTTTAATTCCTCTTGTTCTGTTTCTACTTGTCCCATTTTTTCTTCTTCGTTTTCCATTCTCTTTTCTTTCTCCTATTTATTTAGACTCTCGTTTTGAATCTTTTCTACAAAATCTTTTTGATTGGAAAATATAATTGCTTTTGGTAAAACATCTAACACAAAATGTGTTCCTTTTAGTTTTTCTCCATCCACATTAAAGGTAAGTTCTTCTTCTGTTATAATTTCCACATGATTGGTACGAAATTTATGAACATATCGCTTTCCTTCATGTTTTCCCCTTCTTAGTTTTGGTAGTAAAGAAAGCATATGAATTTTTCGAAATTTGTCTGCATAATACACATCAAATAGCCCATCTGTTAAACTTGATTTTGGTGCAATTTGATAGCCACCACCATAAAAAGCACCATTACAAATACTAATGATCATTGACTCTTTTTTGATTTCTTTAACCTTTGTTTTAAATTCCACTTTTTTAGGTTGATATTGAAAAAAAGTATAGATAATACTTGCATTATATAATTGTGAAGTCGGTATCTTGGTTTTTCGAAGTTCTTCGATGTTATTGGCTACTTCTGCATCAATCCCTATGCATGCAACATTGATAAAATACTGATCATTGATTTTTCCAATGTCAATTTGATGTTCTCCATCTTCTAATTTTTGAACCGTTTTATAAAAATCATTGCCAGACCCAGCCGGTATTACCGCTAATCGGTTATTGGTCCCCACTACTGCTTTCAAAACCTGGGATATTAGTCCATCTCCTCCTACCGCATAAAAAATTGCATCTTGATAATCTTTTAATTGTTCTTCGATCGGTATTTCTTTTTTTGTATAAACAATCTCATAAGAAAATCCCCTTTTTTGACATTCTTCTTCGATTTTTGGTATTAACTTTAAACTTTTTCCTTTTCCAGCTACTGGATTAATGACAAATATATATTTTTGCATCTTTATTTCCTCAATAATTTTCGAATTTCTTCTCGTAAGATTTCGTTTGCTTGATCAATTTCGTATGAATTGACTTGAATTGGTTTTCCAAATTCAATCTGAATTCCTTTTCGAAATAGTCGGTATTTTCCTTTAATAGCACAAGGAATAATCAGTGAAGAGGTTTCTTTTGCAAGTCTTACCGCTCCTCTTCGAAATGGTAACAAATCTTCTTGTGTTCGGTTTCTTTTTCCTTCTGGAAAAACTCCAATTGCTCCACCTGCTTTTAAAACTTCTGCTGCTTCTAAGACTGCTGCTGCATTTTGTTTTCCTCGAAAGACTGGAATCATTCCTATTTTTCGAAAAACCCAACCATGTAATCCTCGGAATAGTTCGCTTTTCGCTAAATAGCTTACCTCTCTTTTGGTAGAAACTAGTACCAGTAAGGGATCAAATGCCATCTTATGATTTGCCGCAAAAATGATCGGTCCTTCTTGTGGAATATTTTGTTTTCCGATTAATTTTGGTCGATAGAGAAGACGTAGAGGAATTGCATAAATTGGTTTTACCAAATGATACAATATTTTGCTTTTTTTCATTTTCCTTCCTCCTAAATCGTATCACCACATTTTTTCTTTTTAGCGATCTGATAAAGTTCTTTTTCTTTTTTGGTCACGATCAATTCTGTTATTTCTTCTTTGGTACATACTTTTATGGTAACTCGATTTTTTTCAATGATTGGCTTTCTTAAAATTCTTCTTTCTGCTCTTGGATAGGGAGTCTTGGAAAAAATCAAATAGGAAAACTTCTCGTCTTCATAAGGTAATTCTCCTTGCTTTAGTCTTCGATGAATCTTGCTTCTTTGTACACGGCAAATGGAATGACACCAATCATGTTCTTCTAATTTACAAGGGCCATCGTGTGTACAAGGAGCAATCAAAGAAAATCCTTTTTCTTTTCCAATTAATTTTATCGTTTCTAATCTTTTGAAGCTCTCCGGTGTTCCTGGCTCGACGAATATAACAAATTGATTGGCTAGCTCGAACATCTGGCGAATGACTTTCTTTCGATCCTCTTCTTTCCATTCATTACATAAATATGACTCCATCACTAGATCTGCCTTTTGTTCGATTGGCTTTTCTAATAAATCTTGTGATACCCACTGTGTTTTTTCATCTACCAGAAAAGAAAGTAAACGTTTTCCTAATTGAATCATTTCTTCTTCTCTCTCCACACAAGTTATATCCGCTTCTGGAAATTGCTCTTTCAAAGCAAGTGTTGCAGCTCCTGTTCCTGCTCCTAAATCTAAAATTGTTTGAATCTTACTTGAAGCTAATTTCGTTCGATCTTTCCATTCTTTTAAAACAGTTTGAACTGCTGTATATGTTGCAGGCATTCGAATAATCGCATAGGCAAGAGCACTTTCACGAGAAGAAATAAAGTTCTGACTTTTTCTTTCTTCTTCACAATATCGTCTACTTAAATTCTGCGCTTCTTGCTTTAATTTTTCTGGGTTGATTTGTTTTATTTCTTCTTCTAAAGCAATTTCAATTTCATTTGATCGTTCCATAATTTCTCCGAAATTTCGATATTTTGTTTTATCTTATCATAAAGCTTTCAAAAGTGCATTATTTTTTTTGATTTCTTTTACTTCTTCCTTTTCTTTTTCATTTTTTATCGGTATAATAAGTTAAGAAAAGAAAGGAGAACATTTTATGAGAAAAAAACGGAATTATTATATGTATTTGTGTTTTTGTTGTAATTTGGATCATCATTATTGGAGTTCGAATTTACCAATCTCAAAATTCTTTTTCTTTAGATTCGAATACACTTCCTCCCTTGGCTGATGGAGCAACTCAATTTGATGATAACGATTTAGTTTTGGGAAATTTAACTTATGGAATGACACGTTCTGACGTTGTACGTATTTTAGGAACACCTGATGAAGAAAAAGATTCTTTAGATCAATCTGGATCTCCTTTTATCTATGGCCGTTATATTACCTATTCTTATGGGGATGACCTAACCCTTACCTTTTATAACTTCGGAAGAGGAGAAATGCTGTTACGGAAGTGTTACTACAACAAGTCCTGAATATACCTTTACACGTAACTTAAAAGTCGGATCGAAAAAAGAAGATGTTATCCAAGCTTTTTACCATGAGGATCAATTAAAAGATTATACAGTAAATGGACAAGTCCTTGGTAAGTTTTTATACGGTGATCGTTTACGAGATCAACTTTTTGATGCTCAGATAACGGACAGTTATAGCTATGGATTTATTAATACTTATGCTAGTACACAAACAGAATCAACGATCGAGTATGTTTCTTTAAGAAGTCCTTATCTTTCAGACTATGCAACAACGCAAGATGCATATAGCCGAATGGTATTTCATTTCACCAATGATGTAGTAACTTCGATAGCTTGGGAATATTGCCCAGCAACAGCTGATTCTTCAGAGTCTTAAGAAAAGACAAACAAAAACAAAAGCAAGAGAACCCAAATTATTCTCTTGCTTTTTGATCTGTTTCTGTTTGTCTTTCTTTTGGAACATCCTCTAGAAAAAGAGGTTCTGCTCCTGCTGTTTCCTTTACTTGTTCCTTCCATGTCATTTTTAATCTTTCAAAATATTGATTGACCACATCTAAAATTTGTTGCCAACATTCTGTATTATCAATTCTTTTACTCTTCGCATCATATTGATTATGAAACAATATACGAATTGATCTTTCTCCGTAAGTAATTTCTACGTTTCCAGGCAAATCTAAATTCATTTTTAAAAAATTTCGTAAACTGCTTACTTCTTTTGGTTGTAAATTGTGAAGTTCAATATATGGATAAGTAAATTCTGGTGCTTTTACAAATCCTCTCGGTTTTTGAAACCATGGTCCCTTTTGTCTCATGTGATATTCTTCTGCTGACATTCGTTTAATCTTATGACCTGTAATCTTTAGATAGCTTTCTGGAAGTTCATGCCCTTTACAGCAGGCAAGTGTATCATAGCCTTCTCCCCATATTTTTAAGAGAAGTTTCTCTAATGGTTGACATCCTTCTGAAAATATCTCTGCATATTTTTCTTTTTCATTCATGATTGTTTTTGTTGAAATTGGTTTTCCAAAATGCTTTTCTGCATATTCTTCCGCATTTTGGAAGTATACAACTCGATTCTTTCCCATCCTTTGTTATCTCCTATTAATTAATAATATGGATATTCCACTTTTATCACGGCATAATATTTTTCATTTTCTTGATGAATTCTTTCTTTAATCTTTTTTTCAATCTCTTCTGCTTGTTTTTCTAACTCGAACGGAAGAAGTAAGTCAAAAATCATATTTACTCTTTCTCCTCCATTAGTAATTCGAAAGTCATGAATGGATGCTTCTGGAGAAATTTCTTTTACAATTTTTTCAGCAATTTCTCTCATTTGATTAATTTCTTCATCGTGAATTGCAATTGGATCCATATGAATTGTTGTAATCACTGAAAATTTTTTGTATAGATCGGATTCTAATTGATCTATGACATCATGTGCTTTTTCAATATTACTATTAGCCGGAACTTCGGCATGAAAGGATAAAATCTTTCTTCCTGGTCCATAATCATGAACCATAATGTCATGAATACCAATAATTTCTGGATAATTTTTCGTAAATTCTTCAATTTCTTGAATAAATTCCGGATCTGGTTTTGTTCCTAATAGCAAATCAACAATTTCTTTTACTGCCTTAAAGCCTGTAAATAGGATAAAACCAGCTACTAAAATACTCACATAGCCATCAATATTATATCCTGTAAATTTGGTTACTAGTGTGGAAATTAAAACAACAGATGTAGAAACCGTATCCGAAATGCTATCATAAGCTGTTGCTTGAATGGCTGATGAATCAATCTTTTTTGCTATTTTTCGGTAAAATACAAATAACCATAATTTGGCTAGGATTGCAATCACCAAGATCACAATCGCAATTTCACTAATATTTGGTGTTAATGGATGAATAATCTTATCGATTGAAGATTGGAATAATTCAATTCCTACTAAAATGATTAGTAAATCCACAATAAATGCTGCAATGTACTCCATTCTTCCATGTCCCCATGGATGATCTTGATCCATCTTTTTTTGAGACATCTTAAATCCAATCATTGTTACAACCGATGATCCTGCATCTGTAATATTGTTTAAACCATCCGATAAAATCGACATCGAATTGGATAAAATACCAATGATGATCTTGCCAATGGATAGAACTAAATTCACAACAATCCCTGTTGTTGTCGATAGCATCGCATAATTTTCCCTTACTTCATTCTCTTTTACTTGTTCTGGATTTTTGACAAAACGTTTAATTAAGAAATCTGTCACTTTGCCTTCCCCCTATATTTCGCAATCATTCTTTTTCTTAGAAAGTACTATTCTTTCCAAATCATCTGGTACATAAAGGTTACCAGAAAAATATTGGCTTCCTTCTTCCGTATAAAGTCTTTTTCGATCCTTTAGGCGCTTATCTTCCGTGTGATAAAGAATTAGATTTTTTACGCCTAAGCTTTCCGCCTTTTGACTTGCTACTTTTGCTGTCGAATGCATTTTTTCATATGGTTTCATTTCTTCTGCATCACATTCTAAGCAAAAAGCTTCATGAAGTAGCCAATCCGCTCCTTCTACTTCTTTTCTTAATTCTTCACGGAACATTTCATCTCCAAAAAACACAAGGGTTTCTCCATTTTCCAATGTGGTTCGAAATCCAAATTGTTTATCTTTTTTGGATTGCAAATCAAAAAATTGAATAGAATAAGAATTCATCGGAACAATTTCTTGATCTTCTACTACTTGAAATAATATACGATCATCAATCCATCGCAAAAATTTTTGTGGCAAAAGGAGATTACAAATTTGTCGTACTTCACTTTCTAATTCTCGATGCATATAAATCGTTAAATTTCCTTCGTAGGTACCATTTGCTAGAATTTTTTGCATTCTTCGAATAATCCAAAAAATTCCTAATACATGATCCGTATGCTTGTGTGACAAAATGATATGATGAATTTGATTCATTTCTACCTTTGCTTCTTTTAATCTTTTTAGAATTTGATTACCGCCTCCAGTATCAACCAAAATCATTTCTTCTTTTGAATTTTTTAATAAAAAACATGTGTTATAGCAATCTAAAGCCATTGCATATCCAGTTCCTAGTATGATTAGTTCTTCCATTGGATTCTCCTTTTTTCCTTTATATTGATAAAACTTGATTTTCCCATTCTGCAATCATTTCTCTTGGGATACTTAAATTATTTTCGATTCCTGTGCCCATTTGAATATTTGGTTTGTTTTTTGCATGATAATCCGAACCACCAGATTGAAGTTTTTTCGCTTGTCTACAAAGCTTTTTGATTTCTTCTCTTTGTTCTTTTGAGAAAAGTGGATATTCGCATTCTGCTCCATCAATTGCTGTTTTTTCTAAAATTTCTTGAATTGTTTGTTTCTGGTTGGTAAATGGATACACATACCCATGTGCTAGAAAAGCAATTCCACCTGCTTGATGGATATCTTTTACAACTTGTTCAAGTGTTGGATAATATTTTGAATTATCGTAATAGAATGGACTCACCGGATTACTTTCATGAATTCGATAAAATGCTGTTTCTTCAAACATTAGTCCCATTTTTTCAAAAATCGGAATATTCTCCTGAAATTTCAAGATACTTCGTGCAAATGTATGACTTGCATAAAAACATCTTGGATCATCTTTTTTGACCTGAATCTTTTCTTCATATCGAATCCCTAAGTTTTGAGCAACTTGTTTAAAATATGCCAACATCTCCTGTTGAATTTGAAATTGATCAATGGTTGTAATCTTTAATTGATGTGGATCAACTCCATACCCTAATATTTCAATATTTGTTTTTTGATAAACAGCTCTTAACTCGGTTCCCACAATAATCTTTCCTGCATACAATTTTCGAAGTTCAGGCTTTTCTTCTAATTCAAAATATGCTTCAACAGAATCATGATCGGTAATGGAGATAACCTCTAAATTATTTTTTTGTGCATTCTTTAGTAATTCTTCGACTGAATCTGTTCCGTCTGAATGGTTCGTATGTAAATGTAAATCAATCATTTTTCTTTTTCTCTCTTTCATTATCAATTACCTTCTATTTTATCATACCATATGCGAAAAAGAAAGTGCATTTTCTTTTGCACTTTCTCTATACTAAAGATTCTACTTGCAGGGTTAAAACTGCTTCTTCCACATATCCTCTTGTATTAATTTTTCTCAAATCAAAATTTTGATATTCTTCAAAAATTTCATCTAGATCTTGTTCGATAACTTCCATCATTTCTTCTGATTTCTCCTTTTCACCAAAGAAGTGAAAATCATAGACCGGTAATTGTAGCTCATATTTGGCTGCAATTTTTTCGTATTCTCTCCATACATCTAACACAACATCTCGATTATGATAAAGGATATAAAAATTATTCTGATATAGCTCTCCCATTTCATAGAATAATTTATTTTTTTCTTGTTGCGTTAACTTTTTGGTATCTAATCTTTCTTTACGGCTTAACAATTGTTGAGTAACAAATAATAAATGTCCTTTTGTTTTCGGATCTAATTCATCATTTTTGTATAATGTAAAATACGAAGATTCAATAATGTGAAAACCAGCTTTTGATTGAATACGGATTTCTACTGGTAGCATTTTATCTCCCATTGGAATATGACTTACAATTACGTAGGAAAGTGGAGGTAGTACCCTTTCTAAATTTTCGGTATGTGCCATAATTCTTTTTAAATCCGCTAAAATTTTTGGATATCCCTCTGCTACTTCTTCAAATTTTTCTTTCTTACGAGCTTCTTTTTGTTCCATCCAGTCTTTTTCTGTTAATAGGTCATATTCCTGATAATCCTGTAATTTGTTACGAATTCTTCTTGCGACCTCTGGAATATCTTCTTCCTCTTCTACTACCGCTAAAATACCAAATAAATCATGTAAATCTTCTAGCTTTTCAAATTTTGCAATACGAAAAGAACGAATCGCAGAATGTACTTTTTTTACACGATAGGAATAAAACGGAATTTCGATTCCTTCTAGTTCCTCTCTGATCTCTTCTGCAAATTCGATAATTTCCTTACTCTTTCTTGCTTCCTCTAATAACTTTTCAATTTTCTTTTCTTCTGGTGTTTCTGCCACCATGCTACGATTCATTTTGTTTATCATCTAATTCCTTCTTTCTTTCCTTTTGTTTTACAATAAAAAATACAAGGACGTGACCAAATTTTGTTCCTTGTATTTCTATTTTATGAATCCACTTTTTTAAATATGCCTATTTTAGATCTTTTAAATGAAATCTTTGGATATTTTCTTTGGTTGCAAATCCATCTTTTTCTGGTACAACCTTTTCTAAAAAAAGAATTCCATCTAAATGATCACATTCATGTTGAATATCGCGAGCAGTAAAACCAGATACTTCTTTTACAATTTTCTCACCTTTTTCGTTATAGTAAGTAACTTCAATCTCTTGGTATCTTTCTACCTTACCTCGAATTGATGGAACACTTAAGCATCCCTCATATTCGATATTAGTTTTATCGCTTCGTTTTTTCCATGTTGGATTAATCATAACAGTCATCGGAACATCTTCGCAGTCTAAATAACCACAACGATCTTTTTCTATTTGTATCACAATGATTCGTTTTTTGATTCCAATTTGTGAGCCAGCAATACCAAAGCCTTTCGTGTATTGTAACGTTTCTTTTAGATCTTCGATATCTTTGCAATCTTGTCTGGTTAATTTGCTTGGATCAATTGCTTCACATTTCTGACCTAAAATTGGATCTCCTGCTTGACGAACCATTAATATTTGTCCCATTTTTAAATTTCTCCCTTATTGATTTCCTTTTCTAAATAAATCCTGTTTTCTTTTTGATTTTCTCTTTTTTCTACTTGTGTGAAATCAAACCCATGATGCACCAAATAGCTTAACATTTCACGTTTATTATTTCTTGTTTTAATCGTCATTTTGGTATAGCCATTTTCCTTCATCCAATTTTCTAAGGATTGCATCATTTTGGTAAGTGCTCCCCTTTTTCGATAAGCTTTTTCTACACCTGCCATCCAGCAATAAAAACAATTTTCTCCGTTTTCTGGATCATAGGCAATTAAATAGCCTATTGGTTCTTTTTCTTCATATGCTACAAAAATAACATGCTTTCGGTTTTGATATCTTGGTTCAAATGCTTCTTTTTCTGCTTTTGTTTCTCGTAGTTCTTCAATTTTTGCATGCACTTTTAAAGCTTCTTCAATTGTGGTTTCTTTTACTTCCATTTTCTTTTTCCTCTTTCTAATTTCTTTTGCTTTCGATATATGCTTTTTGACATGCAATAAACTTCTCTTTATCTTCTAATAGCTCTCGAATGTCTTTTAAAAACTTTTCATAGGTTTCATCTTTAAAGAAGAATTTTGCATAACCATCTTTTCCAAATTTCTTTTTTAATACTTCATATGCTCTTTCATAAAGTTCTTGGTCACTTGCCTCAGGTGTATGCTTTTTCCCATAAGAATAAGTTCTTTCAAAACATTGTTCAATACTGGAATTTCGATCTGCGGAAGAAACAATTTTTCCATAAATAGAGCGAGGTTCTTCTTCTGCCGAAGCACGATGGTCTTCAATTGCTTCTTTGATAATTTGTAATTGCTCTGGATGAAAAAATTGGATTAAATTTTGATCTTTTTCCATGATTTCAGCAGATACTTTTTCGTGATTTTTTCGATCGATATGATGTCCAATATCATGATAAGCAGCGATGAGATATACCATATTTTCATCAACTGAAAGTTGATTTTCTTTTACCAATTCAAAACTTCTTTTGATTACATATTCAATATGGCTTCTGCCATGTGCTTCCTCATTTTTTTGATATTCTGGCAAAATCTCATTTTCTACATATTTTTTCAAATTTTCATTTACCATATCTTATCCTCTTCTTTTACTTAGTTTTACTGAATCATGCCTTGTTCATATAACTTTTGATAGATATCTCGATCTTCGCTTGATATTTTATCGAAATCTTGATATCCAATCCAGGCAAGTTCTTTTACTTCATAATCTGGCTTTGTTTCGCCATCAAAATCAGCCGTATAGCAAGTCATTTTAACTTTTACACCCTTTTCCTTTCCATACGCCTGTATTTGGAAGGTTCCAAAATATTGAATTGTTTCTTCTTTAATTTTAACACTTAATTCCTCCATACATTCACGGATTAAAGTTTGTTGATCACTTTCACCATCTTTTCTTTTTCCACCCGGAATGTAATAGACATTTTTACCTTCTGCTTTCGTACCAAGGATCTTTCCATTTTTTGAATAGATGAGACCTACCTTATCAATTTCTTTCATTTCACATCCCTCATTTTATTTCAACTCTTGGATTGGAAATTGTTTCGGCATCCGAAATTTATGAAGTTTCTTTTCTCTTAGTTGAATTATTCTATCACAACTTTTGGTAATATGCAAGTTTCGAAAAGTTGAAAACCAAAAGAAAAAAGAATATCTCATTTGATATTCTTTCGTAATGGTTCTTCCTATTTTTTCATTTGATCGGTTATGTAACGATAAATCTCTCCCCAGTTATATAGAGTTTGAGCAAGTGGATGCTCGAATTCTTTGGAAGGAGCATCTTTTACATAAATAACCGGAATTCCTGCTTCTGCAATCGCTTTACAGTTATCATAAGAATCATCGATCATAAGATCTAGCTGTTCTTCTTGGCAAATTTTTGCTTTATTTTTGCTATTCCAATGCATTCTCGTAAAAATGTCAAGACCGTGATCTTTTAAGCTTGCTATTGTTTCTTCGATAACAGTTTTGTCATAACCTCCTCTTGCTGTTACAATATATAGCTCATGTCCATCTTGTTTTAATTGCGTTAAAACATCTTTGGCACCAGGCATGAAATTTGCTGTTCTTAAAATTGGTCGATGATACTTGTTCCAAAATTGTTTTTTCTCTTCTTCTGTCCATACAAAACGTTTTTGATAGGCTAATTCTTGATTATCTGTTTTCGTATTCTTCTTTAAGTCTAAAATTTCAAAAAGCTCTGAATAAACACGTAGTTCTTTCTCGGAATCGTAAATTACACCATCTAAATCTACACCAATTTTCATTATACTTTCCTCTTTCTTTCCTTTTATTTCTGCAACATCATATCAAGCAGAAGATATTCTGTCAACATGAAAAAAAGAAAATGCAAAGTTTCTCTTTTTCCATTTTCTTTTTATATCTCTTTCTTTTTTAATGAATCCAATGCATCTTTTGTTACTTTGCTTTTATCAAACTTTCTCATACAAAAGATGATCATTCCAACTAATGTAAATGTAACTGCATAAACAAGAATGCTCATTTTCCAATCTCCTAATGCTAAATTCTCTCCAGCCATCGTGGAAGATAAAACGGAAGGGAATCGAACAAAAGTAGAAATACAGATCAATTTCCAGGGATTCATTGGTAAAAGGCCACCTAAATATACCAGTAAATCTTTTGGTGTTCCTGGTATTAAAAATAGGATGATGAAAAGCCATTCCAGTTTTTTCGGATTTTGAAACAACTTACTATTTTCGAGCTTTTGTATTTGTTCTTCTTTACAAAAACAATATACAAAATCTCTTCCAAACTTTCTTACCAGAAATACAATGGTAGTCGTAATAGTTGCTACCGATGCAGTGATAAACAAAAGCCCTCCAATGGTTCCATAACACATGCCTGCCAAGATTTCGATTGGTTCTCCTGGTAGCACAATGAAAAAAATCTGTGCTACTTGCAAACCAAATAATAACAACATTCCTATGAATCCAGAGTCATCCACTTTCTGTTTAAAAGCATTCTGTCCTTCGATACTACTTAAGTCTTTCATTACTGGGAATAAATAGAGCGTAATCCCAATTCCGATGAATAAAACAATTAGAAAAATCAGTCCTTTTAGTAGTTTAATTCCTTTTTCTCTTTTCATTTTACTTCCTTTGCTTCCTTTTCTTTTTGAATTTTCCCTGGATATTTTCTTAATAGCCCTGCATAAATCAACTTGTTTTCCTTAATCATTTGAAAATCCACTGGTCTTGGCACATCTGGAATTTCATCCGAGAAGCTTGTTTGATCTAATAAGCTTTTTACAAATTCTGCACAATAAAAAGCTTTTTCTTTTTTTCTCTTTTTTCTTTTTCTTGCAGATAGTAATCCTCTTACATTAAATCCGTATTCTTTTTTCTTTTGTAGCATCTGTTCTATTTTTTCTTCGATTCTCCTATATTCTTTATCTTGAATCGTTAAGGAATAAACAACTGCTTCTGTGTTTTTAAAACGTTTGAATGTACCACTTTGGATTTGCTCATGCACAAAACCTCCCCAAAAAGGATTATATGGATTCAATCTTCCAAAACTATACATCCTTGTTAATTGAAAATCCAAAGCAATGGATACATGCGTAAATTTCTCTTTGGTATACCACTTTATTATTTTTGAAAGAATGGTTCCGGTATGCGTAATAACGAAATAAATTTGTTTCATCTTTTTATTCTCCATTTACATTTCTTTCAAATTGAATATCTGTCGCAATAAAATAAATCATATAGACTAGTAACACAAAACCAGTCGTCATTCCAATAATTTTCCATATTTCTAGTAAAGTAACAGCAATTTGAAAAATATTGGCAACACTTAAAGTAATTGGGATGCTAAGGAAAAGTGGTAACAAAATTGGTAGTCCAAAATAGATAAGCAATTGTTTTAAAATGATTTGATTGGTTGCTAATTCATCCATTCCGATCTTTTTTAATGTTTGATATCGATATTTATATTTTTCCGAATCACTTAATTGTTGAATTGCAAGTAAAGTAGTAGCCGCCATCATACAAATTAGTGCAATATAAAAAGCTAAAAATGAGATAATGGTAAAGAATGATTTTGTTTCACTTTCTCTTTTCCCTCTAGTACTGACATCTCCTAAATAAATTTCCATCTCGTACTCTTCTCGCTCCCCATTTACCTCAACAGTTTTCTTCACGATTCTGGTTGGAATTAAGTCGAACAAACCATTATAAAAATCTTCTGATGTTGTTTCTTTTGTTTGTGCGATCATTTTATATTGAAGTCCAATTTCTGAATCTCCTTGTTCGTTCTTTTCTGCAATCTGATTGAAAAGATCATCTGAAACAACGAGACAATAAGTGTATCCATTAAAATAAATTTGCCCAAAATTATCACCTTTCACTTCTTTTATAGTAAGAGTCTCTCCTCTTATCTCCATTCGTTGATTTTGTTTTCGATATGCCTCAAAATATGTTTCTGTTGTTTTCATACATTGAATGATTGCTTCATTGCTTTGTAAACTTACTTTTTCAAGCCCTAATATTTCTCTTAATCGATTGTAATCACTTAATCCAATAACAGAATCCATTCCTTCTTCATATCGACCTTCAAAACTAGTACCATCTAGCGCATGATAAACGCCTGTTTCTGGGACTTGGTAAAGCTTGTATTGATAGATATCGGTTACATCACTATTTTCTTCGATATAGGTTTGATATTTCGAAAGATCTTCTTCCTCGGAGCTAACCATAACCTCAAAAGGATATCCCATATCAATTTCGTTATTGAGTAATTGGTTAAGCAATAACGCTACATTTCCTCCAATAAAAATAAAGGTAAATAACATTGCAATTGTTCCCATGGTCAAGCTCATCGTATTAATTTTAGAAGTTAAGTTTCGATACAAAAATAGATTATCTTTTCGATATTTTCTTTTTGGTTTTTCCAAATATCGCTTTACGATAAAACTAGAAAGGCTAAAATAAAACAGATAAATTCCTACAATTAGTAATAAAACGGCTAGCATTATATTTCGCCCGCTCATCGTATTCGGATCTTGAAATTCTTTTGCATTAATGCCATAAGCACAAACAAGCAAAACCAATGAAATAACAAAGAGGAATAAGTTTCCCTTTGGATTTTTTATTTTATTGTTTTCATTTTGCTTATCCGCATATAACAAGTCATATACTTTTGTTTTCTTAATTTTTCTTCGATTATTCCATAATACTAGTAGAAAAATTCCAAAGAAATACATTGCCGTTATTCCAACCGCTTCTATTTTAAATTCAATTGCAATCTCATACGGTTGTCCAAATATTTTCATAATAATCGAGGTAAAAACTTGATAAAGGAGTGTACCACCTGCAATTCCCACAAAAAAGGCAAAAACTCCAATGATTAAATTTTCTAAAGTAAAAATATTGGAAATATCTTTTTTCTCAATTCCTAATATTTGATAAGTACCAAATTCTTTACTCCTTTTTTCGAGCATAAATTTCATTGTATAATTAATTAACCAAGCCATCACTACCATAATGATCATACTGATGACTAAAATGGTTTTCGAAAAATAGTTCATCATTTGAGATAAATTTTCGATATCCTCAGATACGGCAATGGAATGGAAACTGAACATTAATGCCACAGCAAGCACAATCGTTATAAAATAAATCGTATAGTCTTTTGCTTGTCTTTTTGCATTTCGAAATGATAATTTAGCTAACATCCTCGAATGTCACCTCCTAAAAGTGCTAATACATCCAAGATTTCATTATAGAATTCTAGATTTGTACTATCTCCTTTTTCGATCTTGTTAAAAATTTTTCCATCTTTTAAAAATAGAATTTTACTACAATAGCTAGCAGATAGAGGATCATGTGTTACCATTAAGATAGTTGTTTGCATCACTCGATTCATTTGTTCCATTATTTCCAATAATTGTCTTGCTGATTTACTATCTAAACTTCCCGTTGGTTCATCTGCCAAAATCAATTTCGGTGAATGAACAATTGCTCTACCACAAGCACATCTTTGTTTCTGTCCTCCGGAAACCTGATAAGGATATTTGTTTAAAATATCACTGATCCCTAATTTTCTTGCAATTTCTTTTGTCTTTTTTTCAATTTCTTCTTCTGGCATACGATTAATTGTTAAAATTAAAGCAATATTTTCTTCAATGGTTAAAGTATCTAATAAATTAAAATCTTGAAAAATAAATCCCAAATTTTCTCTTCGAAACTTTGCAATCTCTTCTTCTTTTATTTCTGTAATATCACGATCCTCTAAGAAGATATGGCCAGAGCTTACATGGTCAATGGTTGAAATACAATTTAAAAGTGTTGTTTTTCCACTTCCACTTGCTCCCATAATTCCGATAAATTCGCCTTCTTCTACTTCAAAACTAATCCCGTCAATTGCTTTTGTTAAATTTTCTTTATTTCCATAGTATTTTTGGATTTGTTCTACCCTTAATATTTTTTTCAAAGCTCTCACTCCTTTTTTAGACTATCTTTATTATAATCTGCTTTTTTGGTTTGGTCTATGAAATTAGCTTGCTGTAATCTTACATTTTTGTAAGATTAAAAATCTCTGAAGGTAAAATTTTGCACCCTCAGAGATTTTCTTTTATTCCATCGGTTTTCTTCTTGGAATCGTTAGTTCCATTTTAGTATATTGATTTTGTACACTATCGACTTCGATTCTCATTCCTAATTCTTCACAAATTCTTTTACACAGATATAACCCAATTCCAGTCGATTTCTTTTGATTTCTACCATTAGTTCCAGTAAATCCTTTGTCAAAAATACGATCTAACTCGCTTTTCTTAATTCCAATTCCATTATCTTGAACGATCAATTTGACATTTTCTTTTCCTTCTTCGATTCGGATTTGAATTTCTGGATTTTCTTCTGCTTTATACTTAATACTATTAATGACAATCTGGTTTAAAATAAAGATCAGCCACTTTTCATCCGTATAAGCAATTGTTTTGGTATGATCGACTTCTACTTTCATTTTATTTTGAATCATCCATTTTTTATTACGTGCTAATACAGTTCGAATCACATCTTCTAGCAGTACTTCTCGAATCATAAAGTCATTGGATACCTGATCCAATCTTGCATAAAACAATACTTGTTCTACATAGTTATTGATTTCTTCCACGTCTTCTTCAATCTTATTGGCCATTTCTGATTTATTATTTTCACAGTATAACTTAATCGAAGTAATTGGAATTTTTATTTCATGAACCCAGCTTTCGATATATTCCTTGTATTCTTTTTGTGTTGTCTGCGTCTTATTCACTTGTTCTAACATCGATTTGGTTATTCTCTTTAAAATTTTATAATATGCTAGAGCTTCTGCTCTTTTTGGTTTTTCCATCACTTCTGAAATTAAATATTTTTCTTGCAAATGATCTAGAACTTGATTTAACCTTTTTATTTTTTGGTTCTTTTTTGAAAAATGAATCAAAAAACTAATTCCCACAAAAAGACTAAATAACAAAACTGTAAAGAAAATAACATTTGGGTCTACTTGCATTGCATTCGCATACAAAACCCAAATAAGACAAATCATCACAAAGGCTAATAGGTAATTGATTTTATCCTTGAGATAGCTTGAAATTTTCATATTTTATATCCTTGTCCTCTCCTCGTTTCAATCAAATTTTCGATTTCAATCTGTGCTAATTTTTCTCGAATTCTTGTCATATTAACACTCAGTGTATTGTCATCAATATACATTTGATTATCCCATAGATAGTCAATAATTTCCGCACGAGAAACAATTTGTTTCGGATGTTGAAATAAATAAGATAAAATCTTTAATTCATTTTTTGTCAGTTCAACTGTTTTCCCATTTGCAGACACCGTCGATTCTAGTAAATTTAGGGTAATGTTTTGGTAGGAAAGATTTACCTCATCTTTCTTTCCTTGATAGACACGATTCAAAACACCTTGAATACGTGCAAGTAAGATTGGAATATCGTAAGGCTTTTCTACATAATCGTCTGCTCCAAGCATTAATCCATTTAATTCGTCCAAAGAACTGTTTCGACTCGTAACAAAAATAATGGGAACTTTAGATTGCATTCGGACTTTACGGCAAATCTCATAACCATTTTTATTTGGTAAATTAATATCCAATAAAATAAGATCTGGTGCTATCGTGAGAATTTGTTTTTCTACTTCTTGAAAGTCAGAAATACTTTTTACCGCATAACCTCGATTTTGTAATAAGATTTGTAATTCTTCTCGAATCTCTAAATCGTCTTCCACCAATAATATCGTATGCATTTACTCGTTTCCTTCCTTTTCTTTCTGTTATACTTTTTTGATTAAAATCATTTCTTGATTCTTTCCTTTTACAAGGGTAAAATCTTTCGTTCCTTCCTCTTCAAATCGAGATCTTTTGATTTTACGATTATATTCAAAAGGTCGGTCTTTGATAATTTCACAATCTGGATCCCCGTCATATTGATGAATATCTAAATAGTATGGATCAAATACATAACCATATTCTTCATCTAATTTTGTTAATAACACATAATGCTCACAATCTTGCCAAACTCGTAAAATGGCAATTCCACCTTGGTTCATATGTTCTTTTAGTTTTTCACTATTGATCGCTACTTCCTCATGCTTTAAAACCTCACACATCAAAGGCATTTGTTTACTTTTTGCATTATCATTCAACCAATTTGCCAAAAACTCTAATGCATAGATAGAAGTTCCGCCTTTGCAGTTTTCTCCTTTTTCATTCGTACTATCCAATGTATATTGCATGATGAATTTATATACTTCTGGTGAAATTTCTTTTCTTTTAAACAAATATCGTAACGCATTTAATAATGTCGTCGTTCCACAATCATATTCTGTTATTTGATAATCCAATGGTGTTTTGACATACTCATACTTGATTTCTTCCATTTTTTCTTGTTTCCTCTCTTTTTTCTTTATCATACCATTCCTGGTCTTGAAAATCAATTTTCTCGTGCAAAAAGAAACCTCGCCACTTTGAATGTGGCGAGGAAAAGAATAATTTTACTTTTTTTCGTTCGGGTTAATCAATGTACTGGTTTCCAACTCGGATGAAATACTTTCCCAGTTTTCCCTTGAAAGCAGTTCCAGTTCGGTCATTTCGTAGGCCTGTCTGGTCTTCCACCAATCGTGCCGACTCATCAAACCGATACTGCTTCGCTACCACGACCTGGTCAAAGAGAATCCATTTCTTTGTTTCATTCCAAGTCATGATATCCGCGCCTTCGCCTTGGATCAATTCCACATCTTCCGGATATTGATCACAGTCTTCTTCTAGCACGAAGTTGCGGAAGAGAATGATCCGATTCTCGGCTTGGCAAACGAACAGAAAAACCTCTTCTGCAATATCCTCTTTCGTTAAAACCGCAGAATAGCATTCTTCCTCTTTGCCATCAATGTTTAGGGTTTTGCACTTTTCTAATGCTTCAATGCAAACTCCCTCACATTCTTCGATCACCGGAAGTACTCGTTCCAACCATCTTTTCGTTTGGATTTCCATTGTAATCCCCTTTCTGTCACATTGATTGTTGCAACTCGTCTTTACGTGATATGCTTTTGCAATATCTCTTCTATTATATTACATTTTATGTAAAATAGCAACCAGGCTGGTATTTTAATATTCTTTTATCTGATATTGCAATAATTGATCACCATCATATGCAAATTTAGCAGTAAAGAAGGATTGATCTTTTTGTATTTTTTTCAGAAAAATTTTATCACCTTCCCAAGTATTCAATTGCAACACTTTTTCTTTGTCAATCCATTGAAGATCTCCTTCTGTACATTCAATTAAATCACCTTCAAACTCATCAGAAGTAAATACATACATATATTCTGTTTCCCAATTGGTTGATACATAAGTTACGATACATCTTAATTGATAAGATTTTAATGTTAAGCCGGTCTCCTCTTTTACTTCCCTTAAGATGCATTCCTCCGGACTTTCTCCTTCTTCGAATTTTCCACCAACTCCAATCCATTTATCTTGGTTGATGTCTTTTTTCTTTTTGGTTCGATGTAACATTAAATATTGTCCCTCTTTTTCAATATAGCAAAGTGTTGAAAGTATCATGAATTTCTCCCTTCTTTTCCACTTATATTTTTTTCATTAGTTAGTTAATTTTACTACAACAATGCCATTAATGATTTTGATACTATCTTTTTCCGGATAATTTTTCATTGTTTTAAATTCTTCTGTTTCTGTAACCCCCTCACTATCTGATACACTGATTAAGTTTAAATTTACACCCGTGTGTTCATAGAGCAATTTTCTCCAACTGTCTTGACTCTCTCTCCAAATTGCTGGCCATCCTGATATAAATCCCCAGGATCGATCATAAATTTTCTTAGCTTCAATGGATGTATTATCTCGATTGAAATAATCGTTATTTGCTAGATCTCCTAAGATTAATACCGGCATTTCTGGAGTATATCCTTCTAATTGTTCAATTCTTGTTACCATTCTTAAAGCAGTAGATTCTGTTTGGTTCTGCATTGCTTTTAATGCAAGATAGGACGCATTGTCCTGCCATATGTAGTTCCAAGCCACTACTAGACTACAAATTACGGTAAGTAATTGAACGATTTCAGAAAATATCGACTTTGGTATTCTTTCCACTATTTTGAAGAAGATCGGAAAGATATAGATCATAGAACATGCCATTAAAATATGAATATCGATATCTGGCGTTACAATTTCAATAACGCCAAAACATATTAGCAAACAAGCAATGAAAAGAATTCCTAAGATTAGATTCGCTACTTTTTGATATACTTTATTCTTGATTACAAGGTATACACTTGCAATTAACATGATTCCAAATAGAATGATATATAACCAATTGGTACCCCAGATTTGATTTGGAATGATTTGATCACCAAAAAAGTATTGGAAGAAACTTCGATAAGTTTCTGGCAACAATTGCGGTATATTCAATATTGTTGCAATTCCGATTTCATTTGCTCCACTATAATCACTTACATGTAAGTTTTTAAGTGTTAGATTTAAATGAGCTAATAGATAAAATACAGCAACTCCAATTATTCCCATAATAACATAGCGTAACAGATTTCTAAGTACTTGTTTCATTTCTCTTTTCTGGAACAAGTCAAAGATCAAAGTAGCTAAAGCTAATACCATTGTTACCGATAAATACGTTTGATACATTCCCATCGCAAGAGCAATACATATTCCCCCTAGGAAGATTGGCCATTTCTTGTTTTCATATTTTTTCATAAGAAAAACTGCTAAGGTTGCCAAAAGCATGGCAAAAAGATAGGCATCGGAGCAATAGAAAAATGTTAGAGTTGCCGATATATTGGGTGCTACTGCAAACAGAATTGCTAGAATGTATTTGAAATATTTATTTTTTATTTCAAATATCTCAGTTGTCAAAATGACCGTAATCCCCAAAAAGATGCTACTAATTAAGGTTGCTAATATCGGAGACACAATATTTCCCTTGATGGCTTGCATAAAATCCAAACCGAATCTTAATAACATTGCTTCCCATACATCAGCTTGGTGATACATGTCATTAATTAAAGTGTCCGCTCCAGTTATCATCAACGCATAAAGTTGAAAGTGGACAATAATTGAGATAAGGATGGTAAGGAAAAATATATTCCTTCTCTCTTTATTCCACCATCCTTTAAAATCTTGTAATTTTTTTTGAAAACATTCTTCTACTTTTTCCATGTTTTATTTCTTTCCCCTTTCTTAAAAACAAATATCATCGATTTCTAAAATTTCTGCTAAAACATCTGCCCTTTTCTTTTTCTCTGTTAAATATCCTAAACTTATGATCTTTTTATTCGCTTCAAAATCTTCAAAGATACAAGCTCCTTCTACTTCTTCTTTTTTCCCAAATTCAATTTTCGTAATGAACTGATGTCCTTCTCCTGTTTTATATAATACTTCTCCTCGGTATACAATCTCTTCTTCGGAAACCCTTTGATATGGTAATACTTCTACTACCTTTCCTAAATAAAGGATGGCATCTGCTGGACTTAAGACTAAAACTTGATTTTGACTTAATTCACATTTTACATAAGACGTTGTTTTATCTTCCTCTATGGAATACCATGTTTTGGTTTTGATCAGATATGGAATTCCTTTAATAGTTATCGTCCTATTTTCTTTTATTTGTTTCAGTAATTCTTCCATGTTTCCTCCCATCTAGATTTATTTATATGGTTCCTTCTTATTTTTATCCGTAAGTATCGTATCATTTACGAATAAAAACGACAAGGGGGTTTTTATAAGTTTTAAAAAAATAAAGCACTTATCTAAGTACTTTATTTAAACTTTTTTCAAGAGTTTATCTACACCATTATTTAGCTTAATATTTATTCTCTCATCTATTATTCATTAATTTTCCAAAATTAATTTAATCTCTTCCAACACTTTCATCGTATCTTCATAGCTAATATCTTCAGCATAACTAAATTTAGACTGGTAGTTCTTCCAATGTTTTTTCAGAGCTTCGCTTTCTTTTATGACTTCCATTATCTCATCTATATTATTTAACTTATCCATAGAACCTCTGTATTCAAATTTCTTTATAATAGCTTGTCCTAATAATTCTCTATCAAAATTTTTCTGTTGCGTCGTCCATAAAATATAAATGTCATAAAAATCCCTTGCTCTTGTAGTATCAACATTTCTCGATACGATTGTTTCAAATTTATCTGCAATTACAGTCTCCATACTATAGGCTAATATTTCAATAGATCGGTCTTCAAACATTAAATCAAATTTATATTTTATTTCTTTTGGAATAATAACATCTCCTGTTGTTATATCTAATTTCATCGGTACAACTAACTTACCAAACTTAGCATCTAGCGATACCCTATATCCCCCATATTCATCTTCTTGTCTTATTTCTTTTATTCCTCTAAATTCAAAAGTTACACCATCATCTAAATTTATTTTAAATATGCTGTCTAAAATATTTTCAAGATTATCTTTTTCTAAATCAAAACCTTTTATTGTTGCATCCATATCTAAGGTGTTTCTCATATCTATTCCAACTATGGCTGTTATTAGCATTCCACCTTTTAATATGAATTTATATTTGTATCTTGATACAGAAATTCTTTCTAACAGTCTCTCTAGCATATAGTTTTATAAAATGATATTTTCATTGACATCAACCTTTGCTGACATATTTTTTATCCATGCTTTAAGTTGTGCTCTATTTTTAGCTATCATAGCAAAACCTCCAGATATTTTCTTAGTTCATCTTCAATATTAAATGTCTTTGCATATTTATGTAATTTAATAGAATTTCTATCTTTTCTATCCGCATATCTTTTCATTGCATCTGTGAATAAAGCTATTTCAATTTTCTTTTTATTTCTTATAATGTCACATATTGTTCTTTCTAAATCATAGACTTTTACTTTATTTCCATAAGGTGTTTTCATTTCTACAATTCCTATTTCATATAATTCTTGTTTCAAATAAAAAAATTGATAGTTTTTATTTTTTAACAATTTTGTATTATAGTAACTTGGTATTGTTAATTGATATCTTATTGGTGTTCTATCACATAAATCATGAAAGTACAAAGCTGTTTCATGAGAGAATATCCCTTTTTTACAAATGGCTTGTGTAATAAAGTACTCATCTTCAAATGAATCTACACTTATATATGTTCCTCTTGCTACTCTTTCTATTAAGCCTCTTTCTCTCATTCGAGTTAAAACCTTATTGTTAATTCCTAAATCTTCTACTTGGTATGTTTCTATTACTCCATTATTCTTTTTTAATAATTTTTCTACCTTTTGTATATCATCCATCACTATTTCTCCTTTGCCGTTTATGTTCGTAAATATTATATCATTTACGAACGTAAACGGCAAGTGTTTTATATATATTCCAAAAAAAATAAAGTACTTATTCAAGTACTTTATTTAGAGATCTTCCTTTTTATAATCTCTTTAATTCTAGAATTGTCACACACTCCACATGACTCGTATAAGGAAACATATCAACTGGAGTAATGGATTTTATCAGATATTTTTCTTCAAG
This sequence comes from uncultured Clostridia bacterium, assembly GCA_944393505.1. Lineage (GTDB taxonomy): Bacteria > Bacillota > Clostridia > TANB77 > CAG-508 > CALYAK01. Next base: position 57,032 of record CALYAK010000004.1, on the reverse strand, counting down.
CATTGCAAGATCTCTTACCATAGTTGCAGGATTGCAACTAATATAGATCACCTTGTTTGGTTCAACTTGCTTTATATTTTCTATCGTAGTTGGATCAATTCCTTTTCTCGGAGGATCCACACATACGACCGTCGGTTTAATGTGATCTTTTTGAATCATTTGATCGAATAAGTCTTTTACATCCCCTGTCATAAACTCTGTATTTTGAATTTGATTGATTTGAGCATTAATCTTGGCATCTTGAATTGCCTCTGGAACAATCTCAACACCATAAACTTTTTTCACATGTTTTGCAGCGAAAATCCCAATCGTTCCAATTCCACAATATAGATCACAAAAAATATCGTCTTTTTTTAATTCCGCTTCTTCAATTGCTTTGATGTACAATTTAACCGTTTGGATCGGGTTAATTTGGTAAAATGACATCGGTGAAATTTTAAAGGTAAAATCTGCTAATTGATCATAAATAAATCCTTCTCCAAAAATCACTTGATTACGATCACCTAAAATCACATTTGTCTTTTTGTTATTTTGATTTTCCACAATTGTCTTAATTTCTGGATAAGTTGTTTCTAATTGGTTATATAGCTCTTCTTTATATTTGCTCCAATTACTTTTTTGGGTTCCATTTTTTTCATTTACAACAAAAATGCACATGACCTCATTTGATGTAAATCCAACTCTTACAACGAGATGTCTTAGGATTCCTTCTTCACTTGTCTCGTTATAGATTTCTAATTTCTTTTCTCGGCAAAATTCAATCGTTGTTTTCGCAATTCTTTGTGAAATTTCATTTTGAATTTTACATTCTTGAATCGGAATAATCTCATGGCTTCTTTTTGCAAAGATTCCAATGGTAGGATTTCCTTTCGGATCAATTCCAAAAGGATATTGTGCTTTGTTACGATAAAACATCGGATGTTCCATCCCAATTGTAGTTCTCACTTCTACTTTTTGCTTCAATGTCTTTTGAACCAAATTCTGGACAATCTCTCTTTTCATTTCCAATGTTCTTGCATAAGAAATATGTCTTAGGTCACATCCTCCGCATCTTTTATCGGTTAAACAATCACTTTCTACACGATCTTTGGAATTTCTCACGATTTCTAAGATTTTTCCATAAGCATAAGAGGTAAGAACTTTAACAATGACAATTTTACAAATTTCTCCTTTTAATGCATTTGGAATAAAGATAGGAATTTGATTAATCTTTGCAATTCCCTCTCCTTCATAGCCTTGATCGATAATTTCAACAACATATTCTTGATTTTTTTCTAAAATTTTTTCCATGCTCTTTTTTCCTCTAACAATATTGTTTTATTACATCATAAACTTGATGAACCGGAAGTCCTATGGTAGAAAAATAACTTCCTTCGATTCGATCAATAAACACACAAAACTCTTCTTGAATTGCATAGGCACCAGCTTTATCCAAAGCTTTTCCAGTAGCAATCCATTGATCGATTTCTTTTTCTGACATATCCTTAATATGAATTCTAGTTGTATCATGGCTTATATATTCTTGTACCACATCATCTTTTACAATGAAAATACTAAGTCCTGTAATAACCTCATGATAAGCATCTTTTAACTCTTCTAACATTTTCCTAGCAACGTCTTCTGTCTTTGGCTTTCCATAAAACTTTCCATCTTTATACACAAGCGTATCACTGCCTATGATAATACGATCTCCTGTCGTTCGATCCAAAACATCTTTTGCTTTTCCATACGCTAATTTTTCAACTTGCTTTTCTGGCTCAAGTGATTCATCTCTTTTTTCATCAAACTGACTTGGAATAACTTGATAAGGCACTTCCATTAAATCCATTAACTCTTTTCTTCTTGGCGAAGCTGATGCTAAAATAATTTTCATTACTTTTCCTCATTTCTTGCTTTATTTTGTGCTAATCATACCATATTTTTACTTCTTTCACAAGCAAAGAAAAAAGACTACAACTTTTTCTTTGTAGTCTTCTATATTTTTTCATCTATTCGGATTTTTTCTCGTCGGATCCAGCATTTAATGCTTTCTGACTTGCTGATTTCATGATCATTTTTTTCGCAAGTGCACAGATAATTGGATTCGTTGCCGATATTGCTTCCAAGTTTTTCTTTAACCCTAAAACTTTCAAACAAGTATCGGTATAATCCACTACCATATCTAATCCTGCTATAAACGATGCCATATCGGAATTTAAAAATACCATTGGATATGCCATTTCTTCTGGTGTTGCTAGTCTTCCTGCTAATCCTGCTTGTGCAATTAGTTCTTCTTCACTTCCAATCATATCTTGGAATTCTTGTTTCATACCAGTATCGGTTGATCCTGGTAAAACATTATTGATTCGAATTCCTAATTTTGCAAATTCAACAGATTGTTCACAAGCAAATTGAGAAGTACATCTCTTTGAATACATATACGCAAAAGTTGCTGGTGCTGATTCTGCTAATTTTTTCGTTAATGCCTCTACTTCTTCCCAAGTTTTTGCATGAACAACTTTGTTTTGTTCCTTTTTGAATTTTTTCCATTCTAATCCTGCTGTTGAAGTACAGTATACGATGGAACCTCCTTTGGTCATTCTTGTTTTTAAGTAATTTAATGTAATGTACATATTCGCGGTATAGTTGCAATCAAAGGTTGTTCGATAATCGGTTTTTGATCCTGAAAGTCCTGCTACTCCGAAAAAAGAATCAATGTGTTCTGGTATTTTTTGAAAAGCCTCATCGATTTCTGTTTTTTTCGCTAGGTTACAAGAAATAAATTCTGTAATTCCTTCTACTGGACATGGATTTAAGTCAATTGCATATACCTTTGCCCCTAAATCTACAAGCATCTCCGTTGTTGCTTTTCCCATTCCACTCGATGCTCCTGTTACTACACAAACTTTATCTGTGTACCCAAAATAGTTTTTCATTTGTATCCTCCTCTTTCTAAAACAATTCTTCTTTATGCTTTTGTTCTCTTTTTAACTATTGTTTTTCATCTTTTTTATTGTATCATATTTTCTTTTGGAATACCTAGTATTTTTTCTTTTTTTAAGTTCGTTATTTTTTTCATTCTGCTAAAATAGAAAAGTAGGCGAAAAGCCTACTCTTAGTCAATATTGATTAATTCATAATCACGTGATCCCACTTTTAAATCTGCAGCTGCTTCTACGGTATGAACACCATGAAGAGATTCGATTCTCTTAATTAATTTTTCTTTACCTGGATCAGTTGAATTGTATACAAGATCCAAACAAGCTTGGTCGATTGCAACTGGATCTAAACTTGCTAAGATACCAATATCTTGCATACAAGGTGCAGAAGCATTTCCATCGCAGTCACAATCAATGGAGATATTTTTCATTACATTTACATATACCGCATTGCCTTTGAAATAATCTACAACACTGGATGCAGCATCTGCCATTGCCTCTAAGAATCGATCCTGTTCTGGTAAATTATCAAATAATTTTGTTTGATCATCTGTCACTCCAGCTGTGTGAATCAATGTTTTTCCAGCAGAAGAAGCACAACCAATTGAAAGTTGTTTTAAAGCTCCTCCATAGCCACCCATTGCATGACCTTTAAAATGGGATAATACAAATAGTGAATCATAGTTAGCTAAATTTTTACCCACATAGTTTTTCTTTAATACTTTTCCATTTGGTACATCAAGTTCCATATCTGGTCCTTCTGCATCTAATAGATCAAATGGAAAATATTTATTCCACTCATGCTCTTCAATTAGTTTACGATGTTTTTCCGTAGAATTTCGAGCACCTTCATAGGCTGTATTACATTCTACTACTGTACCATTTACATGTTGAATGACATCTTTTACAAATTCTGCTCTTAAATAGTTTTGGTTTCCTTTTTCTCCTGAATGCATTTTCACTGCTACTTTGCCAGGTAATTTCTTTCCCAAAGCCTCATAAGCTTTTATGATGTTTTCTGGTGTAATCTCCTTTACAAAAAATACTTTTGACTTTTCCATCTTATTTTTCCTCCTTTTTATATCTTTTTTCTCCCCACCAATTTGGTAAGAGATCTTTTAACAAAACGGTTTTTCTGGTTTCATAATCTGTCAGAATCTCAATGTTTCGATTTTCATAAGCAAGTTGCATAAAGAACTCTCGACAAGCACCACAAGGCATTCCGCCTTCTTCTTTTGGCGGTTCGTTTCGAAAAGCAACCATGCGCTTAATTTTGGTCTCACCTGTATTTAAATACATATTTAATGCTGCTACTCTTTCTGCACATAAATTTATCACGCCACTTGCCCCTTCGATACAAAATCCTGTAAAAATTTTTCCACTTTCACTTTGTACAGCAGCAACCACATGGTGAGCTGTTATAAAAGGGGATACCTCTTCTGGATGGTACTCCTTCTTTGCTTTTTCAACCATTTCTTCCCAAATATCCATATTTTTCTCCTCAAAACATACTAGTTTGTTTTAACCGTTTCTTTTTATTCAAATTTTATTTCTCTCATACGCAGACTATCAATTCCTTGCTTTTTATAAATTTCGTCTACTGTACAGGATATCGTATCTTTTAAACAATAGCCGAATAGGTTTAGTATTTTTTCTATTTCTTCTTCGTTTTTTCCTTCGATCTCCATATAGGTATTCAGCATCGGCCATGTGTCGATGTCTATTTCACAGCCATTTAATCGATAGGTTTTTCTTCTCTTTTCTTGATAACTTTTATAGGCAAAACCTAAAGCTTCCAGAAAATCGTTTGCTGCTTCAATCGAAGGTACTTCCATCTCTGTTTCTAGCATTTGTTGAATTTTGGTATCATTATCTGCTAGTATATGTTTTACGGTTAAAGTTACTTTGTGATTTGTTTTTCTCAATCGGATCCATTTTTTCGAATTGTTATGAAATTGACTCATAAATTCTTGGAATTCTTTTTTATTCAAAATCGCTAAAAGTTCATTTGTATCTTGTTCCAATAAATCCTTTAATTTCTCTTTTCCCGTTATCTTTTTTAAATTTTGCCTTTCTCCTTGGTTGAATAATTGATCCATCTCAAAAAACAATAACTTTAAACGCTCCATTTGTGCAATTTGTTTATTTTCCATGTTTTCTTTTTGATATTCATTGAGCAAAACAACAATATCGACATATCGACTATACAAGCTTGAAAGATCATAGGTATATAATATTTGATTAGATTCTTCTTTTAATTCTCCACCATTATCAAGAATTTTTTGAATGACTTCATCTTCCTTAATGTTTAAAACTTTCACTTCTAATTCTAATTTTCCCATCTTATACCTCATTTTAGTTTTTACTCGTTATTCAATCTTATCCTCGCCAATATTTCTTTTTAAAATCTCTAGTGCTGCTTGGTGTAATTTTTCACCACCAGTAGATGCACAATAATCTTTTAAAACAAAAACATCGTATCCATTTTCAAATAAATCGAAGGCTGTTTTTAATACACAAGCATCCGTATCTACTCCGCATAAATAGATTTTATTAATTTGGTTGGTTTCGAGATATTTTTTAAGTTCGTCATTATATGCTGAATAGACATTTTTTTCAAAGATTTTGTGGTTCATTTCATTCATTACCAATTCATTGTCTTCTCCCATGCCACCAAAATAGTTTAGTTTTTTTGCAAAAACACTTTGTGGTGTATTGATAAATCGGGTAAAGGCTATTTGATCATAAAGATTACGCTGAATTAGATGTTTGATTTTTTCTACTAAATATTCCGTTTTTTCATTCACAAATCCCTTTTGTAGATCAATGACTAATAATAACGAACTCATACATCTCTCCTATAATTTCATATATTCTTCATCATTTACTGGTTCACACCATTCATTGGAAGCACCTTCTCCTGGAACTTCTACTGCAATATGGCTAAACCATGAATCTTTCTTTGCACCGTGCCAGTGTTTTGCATTTGCAGGAATTACAACAATATCTCCTTCTTTTAGGCTTTGCGTCGTTTTTCCTTCTTCTTGGTACCAACCTTCTCCCTCAATACAGATTAAAACTTGACCTCCTCCAGCCGTTGCTTTATGGATATGCCAATTATTTCTGCATCCTGGTTCAAAAGTAACATTTGCAAATCCAATTCCAGAATCGGTTTTTGCAAGTGGTTTTAGATAAGAATTTCCAATAAAGTATTGCGCATAAGCTGTATTTGGTTCTCCTAATCCAAACATTCCTCCATGGTTTCCTTGTGCATCATCGTCTGCATAGATTTCCTTTGCTAAATTAAATACTGCCCAAGCATTTGGCCATCCTGCATAAAATGCAGCATGTGTAATAATTTCTGCCATTTCTTCTTTTGTAATTCCATTATTTTTCGCATTCATTAAATGATGTTTTAAAGAATCATCAAATAATCCTTTTCCCATAAAAACACAAATCGTTACCAAAGAACGATCTCTTAATGATAATTTGTCTTCTCTTGACCATACTTCTCCAAATAACACATCATCATTTAACTCTGCAAATTTTGGAGCAAAATCTCCTAAACGATCTCTACCAGCTGTTTGTTTTTTCATATTATTTTCCTCCTTTTTCCTTTTAAAAATTTTTCCAATCTTATCTTAACGCTTAAAGTAAACTTTAAGTCAATACATTTCTCTTGTTTCTTTTTTTATTTTTTATCATAAAAATAGATAATATGCAATTCTTTCAAAGTATCAAAAGATAAATTTCCCCTCAAAAAAAGAGCGCCCCTTTTAGAGCACTCCTTCTGAATTCCGATATAGTTTCGGAGTTCCATCAGCATGATAGAGTAGTTGGATGGTTATATCTCCTTCATTGCTATTCCATGAACTTGCATACATAACAGAAGTTTCAGAATCGTACATAACACTTAATGTATAGTTACTAAATTCTTCTCTTGAAACCAAAATCAATTTACATGCTTCACCAGAATATGTTTTGGGAGTTCCATCTGGCAGATACAAGACTGTTGAAGCTGTTCTACCAGATCCCTTGTGCCACAAATACACGTATTCCGTGAGCTCCTCTACATCATATATAATGGTTTGCTGATAATTGCCAATCGTTTCATTTGTTATCACTTCAAAAAGATTTTGTCCTTCTGATCCTCCTTTTTCTTCTCCATTATCCATTGCTGCCGTATGGCAACCACTACCTAAAAATGCTAAAGTTGAGAGAGCAATAATCATCGCGAGTATCCGTTTTCTTGTCATTCTAAATCCTCCCTTTTCATTCCCAAAAACTATACTGCGTTCATTATTCTACCATATTTTACTGAAAAAGACAAATATCTCATCTGTAGATTACAATCCTAACAAACGATTAAGCAAAAATTAAACAGATTCTCGACTTCTGAATGATGAAACGAAAATTTCATTTATTTTATTGTACCAATAGTTTTTGTGATATAATCAAATCATAATTATATGGAAGGAATTAAATCTGATGACAACTTTTTTATATTTTTTAAGCTATAATTCTCTAGTTTCACTCTTGAATCTCATTCTTGTTGGACTAGTTGTATTCTTTGCAATGAATCGATTTCGTTACATGATAAATGTAGCCTTGTATGCAATTGCCAAAACTTTTATTCCAATTATTACCGCTTTACTTATAGGAAGTCTTATCAGTACTAATATTTCATTTAGCCTAGGAGGTATCTTAATATTACTTATTACCTATTTTTTATTAGGTTTACCAGTTATCAAAATCACAGAAAAAATAATTCGTTATTTTAGTTTTGATACCATTTTTCATTTTTTGGCTGTGTTCGCAATTACTGAATCAATTATATCTTGGTTATTTTCACTTGTTCTAAAATTAATACTTTGAGTAATCATTTTTCTCCCCTCCAAAATCTGTTATTTTGTCAATTCCAAATGGTTCATCAGTATATAATTCAGAATCAGTTTGAATTATGTAAACGTTTGTGTTATAATTGGTGCTGATGGTAAATTTTTCAATGCCGTCCGGTATTTCGGAGGCATTAGCCTCCGACAATAATTAAATTTCGATTAGGAGGTTTTATCATGAACATTGAAAAGAAACGGATGGAAGGTTGGAATGTAGGAGGCGGTTTAATTGGGCATATTACGTTGGACAAATTAGCTATTCCTGAAACCGTAAAGGTAACCTTGCTCGGCGAGCCACTGATTCCGTCATCATTTAACTGCTATGGTCATCCCAATTTTACAAAAGAGCAGGAAATGCTCTATCGATTTAAGGAAGAAGAACTCAAAAGGCAGAATGGTGGCGAGTATGTTCCACTGGAAGCAGAAATCACTTATGAAGAGAGAGTTTTTGATATAGCAATACCTACTTTCGATACACTCCAAGGCATTGAAAAGTCGCTTCTGTCTCTTGCTGATTTGAACGAAATGTTACAGAACAGAAGAATGTTTCATGAAGCCTATAAAGGTGTACGGCTGAATGAGTTTATGCTTTTCGGTTGTTTTTTGCTTGATCAATTTGGTCAGGTTTTGTCTGTTATTCCAAGCCAAAAGGACAGTTTTGTATCAACCGCCAATGTTGAAGATTTTGAAACTTTTAAAAGGAATCATTCCACAGGTTTTACTTTGACATTTGACGGATATGCGATTCCTGCTCCTGACTCAGTTTGCCCTTGCTGTGGCCAAAAGCTTACAATTGATGATGTAAGAAATAACCCGTGCGTATTCATTGACGGAAAATTCTATCACAACAGTTGTTGGCGTAACTATCGAAAGCTTACGGAGGTCGACAAATTCACTAGAAGAATGATGGATCTCATCTATAAAAGCACCGATTATACCTTTGAACTGTTACCAAACGGTTATTGGCAGGGGGACGACTCCTATATTCCCTGGTTTTTATTCCATACGATTGATGGTGATATCATAATGGGCTGGAGAAAGCGTGTTATATCAATTGAGTGGCAAGCAAATTACAAGCCATTTGATATGGACACACTTTTCCATGCAGAAGATGTTACCAAATGGGAAGAAGATGGTAAACGCGGCATTCATGCTTGGGGCGATGAAAAAGCATACGAATATCTCAAAAAGGTATTAGAAGCCGTAAATCCTGGCTATTCTAAATGGTAAATCACAGTCATTTTCAATGTTTTCCCCTCGAGAAGTTAATTTCTCGGGGGGTTTTTCTTTCTAAAATTTTCAAACCAAAATTACTATTAGATTGACAAAAACAAATAATTAAAATATAAATTATATCGTATTAGTTATAAAGGGAGAGTATCAATGAATCATCGAAAAAACAGAAAAGAATTAAAAGATTTTTTCAATGGTATAGAGGAAAAAGATGAAATAAAATTTAATCTTTTTTATGATAAGTATCATTCTTTAATAAAAAAAGCTGCTTTTTCTGTTGTAAAAAACGAATCAGAAAGTGAAGATATTATGCAGATGGTTTTCATTAAAATATATCATATGCCGAACCATTTATTACCAAAAGAAAATGAGCTTAATTGGTTATATAAAGTTACGAAAAATGTAGCTATCGATTATATAAAGAAAAATAAGAAAACTGTAAATATTGATGATATCTATACAATTTCAGATTCTCAGGATCCCATTCTTGCTAGTATTGACAAAATCTCATATAATCAAATTATTTCGCATTTGACTAAAAGAGATCAAGAAATTGTTTCTTTAAAAATACTTTCAGACCTTTCTTTTAAGCAAATTGGAATTTTACTTAATTTACCTACATCAACAGTTAGTTGGCTATATTATAAATCTATAAAAACTTTAAAGATGTTGTTAAGTAATTTCTTGATTGCTTTAATCACCTTTGGAATTTATATAATCCGTAAAAATAATATTCCTAAATCAAGTAGTATTCTACTACCTACGAATGAAGTAACTAATACAATTGAGACGGCTTTTCATGTAAAAAATTATATATTTTTTAACAATTTATTATTCATCGTTTCAATCATTTTCTTTTTAATTACCCTATACTTTTTATTTATTTTCATAAAAAGCCATAAAAAACAGCCTAATAAATCGTCTAAAAGATAAATCACAAAAATGGAGGGGTTATGATGAGAAATAAAAAGAAAGCCATATTAAAAATATTTTTAGTTATTTTTATCATCGCAGTAATATTTTTTAGTGTTGATTTTTATAGAGCTCAAAATGGAAAAAGTCCAGTTTTTTGTATCCACTATTCTACACTTAAAGATGGAGGCACAAAAGAATACATAGGATTCGGTTATAAAGTTATTGCATATCATAAAACAAATGGCTATAAAAATATACATGTTGGTACTTTTTTCATGCAATATGATGATCAATTAGGTGGAAAGTTAATTTTGGAACTAGTTAATACTTATGATAGTACATCAGATGGAACTAATACTTTGCCCTATTAATATTAAAGTAAAACGACTTTTAAAGAACATTTTATAATGTTCTTTTTTCTATGTGGTGTCGTCGACGTAGTTATTTACAAGTTTTTTCGGTTCTCATAACTACATAAAACTGCAAATGATGATTGGTTACTCAAAATCATTCACTTTATTTTCGCTTTAAAAGCTTCTTATTTTCCTTTTCTATTTGTTTCAAACTCTTTTTCGGTGTTGGTAAATCTTCTGGCATAGTGCCACCAAGTTCTTTTATTGTTTTTCTTATTTTAGAACCTACTTCATAATGAGCCTTATTAGCATCTCTTTCAGTTTGTATATTATCTTTTTTCAATTTTTGCTCTGTTTGGGAAATTCTAAATAAATTGGCTATAAGTTCATCACTTCCCATATTGTCCAAAATATCTTCTCTGTATCTTAATCCTTTTCTTTTGGCAATATCATCAGCATTTTCTCCATTATACAAACCTTTATAACCTGCATTATGAAATCTATCAAAATTTTTAACTCCTGCATTTTTTGCTGTTTGATTAAGCGAATAATTACCTTTTCTTGTTAAATTTCTTTGATAAAATCTTTTTTCATCTTCGGTGAGTAAGCTATATTCCTTTTCACTAATTTCTTGTTTTCTAGTTTGAACTGCAAAATATGTTTGAGCTAGAGCAATTACTCTTTTTCTACTATCTCCATTTTGTGCTATTAAATAACAAGCGTAACGAGTTAATTTATAATCAATTTGTTCTCTATATGCTCCTGAACCAATTTGCACCATTTTACTGACGTCAATAAAATGGTCTAATATACTAATATCACTATTTTGACATGACATTTTAGCTTTATTGATTATTCTTTCAAAATTTTGCCAATTCGAGTATTGTAGGACAGACATAAGCTCTCTAGCATACCAAAATTCAATACCATTTTCATCAATATGTTTTATATTTTCAAATGATTTATTGTTCTTATCTATCTCTTTCAATAATATCATCTCCAATCATAACATTTTCCTTATTTTAAATGCATTATAAAACAAATGTTTGTAAAAGTCAATCGAATATTTCTATTTTTTTTAATTTTTAGATACATAATATTTTTACAGGACTTAGACTCTGTCATAAGTCCTACCCCCTATGAGTTATGACGTAAAATTATAACTCGGAACTCTGCGAGGCAATAAATCTTGCTACATTTTTTTGCAAAAAAAATCAACCAGATTTTATTTTCTGATTGATTTTGTATCAATTCTGTTCTATTAGTTCGAACAGAAACGTCATTGGTGCGGATGAGAGGACTCGAACCTCCACGTCGGTGACACTGGTTCCTAAGACCAGCGCGTCTGCCAGTTTCGCCACATCCGCATTTCCTATTGACAAAGTATATCTTAGCACAATTCTACTTTTCTTGTCAATAGAATTTCCTATATTTTTTTATTTGTTATTCTTGCATTAAATCATAAATATTTTTGAATTGATAACCTCGTTCACGGAAAAAAGCAATAATGTCTGGTAACGTCTCATAAGTTACCGTCTTGCTGGAAGAATCATGCATTAATACAACAACACTACTCTTTTCTCCTACTGTTCCAGCTAAATTTTCTAATTGCTGTTCTTTTGTTTTAGCTCCTTCTGCATCTTTGGTTAAAGCATTCCAATCTAAGTAATAAATCTGATTTGCCTCTAAGATTGTTTTTGCTTCTTTCTTAATCTCTTTATATTTTCCACCACTCGATCCTCCTGGATAGCGGAATAAATGAGAAGAATAACTTTCATTTTCAATTGCCTTACGAATCACATCTTCTGTACGGTTATATTCTGCTAAAAGACTATCTGTAGACTCATAAATCGATCCATATTCGTGAGAATAGCCATGGTTGGCTATATAGTGCCCTTCTTCATAAGCTCTTTTCACAATACTTGGATTTTTTTCCGCATTTTTTCCTAAGACAAAAAAAGTCGCTTTAATCTGTTCTTGCTTTAACAAATCTAAAATTTGAGGTGTTATACTCTTACTTGGACCATCATCAAATGTGAGAAATACTCGTTTTTCTTCTTTCGCTGCGTAAATATGACGAACCTGCTGTAAGTTTTCCCAAGTTGGAATTTTGGATCGAATCTCTTCTACTCGCTTCGTTTCCTCCATAATTAAAACTTGTTCCTGATAATTTTCAAGTGCTTCTGCCTGCATAACGATTTGCTCTGCAAACTTTGCAGCTTTTACTCTGGTAGCGCAAAAAATCCCATCAATTGTTGCAATACTTACAATAATGATGGTTGCACAAATACAAGCAATTACTTTCCATTTATTTAGTTTTGGCTTTACTACAATTAAGTCATACATGTTAACAACATCCTTATTTTTTCTTTTCTTGGCATATTATACCGTTTTTTTCTTTTTTATTCAATCCTCTCTAAAATATTATGTCAAAAAAAGAAGAAGTAATTCGATTTTTGAATTACTTCTTTTTTTCGATCCATTCGATGAATTAATATTCATCTTTTGTCGTATTAATTTTTAATAATTTCATAATTTCAACAATCACAATTGGAACTAATACAAGTCCTACGGTTTCTAAGATATTCATTGTTGGTAAAACAGGAATACTAAATAGATTACGTAGAGCTGGTACTAATACAATAATTAGCATTAATGCTGCCGAAAGAGCAATTGCTCCCAACAGGGTTTTGTTGGATGTAATTCCCGTTTTGAAAATCGATTTTTTGTTATTTCGAATGTTAAATACATGTACTAGCTCTGAAAAAGCTAATGTTAAAAATGCCATTGTCTGACCAATTTCTACTTTAATTTCTGGAACGGTTAATTCTACACCATCATGATAAATTGGTCCCATTTTTAGAATCTCACTTTCTGGTGTAGCAAGACCAATGATAAAGGCAGCTAAAGTTAATAGTCCTATCATAAAGCCTTGGTAAATAATTCTCCATGTCATTCCTCTTGTGAAGATACCCTTCTTTTGCTTTAATGGTTTACGATCCATAATATCTTTTTCAGCAGGATCAATTGCTAACGCTAACGCTGGAAGTGAATCTGTTACTAAATTGATCCATAAGATATGGATTGGTAATAGCACTTCAATCAAGTTCATATCAATTCCAAATTGGCTACTTAATAACGGTGTTAATAAGATAGCGAAGAACAATACAACAATTTCTCCAACATTACTTGAAATTAAGAATTGAATTGCTTTTAAAATGTTGTCATAAATTCTTCTTCCTTCTTCAACAGCTGAAACAACCGTTGCAAAATTATCATCCGTTAGAATAACATCTGCAGCTTCTTTTGCAACATCGGTTCCGACAATTCCCATTGCACATCCAATATCAGCTTTTTTTAGAGCAGGTGCATCATTTACACCATCTCCAGTCATGGCAACAATTTCTCCATTTGCTTGCCATGCTCTTACAATTCTTACTTTATGCTCTGGTGATACTCTTGCATAAACGGAAATATTGCGAACTCTTTTGGTTAATTCTTCATCTGTCATTTCTTCTACTTCGCTACCAGTTACCGCTTCTGACTCATTCTCTAAAATTCCTAATTGTTTTGCAATCGCCGTAGCAGTAATCTTATGATCTCCTGTGATCATAACCGTTTTGATTCCTGCTCTTTTACATTTTTCTACTGCTACTTTTGCTTCTTCTCTTGGTGGATCGATCATTCCAACCATTCCAACAAAGATTAAATCTTTTTCAATTCCTAAAATTTCTTCACTGGTTGGTTTGTGATCTAATTTTTTGTATGCCATGGCTAATACTCTTAATGCATTTTTAGCCATTTGATCATTTACTTCTGCTATTCTCTTTCGATAATCTTGAAGGTCATTTTTTACTTCTGCTCCAACTCGATAGCCAATACATTTTGCTAAAAGTTCGTCGACACCACCTTTGGTATAGACAATATATTCATTTCCCATTTCATGAACGGTGGTCATTAATTTTCGATCAGAGTCAAATGGAATTTCCCCAATTCTTGGTGATCTTCCATAAATCGTTGGATCAAAATCTAATTTAAATGCCATATCAACAAGAGCTGTTTCTGTTGGATCTCCTGTTAAAGAATGATCCTCATTTACTTTTGTATCGTTACATAACATACTTGTATACACAAGTACTTTAAGTTCTTCATCAATTGCATCTAGTTTAATATCTTTTAAATCTACTAATTGATCATTCCAAAAAGCTTTTTCTACTGTCATTTTGTTTTGTGTTAAAGTTCCTGTTTTGTCCGAACAAATAACGGTTGCACTACCTAATGTTTCTACAGCTGGTAATTTTTTAATAATAGCATTTTTCTTAACCATTCTTTGAACACCAATTGCAAGAACAATGGTTGATACAGCAGCTAATCCTTCTGGGATTGCAGCTACCGCTAAGCTAACAGCTGTCATAAACATATCTAGTGGATTTTTGCCATAGAATAATCCTATTACAAAAATAACGATACAGATAATAATCGCAGCAATACCAAGTGTTTTTCCTAGTCGATTTAATTTTGCTTGTAATGGTGTTTCTGCTTTTTCTGTTTGACTAATAATTCCAGCTATTTTACCAACTTCTGTTGTCATACCAGTTTCAACAACAATACCTTTTCCTCTACCATAGGTAATTAAACTCGATGAAAATAGCATATTTTCTCGATCGCCGATTCCAATCTTTTCGTCATCAATCTTTGCTGCATGTTTTTCAACAGGTACCGATTCTCCTGTTAAAGATGCTTCTTGTGATTTTAAGTTAATTGCTTCGACAATTCTTAAATCAGCAGGAACATAATCACCAGTTTCAATAATGACTACATCTCCCGGTACTAAATCTTTGGATGGTAATACGGTTAATTTTCCATCTCTCATTACTTTCGCCGAGTGACTACTTAATTTTTGTAATGCTTCTAGTGATTTTTCAGCCTTATTCTCTTGTGCCACACCAATGATCGCATTGACAATAACAACAATCATAATAATGACAGCATCTGTGATTTCTCCTCCTACCACAGCTGAAATAATCGCAGCAATGATTAAAATGATGATCATAAAATCTTTAAATTGTTCTAAAAATTTTACAAATAAAGATTTTTTCTTTCCTTCCTCTAATTCATTCTTTCCGTACTTTTCAAGATTTTCCTCTACTTGCGAAGACGTCAATCCTTTTTCAAAATCGGTCTTGAAAAAGTCTTTTGTTTCGTCTGCTGTCATGTTAAACCAATTTTTCTTTTCCAATCTTTTTTCTCCTTTTCTTTTTATTTTACACAAAAAAAGACTTTTCATGAAAAAAAAGAAGAAGCCTCTCTTTGTATTTTTTTCTAAAAGTCTTGCTCACCAGAAAAGTTGGTTACTAGCCATGCTTTAATAGCTGGGTTGTTGACTAGTAGTTTATGAGCTACTCCCTTTTAATCTGAAGTAGTTTTATGCTTCTTTGCCATTATACCTTAAACTTTTTTATTTTACAATGTTATAACTAAATTTTTTCAAACAATCTACACAAGGAAAAGACCAGTACAACTACATTGCACTGGTCAATCCTGCTGAAAGAATTGAATGGTTAATCGGTGTCCTTCTTTCCCGCTCCATACGCGATAAATACTCCGACTGCTGCAAAGATGCAGATGGAAAGAGTATTCCGAATCGACGGATGTGCTCCCAGCAGCGTTGGCTGCAGATATAAAACGAGAAACAGACTCACGGGGTAAGTTACTGTCCACAAAATTCTCTTTAGCATGATGATTCCTCCTAATTAGTGTTGCTTTTTCCTTTCGCAAAGCAAGGAATATCGTGGTACGGTTACTCTTGTAACTATTTCTATTATATCACTTTTTACATAATTTTACAACTCTTGTGGAAAAGCTGCAAATATGGTAATTTTATATTTATTCAATAAATATGGTAGATATTTTCTATCTTATCCTTTTGAGTTTAAGGTAACCATTTGGCACGTTTAAAATTTATATTCTTCATTAGAAAATTCATTTTCGAATTGACAATTTGTTCTCTTCCACAAATTTAGTGCTTGTTAGGACAAAAATTTGCAAACTCAAAAAGTATTACAATCTTTTTTATGTAATTTCTTCTCTTGTTTTTATAAAAAAACAACCTACAAACTTTATCGTTCATAAGTTGTTGTCAATTGGAGCGGGTAGCGAGAATCGAACTCGCGAGACCAGGTCGGAAGCATGGCATTTTACCACTAAATTATACCCGCAACTATACTTTAAAAGTATAGCATTATCTGAATTAAAAAGTCAAGTCATCCTCTACATAGATTCTTTTTTCACTGTTTCTTTAATTTTATCCAAAGAATTTCATCATCTAACTGATAATATACCGTTATTTCTTCTTCTATATCATAGATGGTATAAGTAAACTTCTGAAATACTTGATAAGAATTATTCTCTCTATCAAAACTATACCACCCGTCTCCATCACTTCTTCTTTGTGCTGTAAATTTCTTTCCACTTGCTGTTTCAATATATGGATAAGTTAAATCTACTAAAAGATTTCCAGAAAGTTGTTCATTGATGTAATTTTCCAATTCTTGTTGACTCATCTTTTCTCTTGACTCACCATTCTCTTCTTTTTGATAAAGAAATTTGATTGTTGTACCAGTCGGACCGGTATAAGCATTCTCTACTTTAATTCCTTCATCTGATGTCTGAATAACTTCGTAAGCAACCGTCTCCCTATTGACCATATCTTCTGGAACATCTACTTCCAAATCCCATTCTCCTGATAAATAGTCAATCTCTTCATTTGGCTTAGAGAAATCTCCATCTTCAAAGCTTATATTTTCTACCTTAATCAAAGATAAATGAAAATATAGCTTCTCACTATGTGGATTATCTTCACAATTTATGGTGTATGCTATTTTCGTCGTTTCGTCCGTATGATCCAATATTTGAATACCATAAGACTTTGCAGATACATTACTAAAAAATTGATCATACTCTAGATTATGTAATTTACAATAATTTTCATATTGTTGATAATTATTTAAGTTACAAAAGATTAAATTTCCCGCTTCGTCAGTAATAAATAAATCTACCAACTCAACTTTTGTATTGGAAATATATCGAATATCTTCTGATCTTATGGTAAAAGTTACATAAAGTGAAATATCATCCATTAAAAACTCATCAACCGTTATTTTTGTATCATTGCTTTCAATAAAGTTATCATTTCCTTCACTTATATATCCATTTTGGATCGCTTTTTCGGCTCCTGGACTTGCATTTCCTCCAAATATATTCTTTTGATAAAGAATTACTCCTATTACAATTCCCGATAATAGGAATAAGAAAAGTATCGTAAATAACAACGCTTTTATTTGTTTTGCTTCTAAGCGTGATTTTAATCTTTTACGAATACGATGTAATTTTGTTTTGACATTTCCTTCCGATAACTTCATTTCTTTTGCAATTTCTTGTATGGATTGATTAAAGAAATAATATTTCGTAAAAATTTGATAATCTTGTTCTTTCAACCCTTTTAATTCTTCGGAAATCACTTGTCTTGCCATTTCTTGTTCAGCAATCAATTCTACATTTTCAGTCGATTGGATCTCCTCTTCCTCTAAACTAATGGTTTCAATCCTTCTTTTTTGATCTCTTAAATTATGACTAACAATTTTTTTGGTAATCCCAGCTATATATGGAAATAACTCTTTTTCTTTGTCTAACTTCTCTCGATTATGCCAAACGGTTAAGAACACATCTGAAACAATTTCCTCTTTTTCTTCCTTTGACAAAATTCCCTTTGTTTGATTGTCAATTATCTTATTGATGTAATGACTGCTGTCTTGCATCATTTTTTTCAAATTTAACTCTTTTCCTTGAAAATATGTACTTATTTTTTGTTCCATCCTCTTTTACCCCTTTATTCCAATATTTCCATTTTTTCCAAAAAGGTTACACTTTTTAACACCAAAAGTTAAAAATTTTCTTTTCTATCTCTTTATTCGATGGTAAAAATTGCTTCAAAATATAGCTTTTCGCCCTCCCAAGTGACCCATTTTACACATCGATAATTCCCTTTGCTTAATTCTCCATATGTATCTGTCCAATCAATCTTTTGTGTCCATGTTCCATCTTCTCCAGTAGAATGACTAATATCATAACCTCTCGTATCTATTTCTTTAATCTTTTCAAGCTCTCTCCATTTGTCCCATTCTCGTTTTTCAATTCGATAATCTAAATTAAACCAATATAAATGTCCAAATCCCGGGTATATGTAATGATCCGTAATAACAAACTCTGCTCCATTTGGTGTTACGGTATCATCAATCACTTTCATGGAAACTTCTTCAATTTTTGTTCTTTCTTCTAATTCGTTTTTCTCTCCATTTATCTGTAAAAACAATGCAAGAGTAATAAAAAAGAAGAGAATGATAAAAGTCAATATAATAATTTTTCTTGACATTTACTTCCCTCCTTTATGATTCTACGAAAAAGATTCCATATTATTCGATTGTAAACTCAACATAGAAGAATTGCTCTTTTCCATTATATGAGTCAATATCTGCCACACTTTTAACAAGTCGATATGTTCCATTGGATAGTTCTCCAAAATATCTTGCCCAATTTTGTTGCATTTCAATTGGACTTTCTTTAGCCGGACTAGTGCCAATCTCATTAAATCCTATATCTGGGTATAAGAACGGTAGAAGTTCCCATCCATTTTCTGTGTATTTTTCAATACGAAACTTTTCATGATATCCAAAATGTTCTGTATTATTGTCATAAATAATTATTGTTGCTCCACTTCTCGTTAATGTTCCTTCTTTGATTTCCATCCAAACATTCTCGATATATTTTGTTGTTTCTCTTGGAGGCTCCTCTTTAAAAACAGGCTCTGTTCTATTTATTTCTTCTTCATCAAATACTGCTTCCATAACATTTTTTTCTTTTGATTCAATATTTTTTGTATCACTATTCTTTTGCCAATTTACCGTGTAAAAATAACCTAAAGTTCCAATGATACCTGTCAAAATTAACAAGAACAGAGTCATAATAACAACTTTTTTCTTCATCTTAAACTCCCCTTAAAATTAGTTCATCCATGATACAATTAAAGAAAATCTACTTTGATTGATATTCACTCCCAAATTTAAAGCCGGTTGACTGTTAGGCCAATCACCGTGATGAATTGCAACCACATATTGATCTTGTTCGTAAACTGGAGATCCACTCTGTCCCCTAAAAGAATCCGTATAGTAAGCCATAAACCTATTTTCCGCATATGCGACTCTATCTCTACTGTAATATTGATAATATTTACCTTTATCCTCTGGATATCCCACAATAGACACACTTAATCCATCATTAACAAAAAAGGAATAATCACCAGAATAAGCAATTCCCATCCATGCTCCAACATAATTTCCAATTGGGTCATAAGTTTTCATCATAGCCCAATCATAATAAGCACTTTGGTTGCTTACATATTGTGGATCTACATATAAATTTTGCACAGTTGTATATAAATATGGTTCACTACCTTGAACACCAGGTCCTCCAGCTCTTCCAGGAAAAACGGCAACCTTTGTAGCATATCCTCCATGTTTTGGTTGATATACAACATGTCCTGCTGTAAGCACTACATCTTTATAAACCAACACTCCTGTACCATATAAACTTTTCGTACCATCTGGAAAAGTAACCTCTAAATAACAAACCGTTTTATACGGATAAACTGTTGTATTTGTAACTGGTGTGCGATTATCTCCGCCAATTATAATATTAGGTTCTACTTCCGCTGTTGGATTTGCTATATACGGTTCTATTCTTCCTCCATTTTCATCTATGGTTATATTTAGATTTGAGCTAATAGTTGAACTTAGATTTGAACGATTTTTTTCTATCATTATTTGTTCTAGTGTCGGTATTTCTTCTGTTACCATTTCTCTTGTTTCCATATCAAAATAAGTTATTGTATTCTGAAATTGCTGTGTTTCATTGTAGTTTGAATAAGCCATAACCGAAGTATAGATCAATAAATTAGCAACTAGGATTAGTGTTAGTATTTTTATCATCTTTTTCTTCATAAAATTTTTCCTCCTTTTATTTTTTATATTAAAGGATTGCTGGCCAGCTATAGGGTATCTATAATGCCACTATAAAAAATCCTATAATAACCTTACCTTCCTTATATCATATACTTTATAAAAAATAAATACACATAAACAAACTTTTCTCTCTTTTTTCCGACACTTTTCGACATTTTTTGACCTTTTGTGTCGAATTTCTTTTTCTATTATTTACAATGAAAAACAAATAACTTGATTATTCTCAAATTATTTGCTTTTTGCTTTCTATCTTTTATTAATATCCAACTTCATTTGAAATATCTGGGTACCAGTATCCATCTTTTTTTATTTGCTCCATTTCCTCTTTTGTTATCTGTAACCTTTGAAATATTTCTTCTTTTTGCTCTTTCTCTAGCTTCTTTTTTAAAACACAGATTTTCTTGATTACGGGGCTATAAGTATTATCTTTTTCTCCAACAATAAATCCCATTCGAATATCGTCGCTCGCATGATTCATATTAATATAGATCATTACTTTTTCAAAATGATTATTCGATGATCCATAATTCTTTAGCATAATAAAGGCTACATCTGAATTGGATTCAATAGATCCGACATAGAATATTTTATCGTTCAATAACGGTACTTTAAAATACACTTTCATGATTCCATCTTCTGGCTTTATTTCCAATTTCATTTCGTAAAGCTTTTCTATTCCGATATAGTATAGATATAAAATATCGGTTGGAAAAGGATTGTTGCTTGTTTGAATATTAGAATCTACTTCCTCTTCAAAGGCAAGTTCATCTAATTGGATTTCTAACGCATTACAAATACGGATAACTGTTTCAAAATCTGGTATAATCGTATTTGCCTCATATTTATAAACCGTACTTGCTGATCGATCAATCTTTTTGGCTACTTCTTCAATACTTAATGCTTTTGATTTCCTTGCTATTCGAAACAAATTTCCAAAATGATAAGAATCTAAACTATACATCACTTATCCCCCTTAGTTTCAATACAGTTTTATTATATCATACTTTACATAATTTTTCTACCTTATTGCGGTAATTTTCCTTAGATACCGAAACGTTGTTGATGTTTACATAATTTTATGGTATAATAGAATTATCTATTAAGATAGACTGACTATATTTTTGTAATATGGTTCTTGATCAGTCGCACAAGCATTGCTTGAAACAATTACTTATTTCAGGCATCGCAAGTGCCTGTTATTCCATATTACAGAAGATGACGTTTGTTCTTTTGTGTAATATTGATTGTAATTGTTTTTACTCTTATTAGAAATCTTATACAAAGGAAGAATGCAAATGTCATACAGAAAATTAAAAAAAGCCATCCCACGGAGGCTAAAAAGAAACTGTTATTAGTCAGAACCTCGGGGGAAAAATTTTCCCCCACCCCCTTGGGGATTTTCAATTTTTATGATATAATATTGATATTAATAAAACTACTTGCGATAGTTTTATTTAATATATAAGCCATAGGTTTTGACATTTGCGCCTATGGCTTAATTTTTTTACCTTAAAAAGGTAATTTTTTTGATTTTATAAATCTATTTTTCATTCTGTGAATTTTTCTTGTTCTCCTTCTTCCTATTTTCTATCGTAGTAAGATAATTTTACCTTCATAAGGTAATTGTTTTATTCATTCTTTCCGTATTGAGGTAATTTTCGAAATTTTGTTTATGTTAACCTTTCTTGTATAATATCTTTACGAAAGGATCGAATGTTATGAAAAATAAATATGAAATTTCTACAAAAGATAAAATAGAAATTTCATATCGTGCTTTTATACTCTCCTATCTCCTAAATTTAGGATTTAGCCCCACCACCAAAGGAACCTATTATTTAAGAGATCTAATTTTACTAGCACTTCAAACAAATTTTAAAGATCGTGATATTGCTTTAAAATCACTAACCAATCAATTAGCAGAACAAATCAAGATCCCTCCGAATAGGGTCAAAGCAAATTTGGACTATGCTTTTAAATACCGAAACGATCAAAAGGCACATGATCATTTTAAAGATCTATTTGGTATCACTTACGATCCCTACTTCCTCACAGCAAAATCGATTATTAGCCTAATGCTTAATTTAATCTATATGAAAGAATTGGATAAAAAGAAAAGGTAAAAAATGATCGTTTTCATTGAGCACCTTTCTTTTTTTTGCTCGTATCATTCCATTTTTTTCCATATCCTATGCTACGCTATGTTTTTCTCCACTCTCCTATGTTAGATAATGAATCTTCTTTTTTTCGTGTTACCCTATATTCAGTTCGAACAAACTGATTTCTGGAAATCAAATTTATTAAAAGGAGATTTCAAACATGAAAAAACAAAACTTTCCAAAAAAGCATACAAAAGATGTTCCATTACCCAATGACTTAATTCGCAAAATTCTAAAGGATAACTACTACACAAAGTCGATGCAACAAGTAGAAGATATTGGCGTAGATATCAATCACTTAGAAAATATCTTTACCGATCAAACGTATTACCTAGCAATGAAAATTGTTCCATTGCTTGAAAGAAAAGTGCTGTATCTAACCTATATCGAAAATGCTCGCTTAAATGATATTTGCCGAAGATTAAAACTAAGTAAGATGGAAGTAATCTCTATTCGTAAAAAAGGAATTACGCATTTTAAGAACAATTGGGAAATTTTAAGTAAGGCACAAGTATTCCGAGGTGATTCCAAATGAAGAAAAAACAGAAAAAAGAAAGGAACTTACGAAAAATGCTGATCACAAAAGCTACAAAACGCGAACCTCTTCGCGTTTTGTATAAAAAACCTGGGCAAACACCAGAAGTTAAGATCATTCCAGACCTTTCTCGCTTTAAAAAAGCAATTATCGAAAGGAATCTAGACATCGTTCCTTATAAAGATCACTTTATCGTTTGCTCAAGTAAAGACAAAAGAAAACAAATGCCTCCCCATATTGTTTTTGATTATAGGAATATTGCAGGAGATCTTATCCTTGTTAAAATCGACAAAAAAGATCGAGAATTTAAAAGTATCTCACAAGAAGATATTCTGTGGTTCGAAGAAGATCTGATTGATAAAAGTTATCCTGCAAACGTAGAACTAGATCTACCTTCCCAAAAAGACTATTCAGATTATCCAGCAAAAGAATTGGATGGAACATCTAGCAAGAGCACCAAAGCTATCTTCGAACGCTCTTTGATCAATACATTAATTCATATCGAACTACTACTAACCAATCTGACAAAAAATAAAACCGAAGGAGATGATGAAGATGAAGAATTCTAAATCAAAACAAACTATTTCCGCTATGAAAATAAAAGAGAATAGTCTATCTACGGGAATCAAAACTTAGACTTTATCCTGTACCAATCAAAATAAAAAAGAAAAATAAATTCACATCTCTAATTAGACTGGTAGCACTACATCTAAAGAGACGCTCCATAGCAAATTTCTAAGGAAATTTGCTATGGGCGAAATAGATTTTAGAGCGTAGCGAACAAAGTCTATTTCGAGAAATGCGATAAAGAATAACAAGGCTCGGATAGAAAAATGCCTCAAGCAAAATCATGTTTATTGAGTTTACTCAATAAATATGATTTCGCGTATTTGGGAAAGGGGTGTTGGGGAAAATCCTTTCCCCGACCACACGGAAGCTCTGCTGAGCTTCTAGTGTGTTAGAAACTCGAGGAAGTTTTATTACAGCTAATTCAAGCGGGTATTTTGTTTGAGTAAGGCTTCGAAGAATCGCTAAAAAAGAAAAAAAGATATAAAAAGGAGATAAAATATGCAAGATCAAAATCCACAAAAAAACTGCACAAAAGATATGCTATACCCAATAGAAACCAAAGAAGATCTTAACAATGAATATACAAACGCGAATACTTACCAAGAAAGAATCATCTTAGAAGTATTAAGAAAGCTGAAAAATCCATTTTATAATCTAAGCGTAAAACAAGTCGCACAAGATTTACAAATTGGCGAAAATATGGCTTATGAAGTTTTTAAAAGAGAGGATTTTCCCTCTATCAATATCGGTAGGAAATGGAAGATATCTCTAATTGCCTACTTAATTTGGAAAACACAAAAAAGAATTTAAAAAGGTGGTGAAAATATGGCTAGAAAACGTGAATCTACTAAAGCTTACTATAATAAAACAAGAGATAATTGGCTTGCTCCCTATACAACGATTGATCCAAAAACTGGAAAAGAAATACATCGTAAAAAAAGCTTTGCTACTGAAAAAGAAGCTAATCAATTTTTGATCGAGCAAGAACATAAAAAGAATAATAGTATCTATGTCAAACACAATGGTATTCCAATCAATGAATTGATGAAAGCAATTAATGATCGAAAACTTCGATTTAATAAAGTCTCTCCCCAACAATACGGAAAGAATAATAAAATAATTGAAACGATCGAACAAGCCTCTGTCGGTACAAAAGAAATCTCTGAAATTACAGCAGATGAATTGCAGGCTTACTTCGACTCCTTAAAACATTATAGTAATTCCTATATGCAAAAATATATGATGCAATTTACTCAAGCATTTAATTATGCAAAAGAAAAAGGATATATTACAGTTAATCCTATGATTGATGTATATAAACCAAAAAGCAATAAACCGGATAAAATTATTCGTGCTATGGAAATCGATGAGCAACAAGCTTTTACCGAATATCTTATCAACAAAACAACTGCAGAAGAACCTTATAAAAACGTATTCCTTATTCAATTATATATGGGATTAAGAATTGGCGAAGCCCTTGCCTTGCAATATGATGATATCGACTTAAAAAATCGAGCCATCCATATTCATAAAACTCTCAGTAGAGATGAAAATGAACGAGTAATTATGAAGCATATTCCTAAAACAGTTGCAGGTATTCGAACCGTTCCCATTCCTAATAATATTTTAGGAGAAGTAGCAGAACAAAAAGAAATTGCCAAAAATAATAAAGATCAATTACTATTCTTGGGTAAATATGGCTCTATGTCCGATCCTCGAACAGTTAATACGGTTTTAAAAAGAATGCTAAGTCAAAATTTTAGGATTTATGATATAACTACTCATAGCTTGAGGCATACTTTTGGAACAAGATGTATCGAAGCCGGCATGCAACCAGTAACTCTTCAAAAACTTATGGGACATAAAGACATAGCTGTCACACTTAATACTTATACTTCTATATTAAGTAGATTTAAAAATGAGGAATTGATTAAAGTTAATAATTATTATGAATCAAATAATATGTTCAATCGTATAGAACAAGAGAAAAATACACACGAAAAAGAAAAATGAAAATAAAATACCGTATTTATTTTAATTTTATTTCTAAACATAAAAGATTTTTTCTACATTTTTTCTACAAAATTGAAATTGTAGAAAAAATGTAGAAAAAAACACAAAAAAACAGTAAAATACGCACGAAGGTGTAAAAATGTGTAAAAAGGAAAATCCCTTGATATTA
Source organism: uncultured Clostridia bacterium (assembly GCA_944393505.1). Classification (GTDB taxonomy): domain Bacteria; phylum Bacillota; class Clostridia; order TANB77; family CAG-508; genus CALYAK01. Next base: position 31,199 of record CALYAK010000004.1, on the reverse strand, counting down.
CAGGGTTTCGCGTTTCGAAAACAAAAAAATAAAGAGGTCTAAAACCTCTTCTTTTGGAGCAGGTAACGGGAATCGAACCCGTATAGCCAGCTTGGAAGGCTGGAATTCTACCATTGAACTACACCTGCATTTCCTAACGACAATTAATATTATAAGCATGTTGAAAAAAAAAGTCAAGTATTTTTTCGATTTTTTCAAAAAAATACTTGTCCTCTTTTATTCTTTACAAACATCAATCCATTCTTTTGGTTTTGCTAGCTTTTCCGCTTCTTCAATGGTAAGTCCAATAATCGAATTTGGTGTTCCGCAAGCAAAATACATTTTCTCAAAATTTTGAATGGATTGATCAAAATAAACTTCTACGTTTGTTGGTAATAAGAATGGGCAAACGCCTCCTACTGGATAAGAAGTTCTTTCTTCTACTTCCTCTCTTGAAAGCATGATTGCTTTTTTACAAAACTTTTCTTTGTATTTTGGATTATCAATCTTTGCGTTTCCAGCTGCTACAATTAAAATTGTTCTTTCTTCAATCTTAAAAGTAATTGACTTTGCAATTTGTTCAATCGTACATCCAATTTCATTTGCTGCCTGTTCTGAGGTAGCAGAAGGCTTTTCAAACTCCATGATATTACTTTCAAGACCTACTTTTTGAAAAAAGTTCACTAATTTTTGATTCATGTTTTACTCCTTTGTCCTTGTCTTTTTTTGAATTGTACCATAGGTACCTTTCTTTGATAATAGAAAAGAGCCAGTTTTGTTTTTTTAGTGATGTAAAATGCTTCGATATTCTTGAATTTGTTGAATATAGCTTCTTCGAATCCTCGTTCGATAAGGTTCTGGAATATCTTTTTCGGAAATCTTTCCATCTTCAAATTTCTTTTTATATTCTTCTATATCTTGAAAATTTTTAATTTTCACACGATTTAAAAATTTACTTTTTTTGTTTTGCAAGATGTGCCTCCTATTCCCCTTCTCCCATTGATTTTTGGTCTTCTTTTTGCTGTTCTTGGATTCTTTCTTGTTCTTGAATCTTTTCTGCTAACTGTTGAGCTGTTCTTCGTAATTCCTCTAAACTCATATTTGAAAACTCTTCTGGTTCTTGTCGTAATGTTTCTTCTTGTTTTTCTTGTTCCTCTTCCTTTGGTTCTTGCATATTTTCTTCTTTTCTTCCTTGTTTCCAATTATTCCATTTATTCCAAAAACGTTTCCATAAACTTGGCTTATATACTGCAATTGCATTGTTTTCTTGCACTTCAGGTAAATTAGATGCAAGATAAAATTCAATTTTTAAAAATAGTTGCATTTCTTCTTCATTTGGTAAATGTAGCCCTTGTTCTTCTTGACCTTTTTCTTTCTTTTCTATATCCTGTAATACTGTTTCGTATGTTTTAGCCAAAGTTGGATTCATCTTTTTTATTTGTTCAATTTTTTCTCTAATTTGGTTTCGATTTACCATTTTCTTTTCTAAGTCTTCATAACGAACTCCTTCTTGTTGCAAAGAAATCTCAAAATTTGCAATCTCTCCAATCAATTGTGTCATTTCGGCATCATCGATTTTTACTCCCTGTGCTTCTAAGATTAATTCTTTTCTTGCTAATTGTGTCGCTTGCTCGTAATATGCTTGCTGTTTTCCGTTATAGCTCGGATTATCCAAGCCTTCAATAATTTGATAACACCTTTTCATTACAGGAGCAATACTTCCAATAGCTTTTATCATCTGTGGATCAACTCTTATGCAAAATTCTTCTTGCATTTTTTCTAAATTTAACTCTTGTCCATAATAGTCTTGCTGATATTGTTCAACAAAAGTTTTTCCATCTATTTTACTTCCTTGATACTTTTTACAAAGCTCAGAATCTGCTAAAATCATAGAAATTGGTAAGATATATTCACTTGCTAGATAACCGTTCTAGGTTTTGTTTAAAATAGCGAATTGCCCAACCTGGATGAGTCAATTTTACTACATCTGGCACTTGGGAATAGAACGTATCAGATTCTAATCCTCTTTTTTCCACAAGTTGTATACACCAATCCGGATTTGCTATTTTTATTTCGTCAGGTACTCCCATAAAGCCTGTGTATACCCCTTTTTCTTCACTGATTTCTTGACACCAATCTTGATGGTCTAATTTTATTTGTTTTGGTAGATGATAGGAAGTCATCACTTCATTTTCTACTAAGCTCATGCACCACTCAGGATTTTCTAGTTTAATGGCTTCTGGCACATAGTCAAAAATGTCTCCAGATCGAACTTGCTCCATACACCATTTTGGATTGGCCAATTTTATGTCTTCTGGTAAAAGATATATTCTTCCTTCTTCCATATATTGTTGTATTTTTTCTGGTGATAAATCGTCTGGTTCCTTTTTTTCTTCTGTTTTTGCTGTTTCTGACTTTTCTTGTTTTTTGAAATATTCTTCTAAAAATTTTCGGTTTACATCTTGGAAAGATAATGCTTGTTCTTCTTTCGTTTGTGGAATATTTTCAGAAATCGTAATATTTTTATGAATCTTTTTATCATATTGTTGGAATAGTTCTATATCAATTCCCATAACACCAAAATATGGTTTCCAAAAGTTTATATCTTTTTCTATTACAGTAATCGGAACATATTTTAGCAAGCGAATATCTTTTTTTACCGCTTCTTGGCATAGCATAGAATCGGCCTGTTTTTCCGAATATGGAAGATATGTAAATATCGCTGGAATTTTTTCTACCAGCTTTCTTGCATCTTGCTGTAGCAACGCTTCTGTTTCTTGTAAACATAAAAATTCCCAATCTACATGCTCGAAAAAGGCTTGTTTTATCCAATCTGGTAATTTTTCCTCACACCTAATTCTCGCCTTTGTTATTTCGTGATATTTGACCGGAATCCTTGCTTTTATCTTTTCCAATTCTTGTTTAATCACAAACTCCGGACTATCTTCCATCTTTAATTCAATTAAATCTGAACTTTTCTTTTCTAGTGTAATATCATCTTGCTCTACAATATATGTTCTTATAGATTGTATTTGTGCTAATACTTCATCCACATTGTTTTGTTCTGCTGAAGCAATACTAAGAGCATGAATCAATTCTTCTGTTTCTTGTAGATACTTTTGTTTTTTAGAATAACTAATCATTTTTTCTCTTCTTTTTTTATTTTTATTATTTTTTTCATTTTATCATACAAATTTTTCTTTTACAATTATCTGACCTTTAAAATATTTTGTCTTGTTTTTTTATCTTTTTTCTATTTTGTCTAAAAAAAATATATACTGCATACAATGAAATATCCTGATTTTATTTTGTTTCATTTATGAGAAAGGAGACTTGCTATGGATTTTATTCAGCGTTTTTTCAAAGGATTTGTAATCGGTTCTGGTGCAATTCTTCCGGGAATAAGTAGTGGTGTTTTGTGCGTCATTTTTGGAATTTATCAATCTATGATTGAAGCTATTCTTGGAATTTTTAAAGACTTTAAAAAGAATTTTTGCTTTCTTTTTCCTTTAGGGATCGGTGGAGTGATTGGAATGGTTCTTTTCGGAAATGTTTTGCTTTATCTTTTTGAACATTATCCAATCTATATCAAGTTTAGTTTTATTGGGTTAATTTTAGGCAGTATTCCAGGATTTTTACAGAGTATTCAGCAAGAAGGTGGTAAGAAAAGATCTTATCCGCTCCTTACCGTTCTTGCCTTCTGTTTAGCCCTTTTCCTTGTTTACTTAGAAAAATATGATTTACTAGCAACAAGTGAAATCACTTCTCCTTCTTCTTTTTATTTATTCTTTTCTGGAATTATCATGTCCATTGGAATTGTAGTTCCCGGTGTAAGTAGTACCGTTTTATTGATGCTTCTTGGTGTATATTCCACCTATTTATCAGCCGTTTCCAGTTTAACCTTATCTGTTCTAATTCCCATGTCACTTGGCGTACTCGTCGGAGGACTTATCTTCTTAAATTTACTAAAATATTTTATGAAACACTATTATTCCCAAACCTTCTACGCTGTCTTGGGATTTACGCTTGGTTCCATTTTTGTTATTTATCCAGGCTTTGCTTGCGATCTTTCTCACTTTCTTGCTCTTGGACTTATGTTTGTTTCCATTTATCTCACTTACTCTTTAACACAAAAAGACACAATTTCCAGCTGAAACTGTGTCTTTTCCCTTTTCATTCTTCCTTCTTCTTTTGCTTTTTCTTTCTTTTTTTATGCTTTATGCTTCTTTCCCATATCTTTGGATAATAGCATCTGCAATCCTTTGACTTGCTTTTCCATCTCCATAAGGATTCGAAGCTTTACTCATTTTTCTATACTCTTCTTGATCTTCCAATAATTGTTTTGTTAATTGATAAATCGTTTCTTCATCTGTTCCAGCAAGTTTCAAGGTTCCTGCTTGAATTCCTTCTGGTCTTTCCGTTGTATCTCTTAAAACTAAAACTGGTTTTCCTAAAGAAGGAGCCTCTTCTTGAATTCCTCCACTATCGGTTAAGATTAAATAGGAATTTGCGATAAAGTTGTGAAAATCAATTACTTCTAATGGGTCAATTAGTTTTATTTTTTCATTATCACCCAATACTTCGTTTGCTACTTCTCGTACCTTTGGATTCAAGTGCACAGGATAAACTGCTTTTACATCTGGATATTCTTCTACAATTCTACGAATTGCTTGAAACATTCCTCTCATCGGTTCTCCTAAATTTTCTCTTCGATGAGCTGTAATTAAAATCATACGACTACCTTTTGCCCAATCTAAAATCGGATGTGTATAGTTTTTATGAACGGTTGTTGCCAAAGCATCAATTGCTGTATTTCCTGTTACAAAGATTGTTTCTTCTTTTTTTCCTTCTTTTAATAGACTAGCTTTACTATTTTCGGTTGGTGCAAAATGCATATCTGCTAAAACACCTACCATTTGACGATTCATTTCTTCTGGATAAGGAGAATATTTATTCCATGTACGAAGTCCTGCCTCTACATGTCCAATATCCACTTGGTTATAGTAGGCAGCAAGTGCTCCAGCAAAAGTGGTGGTGGTATCACCATGTACTAATATGATATTTGGTTTTACCTCTTGGATTACCTCTTCTAATCCCTTTAAAACTCTTGCTGTAATATCACTTAAGGTTTGTCCTTGTTTCATAATATCTAAATCATAATCTGGCACAATTTCAAATGTTTTTAAAACTTGATCTAACATTTGACGATGTTGTGCTGTTACGCAAACAATACACTCAATTTCTTTTCTACTTTTTAACTCTTTTACAAGTGGAGCCATCTTGATTGCTTCTGGTCTTGTTCCGAAGATTGTCATAACTTTTATCATCTTTTCTCCTCCTTTTGTCTTTTTCTGTTTTGATTATACTGTACTTATTCTTTTTTCGCAAGTTTTCTTTCCGATGAAGGAATAAAAAAGCGGAATAAATTCCGCCCTGTAAGAGCCTGATTAAGTTTAGGCTCTTTTATTTTAATTTTTAGTAAATATCTGATATATTTTAAATGGTGATTAATATGTCAAAATACACAATAAAACAAATTTTTATTGATAATTGGGATAAATTTATTTTAGAAAATCCTAATTTAAATATTAGACCTGTTGTATTCGAAGAAGTACAACATATGATCAATTGTGGTAATCCTGAACTTGGTTATGCTTTATATTACTGTGAACATTGTAATAAATTTGTAAATGTTCCTTTTCGTTGTAAATCCAGATTTTGCAATACTTGTGGTGTTAAATACGCTCAAGATAGAGCTTTTAATATTTCTAAAAAAATTATTCGTTGCAAACATAGACATATTGTTTTTACCATTCCTAAACAACTTCGTATCTATTTTTTAGAAGATAGAAATTTATTAAATGGCTTATTTGAATCAGCTTCTGAAACTATTTTGTCTTGGTTTCATGAGATGAATAAATCTCAAAATTTTACTCCTGGAATCATGTGTACTCTTCATACTTTCGGTAGAGATTTAAAATGGAATCCTCATATCCATATGCTTTGTTCAGAAGGTGGCGCTGGTAACATTGAAATTTTTCGAAAAGTACCTCATATTTCATTTAAAGCTTTACGCTCACGTTGGCAAAAATTATTATTATCCTATTTGTATAAAAACTTACCTCCTTCTAAATTGTATACTTTTAATAAATTAAAAAATTTTTTATATTCATCCTATGATAATGGTTTCTATGTTTATGCTAAACCAGATGATATATCTTCTATTAAAATTGCTGTTGATTATATCGTTAGATATACTAGCAGACCTGCTATGGCTCAATCTCGTATTTTAGATTATGATGGTGAATACGTTACTTTTTATTATCAAAGGCATGAAGATGATCAAAGAGTTGAAGAAAAAGTTCATGTATTTGATTTCATAAAAAAACTTATTATTCATATACCTGATAAACATTTTAAACTTGTTAGATATTATGGTCTTTACGCTAAAAAGCATAAACATTCTTCAAAAATATTTAAAATGCTTTCTCAAACACAAATTGAATTTAGAAAACAACTTAGAAAATGGAGACTGTCTATTGAGTTGTCTTTTGGTTATGATCCTACTAAATGTTCTTGTGGTAATTTTATGATATTCTTTAAATTAGTGATTCCTAAAAAATATTCTATTGCAACTACTAGTCCCCCTAGTGTATAATTGCACTGGAGGTATCTGTTATGAAAAATGAAAAAATATTACCATTTGCAAATGAAACAAAAAAATTAAAAGATGAATTCAAAAGAATGGTTGATGAAATGCCAGATGAATATTTTCTTGAAATGGTATTCTTTTTAATGGAAAGTGGATTTGAGGAAGATTGCGATGAAGCATTCGAAGATGAACTGGAAAACGAAGATTTTGAAAATCCCTTTTCTGGAGAAATGGTAAATTTTAGATGTCCCGAGTGCAAAAAAATTAGTGCATATCCAATTGAAATTGTTAATGATATTTACGAAGCAACCCAAAAGGAACCACAAGTCGACTGCTATCACTGTGAAAGTCACAGTGCGTCTCCAATTTATTACAAAACTCCAAATGGAAAAATATTTGAAAACTAAACTTCAAAAAAGTTATATTTTGAGGCATATTTGTTATGCCTCAATTTTTTTATCCTTTTAAAAACTTGTTTGAGAAATTTCCTATAACACAAGAAAATCCCCCACCTTACGGTGAGGGATCCTCCTCTTTTACAGCAAACAAAAATCCCAATTGGAAAACTCTAACTCTGGAATGAAGACTTTTCCTATCCAATCGTTCCGCAGTAAGACACCGTGTTCACGCGAATTGCTAAAACCGCAAACCTTGCCGTTGAAAATGATGTCATCCTTTTGTGTGGAAACTTCTACCTTGTTGCCGATCCCTAGTTCCTTTGCTCTTAGCAAGCGATGAAAGTGATAAGCAGAAATGTCCTCCGTCCAGGGAATGAATACGATCCCATTGTAGTCTCTTTGGATTGTTACTCCATCGAGAGGATCCTCCTGGATTTTGGAGACACATCCTTTCATTCGAACACCATTATATGGATTACTGAATTTTACTCGGTCGCCTACCTGCAGATGAATTGCCCTTACAAGCAGCCGGAATTGATAGCAACTGTCCCAAGGGACAAAGATCTTTTCTCCTCGATCCGATTGAATGGTTACTCCGTTCTCACGTCCTTTTTCGATCTTGAAAACGCGTCCTCTTATCCTCCTTCCATTGTATGGATCTAAAAATTCGATCCGATCGTCTAACATTAGGTCATGTGCTGTCATAGAGATACCTCCTGTTTTTGAATTTGTTTACCTATTTTAGTAAACATGTGGAGTTATACGATAAGGCCTTGACCTTATTTGCACTCTATATTTTACCATATTTTTCAATTTTTTTCAAATTTTCGATTGCGATTGAAAGCTCCTCCCTAAAGGGAGGAGCTCGTCTCTTAGATTCGCTTAAACTTCCAGTTCTGGATTCCTTTCCAGGCGATGAAGAGGGTTCCTCCTCCATCCAACTTGATTGTAATTCCGTTTACCGGATACTGGCACAAACTGACCACATTGCCAGTCATTACAGTATCATCATTCGGATCCTTTGTCGTTACATGGTCTCCAATCCGAAGCTCTTTTGCGGTCATAGAATTTTCCCTCCTAAACAATTATTTATCTCACAAGGCCTATTTTCTTCTGCAAACTGAGGGATTTTGCTACGCTTGGTTTTCCTTGTTTGCATCTTTCATTGTATCACACTTCCTATTCTAAAACAACGAAAATTCAAACCTTTTTTCCGTCAAGCTTCGCCTTTTCTCTCTTTTTTTCGATATTTTCACATTTTTCTTTCAGCCAGTTCTTCATTTTTTGAGGAATTGGATCTTCTTTCCATGTCTTCATACCATCCATTGCTAAAATGAATAGAAGAATACGAGCAAGATATGCATATCGCGTCTGCGTTTCGATCACTAAATAGACTAGGAAATGAAGTAATAACAAGATTAGAAAAAAGTTTTTGGGAGAGTGTACATCATTTTCTTTTCTTGCCTTTGCCATTGAAACCAATGCCAAAAAGAAAATAACGAGATATCCCATTCCATCCACGATTTTTACAATTTGAATAATGGTTTCACTTGACATAGAAATTCCAGAAATGATCTCTTTTTTTTCTCCTACTGTTGCAGAAACCCATCCATAAGAATCATTGGTCCAGAAATTATTAATTTTCTTTTTGAAAAAGATCAGCCATTCGCTCGGTGTTAAGCTTGTATAGTTATCTAGAATAAACTGTTTTTCCGCTTCTTGATCATTGGAAATCGGTTCTCCTCTTAAACTATATCCTCCACCAACTTCGTAATCAGACCCACAAACAAATTTCCATAATATGTTTTTATTCTCTAGTCCAGATGGATTTAATCCTGTTTTTTGAACTAAGAAACTTGCTGTTTGTGTAAGGAATAGAAAGGTACCCAAGAGGATTAAAATCTTTTTTATCCATTTCTTCCAATCTTCTTTTGTTTCGATTTTTAAGAACTCATAAAGAATCATCGCACTTAATACCAAAATAACTTCTGGTCTTATGATATTGGCAATTGCAAGTAAAACACCTACGATTAAACTAATCTTAATCGTATTACTTTTCTCTCTTTCTCTTAACCATAACCAAATGGCAATTAAAACGAGGAATACATAAAGATGTTGATTGCTTAAAACACCTGTATACGCAATGGCAAATAGGTAAACTGCATAAAGGAAACTTGGTAACTTTTGATCCGATTTCCATAAATCTTTTCCCATTAAATAAATCATTGTACAACTAGCTGATGTATAAAAACAATCGAAGACATGAAGTGCCATTTCGGATTGGAAGATCTTTAAAAGTACAGTCTGATAAAGAACATATCCAGTTTGAAATCCCCACATGTTAAAATAGGGCGAATCTGCCATCACATTAATTCCATCTTTTAAATTCCAAGCTGCATTGAATAAAGTGGCATAATCACTATATGGTTCAATTTTTAAAATGTGTAAAACAATAAAGCGAATCAAAAAAGCGAATGTAAATAGCAAAACTGGAAAATATTGATGAACCCAATTCGGTATCTTCCATTTTGTTTTCCCGATGATGGATCAACTTACCAATCCCAAAAAGGATTGGTAAGAGAATCATAAGACCTAGTAAAGATCCGATATTCGAAAGAATGGTAAAAGCATAGATTCCAATGAATATTACGAAAATAATCGTAATGAGTAGTTGGTTACACTTTTTCATTTCGTATCCTTTCCCTTTTACAAGGCTTTATATTTTAAAATTTTAAATCCGTAAGTAATGTTATATTTTGCAAAACGTTTTAAGCGTTTTGGTTCTGTTGTAATGCGATATAGCCACTCTAACCTCATTTTTACAAAGAAGTTTGGTGCTCTTTTTTTCGAACCACTTAAGACATCAAAACTTCCCCCTACTCCTACGAAAATTCCTTTCGTAAAGCGCCCTAAGTTTTGATAAATTAGCATTTCCTGTGTAGGTGCTCCTAAAGCTACTAATACAATGTCTGGATTTACTTTTGCAATTTCTAAGAATACTTTTTGCTTATCTTCTACATAGCCATCTTGTCTTCCAGCTAAAATCGCATTTGGATATTTTTCTTTTAGCATTTCTTCCATTTTTTGTGATACTTCTTTGCTTGCACCAAATAGATAAATGCTTTTTCTCTTTTCGTGAGCAAATTCCATTAGTTTTTTGGCAAGATCAACACCAGTAATTGTTTCTTGGATCTCTTTTCCAATTAGTTTTGCTCCAGCTACCACACCAATTCCATCCGGTGTTATTGTTGTTTGCGGATCTAAAATCATTTTAGCGATTTCTGGATCCTTATTGGCTCTCATAAAGGTTTCTGGATTTGCTGTTACGATAAACATTTTTTGTTCTTTTTCTAAGTTTTCTTCTACTACTTGATAAAACGCTTCATTCGTTCCTCGATAGCAACGATCCATTCCTTTTAAAAACGGATCATCTTTTTGTATTTCTTTTTGCATTTGATCCATATTAAACCTTAGCGCAGTAATTAATGCCACTAAGAAAATCGAGAAATTGGTATAGATAAAGGTATAGCCTGCATAAATACTGATACAGAAGAAAATTCCAAATCCTTCAAATAGATATAACGTTTCTGGGCTTACTTCCTTCCAATAACGTAAAATTCGAATTCCAGCTTTTAAGAATTTTGAAATTGGATATACCAAAATGGTTAATGTTCCAATAATACCTAAGCTAAAGATTACCATGAATAGGTCTCTTTCGATTTGTAGTTGACCTGGTTGATTTAAATAGCCTAATCCAAATAGTTTATATTTTAAACTTGCTAATTGGTATTTATTCCAGTTATATACCAATTGTTTTGCACGGTTATCACTTGGATGAACAGATCCATCGATAAATTTTTGTTCTAGAATACTCGTTGCTTGTGAATCCCAAGTATAGTAGTCTCGCAATGTTTTTAGTTTTCGCTGATCTTTTTTATTGGTGGTACCATCTAAATCAGAAATTTCTTTTTCCAAATCTCTTAAGTCAGTTCGGCTATCTTGTTCTCTTTTGATACTTTCTTCTGAAACACCGGAACTTAGTACCGCATTATTGATTTCAATATTGGTATAGACCGGTAATTGTTTATACAAAGCTACAATAATTCCAACAATTAGAACGGACATGACTGCACTTAACAAATAGCTTTTATTCTTTTGTCGAATTCCATAAAATCCATCAATACAAATATGAGTAATGAATACAATAATAACGATGAAAAAGGTAACTTTTGTTCCAATTAAACTTAAAATCGCAACTGGTAGAAGAACAAGTAATCTCACAATCGTTTGAATGATTTTATTTTCATTTTTATAGTTTAGGAAATAATATCCAATAAACGGAATCCAAATGGATAGAGCATGTCCAAATATTTGACCAGAATCTAGCCAACCTTTAAATCCTTGTTTCGTTGCATCTGCATACTCATAGGTTTTTGCAGAAGTTCCTGTTAAAATTGCTAACACAATGGTGATACAGTAAAAAACAAAAGTATAAACAATTGTCTTTTTTAATTTTTGGGCAAATTCTTCTTTATCTTCGTAATTTAAGTAAAAATAATCAAAAATCATGTATAGCACAAGCATATACACGATATTTACCATATAGCGTATTTCTTGAAATACCAATGAATTCGCTGTATTTAATTCTTTTAGCATAATGGTATGAATCACCATTAGTGCTGCATAAACTAGATATAACAAAAACCATTTTTTTCTTTGTTGTTTGTTGATTAAAAATATGGTCGCTCCTAGTCCAAACACAAATAATGGTTTTACATAAGTTGAAATTCCAAATGGAATTAAGCTTCGAATATCTAAGAAACTTAAGATATCCAAAACTGGTTGTAAAAAGATATAGATTAAAAAAATCTTACTTAAGTTTTTTACCGTTAAAAGTTTTTTTATTTTTTCCATTTTTTGTTTCCTTTCTTTTATCTTCTGCCTTCAATAATGTTTCTTAATCCTTCCATAATTTTTCCGTTTTCACAATCAAAGTTGGTAAGCTGATCTCGAATTTTTCTTTGTAACTCTGGATGATCCAGCATTTCTCTCATTGCTTCTTCGATTTTGTCTGTATTGATTTCACAAAGAATCCCATATTCTCCGTTAGCTAAAACTTCCTTTACACCAGTTACATTCGTGGATATAACAGGGGTTCCTAAAAGAAGTGCTTCCTTTACTGCAATTCCAAATCCTTCAAAATCACTTGTTAAAACAAAACAATCTGCTTTTTTTACATATGGATATGGATTTACTTTTAATCCTAATAATTGAACTACATCGGAGACATCTTTTTCTTTGATAAGACTTTTTATCTTTTCTTCTTCTGGTCCATTTCCAATGATCTGGATTTGGAAGGAATAACCTACTTTTTTTAATCGACTAGCAATTTCTATAAGGCGATCCTGTCTTTTCTGTGGTCGCATTTTTCCTACATTAACAAAAGTAAACACTTTTTTCTCTTCTGGAATTGGTTCTTCTGCTAATTTTTTTATCTTTTCTTCATCAATTAAATTGTATAGAACAACTAATTTTTCTTCCGAAATTTGATATTTCTTTGCAAAATTTCTTTTTGCTTCTTCAGATACCAAAACAATTTGATCCATCTTTTGATAAGAATCTTTGATTTCTTTTTCTCCAATTCCGATGTCAAACTTTTCTACATCATTATGAACCCAAGCAATTCGCCTAATCTTTTTTTCAATGTCTGCAACCCATGTTGCACTTCTTCCTTCAAAAAATCCAACTGCTACTTGATAATCTTTTTGGCTTGCAATTCGGTTGATTTTTTTCTTTCGAAACCATGGGATATATCGGAAAAGAAAATAGGAAAAAGGATTATTACGAATTTGTTGAACTTGAATTCCCTCTGGCAAGTTCTGTAAAAGTTCTCCTTTTGCCTGTAACAAAACAAGGTCGATTTCATAATCTGGTTTTAGCACTTTTAAAAAGTCAATTAAAACCTTCTCCGCTCCTCCCATTTCCAGAGTATAGCCAAAGAATAACAATTTTTTCATGGTTTCACTCCTTTTTTCTTTCTTTTTGTCGATATTTCAGATAAGCAACAGGATAAAGAATGGTTGCCAAAAAACGATTCGGATGTTCTTTTACAACTTCTTTCCATTTTTTCTTTGCATAGATTCCAAATAAATCAAAAGCAGCAATATGATAAAGTTTTGGATCTACCTCATATAATTCTTTTAGGTAGAGCATATTTCCTTTCGGATTTTTTTTGACTAAAGAAAAATAATTAGCTGAGTATCCATCTGCTAGATACTCTACATAAGCAATTGGTTCATTTAAAAATACCATTTGATATTTCTTGGCAATTCGGTTAAATACAATTCCTTCTGAGATAAAGTTTTCTCCTTCTTGCACCGGAAATGGAAATTCTTTTAATACTTTTGTTTTAAATGTTAATTGCTTATCTCCTGTTACATGATGGCGATAATAAATATCGGAATATGTTGCAATCATTCGATCTTCTGGAAATTTACTTCCTACAATTTCTTTAGATCCATGCTGATATTCTAAAAATCCAATTCCTGCAATCTCATCCTGATCTTGGATTGCTTTTCTCTCTTGTTCGATTTTTTGAAATGCATCTTCGGTAAAATAGTCATCTCCATCCATACAAATGAAATAATCTCCTTTTGCCATTTGTACCGCTTCGTTATATGCTCTTTGTTTTCCTCCATTTTGTTTTTGGATATAATGAATTGCAATCTCATTTTCTTTGATCAACTCTTGCATTAATTCATGCGTTTGGTCAGTCGATCCATCATTAATCACAATCCATTCAAAAGAAGAATCAAAGTTTTTTTGTTTTTTTAAAGACTCATATAATCTTTTTAGTGTATTGGCTTTGTTATATGCTGGTGTGAATACCGTAAGCATTCCTTCACCTCCTATTTTAATAAAGCTTTCCATTTTGGCATAACGGCTTCTGGTAAATATTGATAAGCATCTTGTTTTGCTTTTTTTCCTAGTCTTTCTCTTTCTGCTTGATGCGTTAAGATTTCAACAATACGACCAGCCATTTCTTTTTTATCACGATTTGCAATTAAATAGCCATTTTCCCCTTGTTTAATAATCGCTCTTGGGCCTACTGGAACATCAAAAGCAACTGCTGGCAATCCGCAAGAAAAAGCTTCTAACAACACCATTGGGAAACATTCGGTAAGAGAAGTCATTGCATAAACACTAGCATACAACATCGTTTCTTGCACACGTTCTTTATCTACCATTCCGGTAATAATGACTTTACCAGTCAATCGTTTTTCTTTAATAAGTTCTTCTAACTTCTTTCTTTCCTCTCCACCTCCCACAATGGTTAATCTTGCTTCTGGCAGTTGTTTTTGTACGAAATCAAATACTTCAATTAAACTTGCAAAATCTTTAACTGAATGCAATCTTCCTACACTTACGATTTGCATACTTTTTAAAGAACTACTTTGATTTGGTACACTTTCCAATAAGTTGGGGATTTCTACAATCTGAATTTTTTTGTTTTCACGTAGCCACTTGGTATAATTTTCTTTTGATCCAGGGCCTAATACCACAAGATAATCTAAATTACGAAATGCTTTTTGCACGCGCTTAATGTATTTCGGACTATCATTATGTAAATGTTCTTGTGTGATCGTTGTAACGGTTTTTGGTGCGTAGCGAGAAAGAAGGTCTGCATATTCGATGCGTGTTGATAATACATAATCCACTTTTAAGTCCTGAATCGCTTGCTTCATCAAACTCTTCTTTTTCCATAGAATTGAAATCGCATGAAATCCCTCTTTTAAAATTTTCAATGGATTTTTACTTTGCATCGCTTTTTGAAATTCTTCTCGATTTGGTTTATCATGCATTAAATACGTAATTTTTATACGATTATCTACCTGATAAGCTGGTTCAGATAACATGTCATAACAAGAAATAATTTCTACTTCGTAATCTTTGCATAATTCATTTGCGAAATTAATACTTTGTTTTTCTACTCCACCATGCCTCATGTGAAGTAATAGTATGGCTACTTTTTTCATTCTTTCACCTTCTCTCCCTTTGGTTTGATGATTTTAAATCTTTCTAATAAATAAAATACAAAAGGATCTTTTAAAAGAAGTAAGGTAATTCCATAAACAGCTACTCCTGCTGCCATTTGTAAAACAATTCCAAGAATCGGATTCGAAATTACCATTCCAATGCCATAAGCTACGATAAACATTAGCACGCCAGCAATCACGTTATTTCTTGCTAATTTTAAAATTTCTTTTAGATCCCATTCTTTACGTAAGAACCATAATTGAATTCCTGCTACTAAAATTTCCGATATCACCGTGGTAATTGCTCCCCCTATTGCTCGATAATGGTAAATGAAAATCCAATTCAAAACAAAGTTAACAATTGCTCCAATGGTAACAGAAATCGTAAATTCTTTTTGCCTTTTCGTTGGTAACAATAATTGTGTCCCCGTTACATTACTCATTCCAATGAATAAAATAGTAATTGCTAAAATATTGATTAATGGTACAACACTTTCATAGCCCTCTCCAAAAAAGATCGGCACAAAGTTAGCAGATACAGCAATGACACCTAACATAACGGGAAAAGCAATCGTATAGGTAAATTTAAAAGAATTTTGTAAATAGCGCTTCATTTGTTCTTTATCTCCACTCGCAAATGTATTGGCCATACGAGGCACCATAACAGTTCCAAGTGAAGTAACAAGTGTTAATAACATATTAATCACTTTTTGTGCTTGTTCATAATAACCTACTTCTGATTTATCTGCTACAATATATCCTATCATCGTTTTATCCAATATCGTATAAACTTGTGTTGCAATTTGTGGGATGAATAGGAAAAAGGTATGCTTTAAATGGCGAAACACTTTTAAGGATTTTATTTTGATCTTTTGTACATATTTTGGTACATAAATCCATAAAGAAAGATTTCCAAGTAAATTTCCTCCAATTGCTACAAAGAAATATTTGGTTAGATCTGCAGGTGATTTAACAAAAATAAAGATACAAATCGTAAAAGCTGCTTTTATAATAAAGTTCCTTGTTACAGTTTTCTTAAATTCTTCTAATCCTTGGAAAAACCAACTAATATCAATGGCATTACTAAATAATTCGATTAACAAAATCTTGTAATAAAGTTGATATTCTTCTCCTGTACAATAAGCAAAGTAAAAAACAGTTGCAGATATTGTCATTAACACTAATCTTAAAATGACAATTTCCCAAAAAATTCTACTTCTTTCTTCTTTTTTATCTTGGACATAAGCAATTTCTCTTTGTCCATACATCGCAATTCCCAATGAACCAAATAGAATAAAGTAGGTAGCAATAGAATAGGTAAAGCTATAAATTCCAATTCCTTCTGCTCCTAATACCCTTGAAATATATGGTGTTGTAATTAACGGGATAATTAGTGCTAAAATTTGATAAGAAAGTTGATATAAATAATTTTTTGAAATACTCTTTTTTCCCATTCGAACCTTTCCTTTAATTAATTTAAATTTTCTTTTACACAGTTTAAAGCTTCTAAAATGACTTTATCCATATCATAATATTGATACTGTCCTAATCTTCCACCAAAAATGATATTTTGGTCTTGTTTTGCTCTGTTTCGATAAGTTTGATATAATTGATTATTTTTCTCGTCATTTACTGGATAATATGGTTCTTTTTCTTTTGTCCAAGTATCTGGATATTCTCTAGTAATAACCGTTTTTCCTCCCTGTAAAAATTCAAAATGCTTATGCTCGATTACGCGTGTATAAGGCACTTCATAATCGGTATAATTCACAACTGCATTTCCTTGATAATTTTCTTCTTCCAAAATCTCTGTCTCAAAACGCAAACTACGGTATTCCAATTCTCCAAATTGATAAGCATAAAATTGATCAATTGGTCCAGTAAACACGATTTTTTCTGCTAATGCATCTAGTTCTTCTTTTTCAGCAAAATAATCACAGTTTAATCTCACCGGAATTCCTTCTAACATTTTTTCAATGATTTGTGTATAACCTCCGATTGGAATTCCTTGATAACGATCATTAAAGTAGTTGTTATCATAAGTAAAACGAACTGGTAAGCGTTTAATAATAAATGGCGGTAATTCGGTCGCCTTTTTTCCCCATTGTTTTTCGGTATATCCTTTTACTAATTTTTCATAAATCGTTTCTCCGACTAATTTAATTGCCTGTTCTTCCAAGTTTTTTGGATTTTCGATTTGTACATCTTGCAATTCTTCTTCAATTTTTTGCTTTGCTTCTTTCGGGGTAAAAACGCCCCATAATGCATGAAAGGTATTCATATTAAAAGGCATGTTATAGACTTCATCCTGATATCTTGCGATTGGGCTATTGGTATAACGGTTGAATTCTGCAAATTGATTGATATATTGCCAAATTTCTGGATTACTTGTATGGAAAATATGGGCACCATACCAATGAACTTGGATTCCTTCGACTTCTTTGGTATAAATATTTCCTGCAACATGATCACGTTTATCAATGACTAAGCAACTCTTTCCTCTTTTTTTCGCTTCATAAGCAAAAATTGATCCAAATAAACCGCTTCCTACAATTAAAAAGTCATATTTTTTCACGCTTGTTCTTCCTCCATTTTTTCTTTAATTTCTTCTATGATTCGTTTCGTATAATAACCGTTTCTTACTCTTTGTTTTAGTTCTTGTACATTTTGGTATTTTTGTTCATAATCACTAAAATCTAGTTGTTCCATTTCAGCAAAATTACGAATGGTATAACCAATGTTTTGCTTTTTTACAAAATCTGCAATGGCAGCTTTTTCCCATACAACTACTGGTATTCCTGCTGCAAGATAGCAGGACAATTTATGCGGATTATTATATTTGGTATAGCCTTTAAATTTTTCCTTTTCATCGGATTCATCAAAAAGGCCATCCCAAACAAGTCCTAAATTTCCTTTTAACTGATTCGGAAGTTCTGCCGGATCTGCTTTGCCTTCATAATGAATTCTCTTAGTAAGTTTTTCCGTTTCCGCTCCCACACCATAAAGATAAAAATCAAATCCCAACATTTCCTCTGTTATTTGATACAAAAAAGGACTCTTCTCTTGTCTCAAGTTTCCAGCATAACATAACTTTATGTCTTTTTTGCTAATGACTGGTGTCCTTTGCCTATTTTTTTCTTCTCCTTGACAAAGATAATCAAACAATTCTAATAAATAGAGCTTTTCCTCTGGTATTCCTTTTTCGATTAGAAATTGTTTCATCTTTTGGTTATGTACAACAATATATTGAAATAGCTGGAATCTTTCAATTTCTTGTTTTAAAAGTTCCTCATTCTGGCTACGCAAGCCTTCAATATCATGTACAAAAAGAATGGTTCTTTTTTTATTGGCTAAATTTAATAGTTCTTTCCTCTCAAAAATTGGGTATTGTAATACAAGAATTTCTTTTGAAAAATGACTTAATAATAGATTCCAAGCAAGTTTTCCTTTTGACCTTATTTTTCCTGTTTTTAAATCAATAACGCACGGTTTGGCTTGATCGTACTTGGCTAAAATTTCTTGAACATCTTCTAAAGCCTTCGGCCCTGCATTAAACGCTTCCCAACTTTTGATGGTGATTACTTTCATTTCTTTTTCTCCTTAATGTTTTACTTTCGTCACAATCCTTCTTACTTTATTAAATAAAAATAGTTTACGATATTGTCCTTTTTGCAACATTTTAATCATTTTCGCATTATAGGACTTTAGTGGCAAATCTTTACTTTCTACAGATTCTTTTGGATATTCTAATTCAGCAATTAAGCGTAATCGTTCTGTCTTATTGGTTTTTGGATCTACTTTTTCAATTAAAGCAAAATGATCCACAATGGTATTTAGCCATTTGACATCGATTAAATCCGATAATTCTTGTGTTAATTTTCCGTATTTCTTTAAAATGGTTTTCATCTTCTGATAAACCAAATTTAATGTTTTTAAATAAGTTTGATAAAAGCTTTTTTCTCGAAGTGATGTCTCTGGTGTATAGTAATAATAGTAGGCTGGTTCATCCAAAAAATAGGCGGATTTGATTCGACAAAATAGTTCTAAATAGACTAACGTATCTTCCATATAACGAATCTTTTTGTCATAAACATTTCCTTTGTTCCAATTTTTTGAAATTTCACTTTTCATGAAAAGAAGACATGAATATCCAGGAAGTTCTCCTGTAATTAATTTTTTACGGACTTCTTCTAAATCTTCACTTTCGATTCTTTGGTTGGCAAAACCTGCCATACTTCCTTTTGCCTCTTCCTTATTCTCTTCCGTACTATAATAGCAGTTGTATCGAACTAGATCTACTTTTTCTTCTTCTATTTTCTTTACCAATTTTTCAATGATATCTGGTGCAATCGCATCATCTCCATCTACAAAATTGATATAGGTTCCTGTTGCTCTTTTGATTCCTACATTTCGTGCAACACTCACTCCGCTATTTTCCTGATAGATTGCAACAATTCTTTCATCTTTTTGTTGGTATTCTTGCAGAACATCTTTGGTATGGTCCAAAGATCCGTCATTGATTACAATGACTTCCAAATTGGAATAGGTTTGGCTTAGAATTGAATCCAAAGCACGTCTCAGCTCTTCTGCTTTATTATAGGTTGGCACAATTATGCTAACTTTTTCCATGAATTCCTCCTTAATATGGTAATAATAATCGCAAAGCAAATTTATAAAGTGGCTTATCATAAGACACATTAATTCGATTAATGGTCCAATTGCTTTCTCCTCTAGTAGCCTTTTTATTATCTGCAAGTGTGAATCCCATTTTATACCCTTTTTCTTTTAACACTTCAATCACTTTGTCGTTGTATTTTCCAAAAGGATAAGCAATCACATCTGTTTTTCCAAATAATTCTTCGTATTTTTTAATTCCTTCTTTCATTTGTTCTTTGGTTAAACAATTAACGGCATTTTCATAATGCATGTTATAAGAGTGTGAATAAAATTCGATGTTTGGATATTCTTTTTTGTACTCTTCAATCTTTGATTTTTTCATGTACAAAGAACAATCTCCATTCCATTTTTCAGCGGTTGATTTTTCAACTTCCTTTCCAATACAAAAAATAGTTGCATTAAATCCATATTTCTTTAAAATCGGCATCGCATATTCTGCATTGGATAAAAGCCCATCATCAAAAGTAATTAACACACTACGAAAAGGTACCTCTCTTTTTCCTGTTTTCCACTCGTAAAATTCTTGCATAGTTAGTGTCTTGTAACCAGCATCATGCAAGTATTTCATTTCCTTTTCAAAACACTCTAAAGTAACACACCACGGATCATCCTTTTTAATTTCTTCTTTTTTCGCAATATTATGATAAGAAAGAACCGCAACTTTTGGCTCTCGATAAATGATAGCGATTGCTATCATTCCAATCAAAAAAAGTGCTCCGACTACGATTCCTACAATCTTTAATTTTCCCTTCATTTTTCGATTACCTCTTTCTTCTTTTAATCTTCCCCCATTATATCTTACCAATCCATAGATTTCAACATTTCTGGCAAGATTTTAAGATTCCTTTTTCGAAGATTGGTTCATTGACTTTCTTTTTCGAAAAAGCTATAATGATTTTAGAAAAAACAACGAAAGAAGGAAAAAAATGAGTAGTTTTGGATTAAAAATCATTGCCATTATTTCAATGCTAATTGATCATACCGCTTATGCCCTTTATGGAGGCTTTAGTTTTTGGAATTATCTTGGAAGACTTGCCTTTCCTATCTTTGCTTTTCAAATTGCACAAGGCTATCAGCATACAAGTAACTTAAAAAAATATTTTCTTCGTTTATTTGTATTTGCGATTCTTTCCCAAATACCTTTTTCCTTTTTTCTTTATACAATCACAGGAGAATTTTTAACCTTAAATATCTTCTTTACCTTAACACTTGGTCTCCTTAGTATTTTTGTATTTGAGAAAAGTCCATCGAAGTTCTTAGGATTTCTATTTTGTGCTTTCTGTGCTTTTGTTGCAAGCTTTTTGCATATGGACTATGGTTATTATGGTGTTCTTGTCATCTTCTTATTTTATTTATTCCGCGATCATAAAAAAATCATGGTAGCAAGTTTTCTACTTTTAACCATTCTAAGATACATTCCAGTCTTTTTCAATACAAACTTTTACTACCCAAACATCATTCTTTGTATTTGTACTTGCCTTGCCATAATTCCAATCCTTTTCTATAACGGTACAAGAGGGAAAAAAATGACTTATTTCTTCTATCTTTTCTACCCTTGTCATTTAGCTCTCTTAACTTTACTTTGCTTCTTCGTTGCTATTTAAGCAAAAACAAACAGACCACAATTTTCCGTGGTCTGTTTTCTGATTTTCGATTTTACATTGCAAAATTAATTCCTCTTGCTACAACACTACTCATATTTTCAATTAATTCATCAATCTCTTTTGGTGTTACAATCATGTTATATCCATTGGGAACTAACGCTTCTTTAATTTCTTCATAATTATCTTGTTCTTTTAAAGAATTTAAATAGTCATTGGATTTGGCTTCATCTTGTAGCTTTGTGATAAAAAGATCTAAACAGTCATCGGTAATCGTTGCAAGATCCACAACCGTTGGAATCCCAACTGCAATTACTGGAATTCCAAGAGAGTTTTGGCTTAATTCTTTTCTCGTATTTCCAACACCAGCTCCTGGAACAATTCCAGTATCAGCTATTTGAACCGTACTACTAATTCTTTCAATACTTTTTGATGCCAATGCATCAATTACAATGAGCATTTTTGGTTTTACGTTTTCGACAATTCCTTTTAAAATTTCTTGTGTTTCAATTCCAGTTGTTCCTAAAACGCCCGGTGATACAGCACTTACTTCTCTTGTTTTCGAATCTAAAATCTCTGGCATATAGTTTAAAATATGTCTTGTTACATCAATTTGCGTAATCACCTTTGGTCCTAACGCATCTGGTGTTACATATTCATTTCCAAGACCTACTACCAAAATACTATCTTGTGGACCAATATGTTGTCCAATTAATTCTTTCAACTCTTTCGTAACAACGTTCGATGCTTTTTCAATATCTTCTTCGGTTGCTGTTTTCAATTCTTTTAAATCCACCGTAATATAGTTACCAATTGGTTTTCCAATTGCTTCTTCACCATTTGAAGTTGTTACTTTTACACGATTTACCACAATTTTGTCATCTACTTTTTCTTCTTCAGCTTCAATTCCTTCGATTTCCTTTTCCAATTGGTTTGCTTTGCGATAGATTTCTCTTCTTTCCAAAGCAAGATCTGTTCGAAAATTTACCATAAAAAAATACCTCTTTTCTCCATACTTTTTTCATTTAGTATCGGACTTTTTGAGGTATTTTATACAAGGATTCTTTATGAGCAATAATGACATAATGTTACTTCTAATCCTATGTCAATATCTACGGTACCTTGCTTTGATTGATAATCTAAATTCGCTAAATCTTCTAATAAATTTCTTAAATTTGAAGTTTGAAAACGACTCGCCTGCATTTTATATTTCGAAACCAAGAATTCTTGATTTGGTTTTAAATTCAAAACAGAAACTAAGTCTTGTTTGCCTAATTCGATTGCTTTTTTGGTGATATATAGCTTTTTAAAATGATTGTATAAGGTAATTAAAATTTTTTGTGTTGGTTCTTTCTGATACTTAAGATCTTTTAATACGCCAAAAGCATTTCCGAATTTCTTTTTTTCCTAAATAATCAGTTAGTTGGAAAATAACTGCATCCATTTTTCGAACACAAAGTAAATCAATTGCTTCTTTTGTAATGGTTCCACCTTTTCCGGCATATTCAATCAGTTTTCTAATTTCATTGATTAAGTCTTGCATATTGGTTCCACACATTTCTACCAAATAGAGTAAAGTGGGTTGATCTGCTTTTACTCCATAGGCTTGGCAAATCTGTTTTAGCCTCGTAACAATCTGAGCTGGTTTTTCTTCTTCAAAAGCTTGCACGACTCCAAATTTTTCAATCGTCTTGTATAGCTCATTTTTTTCTACTTCTTCTTCCACAAAAACAAGCAGTACCGATTCCTTCATTTCTTCCTGATGTTCTTGGATATATTCTGCAATTTTTTGAATCCATTCTGATTGAGATCCTTTTGTCTTCTTTCCTGCTTTTTTAAATAGTCCCGTATCTCTTGCCAGAATAAACTTTTTTTCATAGCCAAACGCAGGTGTTTCAATCTCAGAAATCATGGCATTCACATTTGTTTGCTCAATTGTAATAAAGTTGATTCCTTTTACCAAAGTTCCAAAATCTTTTTTTATTTTCTTGAGTGCATTTTCTAAAAAATAGGTATCTTTTCCATAAAGCAAAGATAGATTTGGATTTTTACCTGGCACGCTTTTAATCTCCCTTCTTATAATTTAACAGCAAACTTCGCACTATGTGCATGGCAAATCGCTGCAGCCATACTATCGGTAGTATCATCTAGTTTTGGCAATTTTTCAACATTTAAGATTGTTTTTACCATTTTTTGTACTTGAATTTTGTCTGCCCTTCCATATCCTACTACAGCTTGCTTAATTTGAAGTGGTGTATATTCATAAGTTGGAATTTGTTTTTTACAACAGGTTACTAAAATAACGCCTCTTGCCTGAGCTACATTGATTGCTGTTTTGGCATTGTTATTAAAAAATAACTCTTCGACAGACACTGCATCTGGTTGGTAAGTATCAATAATCTCTTCTAATTCTGTATTCAATTTCAACAAACGAAGGGGGAAAGATTCCCCCGCTTGTGTTAGTATTGCACCGGAATGAATGAGATGGAATTTATTTCCGATATAATCAATTATGCTATATCCTGTAATGGCAAATCCAGGATCAATTCCTAATATTCTCACGTTCTTCCTCCTTAGATTTTACGATATTTTCCTCGGATGATAATACGAAAAATTTCAGAAACACTCCACGCTTGTGCAATTGTGCCTCTCGCAATTTGTGGTGGTCTTGAATCATACATTTCGGAAATACTTCCTACGGTTCTTCCTTCCTCTAATTCTTTACAAAATGTTTCTTCGATTTCCTCTACAAATTGGTCTCGTTCTTCTTCTAATTCTCGTTTTCTCGCTTTATTTTTTTCTGCTTTCATACGATTGGTAAGAGCATCAAAGTATAATCCAGCAAGCCAAGGCCAAGTTGGACCTTGGTGATAACTTCTGTCACGTTTTTCAGCATTTCCTTCATAGACATCCATATAATCTTTTTCGCCTTTTGCTAATGTTTTTAATCCATATGGATTTTTTAATTTTTTGGTAACCGTATCCATTATTTCATCTGCGATATCTGACGTAGGATCAATTACTGGATAAGTTAAACTTAGAGCAAATAGCTGATTTGGTCGAACTTTATCATCTCCTACTACATCATATAGGCATTTCTTATCTGGGTTATAGAAAGCTTCGACAAAAGATTCTTCAACCTTATCTGCAAGTTTTCCATAATCTTTTGCTTCGTCTTTTTTTCCAAATTTATTGCATAATTCTTGCATGATGCAAAGAGCGTTATACCACATTGCATTAATTTCAACCACTTTTCCATTTCTTGGCGTAACTGGCTGATTTCCAATTTTTGCATCCATCCAAGTATTTTGTGTGTGTTCATTTCCAGAAGAAATTAAATAATCATCATCCATAAAAATATGATTTTCATCTTCTTCAATACCAATCGTATAAGCTTCAATAATCTTTTTCATCTTTTCAAAAAGATGCTCTTGTACAAAAGTATAATCTTTCGTATAATCCAAATATTTTTTCACTTCTTCAAACAAGAGAAGTGCTGCATCAGCACTGTTATATAATGGCGTGCTATCTACTTCTGCATATCCATTTGGAATTAATCCATAACGCATATTTTTAGCTAAACATTTTAAAACACTTTTCGCTTTTTCAAATCTTCTTGGAACTAATAACAATCCCTCAAAAGCAATTAAGGTGTCTCTTCCCCAATCCAAAAACCATGGATAGCCAGCAATTACTGTATCTAATCCAAACGATGGTCTTTTCACTAGGAAATTATCTGAAGCAACAATAAACTCTTTCATCAAATGACGATATTCTACACTATCTCTATCTTCTACCAAATCCGAATCATATAACTCCGTACTAATTCGAACAATTTCACGATTAATGATATTACGTGCATCGATCTCCTCAATGTTGGATTCCATAGAGCAAACCATGGTAATGGATTTGATATCATTTGGCTCTAAATCAATTTCATAAACACCTGGAACAACATGATTCTCCTCTGCATCAAACCCTCTTTTTTCTTCCTCTGGATAATACATGTTGCGGTAAATATCATTGGTATGTTCCACATACTTTCCTTCTGTTACATACATAAAAACTGGATGAGCAGGGCAATCTTCCATAACAATTTTTACTTTTCGTCCATTTATTTCTTGTTGTACTGCAAAATTTTTGTCTTTACTAATGGAATGAAAATCACGGAAGTTTACAAGTGGAGCTAACTTTAGTTTTGCTCTTTGATCTCCATTTTGAATATTGTATAAAATGGTAGTTGTATTTTTTCCATGTTGCATACAGATGAATTTTTTGATGGTTATGCCTTGGATTACATAGGTATAGATTGGTATGTATTCTTTTTCAAAACTGTATAAATATTGATAACCATCTGAAACATAGTTCTTTCCTAAATTCGTATAAAGTGGATAACTGGTTCCATCGATTTCAATTGCCTCATCAATTTTTGAAAAAAGAAGATAACGTCTTGCTGGTGGAGCAAGAGGAGCAACTAAGATTCCATGGTATTTTCTTGTGTTGGCCCCAATGACAGTGGAACTTGCATAACCACCGATTCCGTTTGTAATAAGCCATTCTCTTCTCAAACCATTTTCTAAATCTACATCTTTATTTGTGTATTTCATTTGTATTCCTCCAAAATTTTATCTTTTTGTGTTTTTCTTTCTCTACTATTTTTTTGCTTTTTCAGCTTTCTGTTTTTTCTCTTTCTTCTCTTTTTTATTTTTGGATGCTTTTTTTGCTTTTTCTTCTTCTCTTCTATTTGCTCTTCTCGATGATCCACTTCTTACCTTTCCATCACTTTCTTTGATGGAAAGAATTCTCTCATGATATTTGTTTGCGAATTTACTTTTTCCTCTTTGTGCAACATGTTTCTTTGTTTTTGGTACTTCTTGTTTATTTGCTTTTAAAGATTTTTTGGTTTTCTTCACACGATCATTTAACATGACATATTGTGCATCATTTTGCTTATCGCGGAATTTCATATCTTCACAAATTAATTGAATAATGGCAGTTGCAATGGCATCTGGATTATGACGAATATATTCCCCATCGATATAGGATAAGTTTCTTTGAATTAAATAAATGTCCTCTGTTTTTGCAATTTTTGGATCTTGCTCAATTAAGTCTGCACCTTCTAAGTTATATCTTCGAATAAATTCTGGAACGATTTCTCCTGTATCGTAAATACAGTAATCAATTACTCCTCTTCCCACATGATCCACAATTGCACGAATATGATCCGATAAAGTATAGTTATCAGTTTGTCCCGGTTCTGTCATAATATTGCTAATGTAGATCTTAAATGCTTTTGATTCTTTAATCGCTTTTGATACACCTTTTACTAGTAAGTTTGGAATCACATTGGTATATAGGCTACCAGGTCCAATGACAATTGCATCAGCTTCCGCAATCGCTTCTAATACACCTGCAGCAGGTCTACAATTCGATGGACTTAAATAAATACGATTAATCTTACTTACTTTGCTATTTACAACCTCAGGTATTTTTTCTCTACTTTCAATTACCGTTCCATCATCTAGTTCTGCACAAATTGTCATTTCATCTAAGGTAACTGGTAAAACTTTTCCGGTAATATTTAATACATCTTTGGCTTGCTCAATTGATTTTGAAAAATCTCCAAAAACTTCTTGCATTCCTAATAGATAGATATCACCAAAACATAGATCTTTTAATCGACCTCTGGAAAATTCATGTTTTAAGATTGCTTTCATCACTTCTTCATTTCCAGATAATGCAACCATACTGTCAATAATATCTTCTAATGGCTTTGTTTCGAGTACTTTTCGTGAATTTGAAATAGCTGCTCCATAATCGGATATGGTTACAATCGCCGTAATATTATCGGTATAATGTTTTAAGCCTTTTAATACAGTATTTAATCCAGAACCTCCTCCGATAACAACAACTTTTGGTCCTTGGTTATATACTTTTTTATTGAAAATTAAAGACTTTACATCGTCTTTTTCAATATTTCTTGAATCAGTTTCTTGTACTAATAACTCTAATGTTCTTTTTTGAATATAGATAATTCCTAAAATGATACAAACAAATCCAACTACGAAAGTAGCAATAATTTGAGCAAGTTCTGTAAACTCTAACTCTTCCGATACCAAAATTCTTGCCATTCCATAACAAGCAAGAACAATTCCAATTAAGATGAGAAACATCCATCTTTTCACTTTTGTGCTTGATTTAAACCATTTAAAAAAGCCTTTCATTTTTTCTTCCTCTCTTTTTCTCCTTATTCCTCTCCAATTACTTGCACTTCTAACTCAATTGTCTTTTGAAACTTTTCTTGAATAGTTCTTTTTACTTGCTGAACAAGTTCTAGAACATCACTTGCTGTTGCTTCTCCTTTGTTGATAATAAATCCAGCATGAAGTGTCGAAACTTCTGCTCCCCCTACCGAAAGTCCTTTCAAGCCAGCTTCATCAATTAACTTAGCTGTCAAAAAATCCTTTCCTCTTTTAAAGGTACTACCTGCTGAAGGATATTGCGGTTGTTTTTCTTTTCGATAGGCTGTATATTCATCCATTTTTCCTTTTATTTCTTCTCCGTGTCCCGGTTCTAATTTTAATTTTGTTCCTAAAACAATGTATTCTTGAAATTGATCAAAGAAATGACTGGTTCGATAAGCAAAACCTTGCTCTGAATTTTGTAAAACAACTTCTTCTAAATTCGGATCTAAGCAAGTCGTTTCAACAACGACATCTTTCATTTCTCTTCCATGAGCACCAGCGTTCATCTTGATTGCTCCGCCTATGCTTCCTGGTATTCCACCTGCAAATTCAAATCCACTCAGATTTGCTTGGTATGCCTTAAATGCAATTTCTGCAAGTGTATTTCCTGCACCAGCTAGAATCACATCCCCATTTATTTCAATGTTTTGAATCTCTGGTTTTAATACAATTCCACGAATCCCCTTGTCTCTTACTAATAGATTGGTTCCATTTCCTACAATTGTTAGTGGAACATTCTTTTCTTTGGCAAGCTGAACTACTTGTTTGATTTCTTCTTTTAACTTTGCTTTTATGAAAATATCTGCATTTCCTCCAATGTGAAAACTGGTATGTTTTTTCATTGGTTCATCGATTTTCATATTTTCTGGATTAATTAGTTTGGATAACTCTTGAAAAATCTGCGTTTTTTCCATCCAATCCCATCCTTTCTAATAGTCGTTACAATTCTATCATTTTTCTAGACATTTTACAAGGAAAAAGCAAGAACTTTTTTACAACGCAAAAGGAACAGATCTCTTATATGAAATCTGTTCCTTTTCGCAATTATTCTAACTTTTTTAATTCTTCTTCACTTAGTCCTGTTAATTCCATAATACTAGCTCGATCCATTTTCTTTTGCAACATTTTCTTTGCAATTTCTTCTTTTTCCTCTTGTTTTCCTTTTAGTCTTCCTTTTTTCTCTCCGATTGCCATTCCTTCTCTTCTTCCCATTCCTTTTAAAGATGCTTCATCATGTAGTGCTTTTTCCCTCCACCATGCGATCCTTTGCATTTCT
Source organism: uncultured Clostridia bacterium (assembly GCA_944393505.1). Taxonomy (GTDB): domain Bacteria; phylum Bacillota; class Clostridia; order TANB77; family CAG-508; genus CALYAK01. The sequence continues at coordinate 2,335 of CALYAK010000004.1, read as the reverse complement.
TCTTCTTCACTCATTTGATTTAGTTTCTTATTTGCTTCTTGTAATTCTTCATTTTCTTTCATTGCCTCTCTCACCCTTTCTGATTTCGGGTTATCGATGAAAAACAGCCAATCTAACAGCTCATCGTCCTCATTCTCTTTCCCCTTGATTTTGTTTAATTCTAGTATATGAATTTCTAACTTATCTGTCAAAATCTTTTTTCTTCCTTTTTCCTCAATTATCTTCCATTCTGTATGGTATCCTAACTCTTCTAACCCTTTTAGTTCAAATTCTGTAATTAAAACTACAATCGTTCTTTCTAACCTTACATATTCCTCTCCTTCTTGTATCCCTCGAGTATATAGCCTGGCCCAATAATACAAAAGTCTTTCTAGTATATCTTCTCTTTTTGCTACCTGCATTTCAAGATTGATCTTCTCACTTTCATTAAACTCCACTAATACATCTAATACGCCTAACTTTCCATGAACTGTTTCTCTTCTTAAAATGGGATTCTTACTTAAATCTACTTTCTCGATTTTTTCTCCCAAGATTTTTTCTATAAATCTTTTTGTAATCTTTTCACTACCTATTTTTAGGCATGAAAAATATACCTTTCTACAAGACCATTTTTTACTTTATTTAATTTCTTTTCTCCTCTGAATTTTCATTGACATCAATATTTGAATAAAATTCTTTGAACAAATTTCTCTTGAATTAATTTTTTCGAAAGAAAAGCTATTTTTCTTAACCAACATTATCTAATCATATTCTTTACAATCTGTCAATATTTTCCAACAAAGCAATCAAAAAAGACCGAAAGAAGAGAGAAGAAATACGAAGCAAAATGAAGAGGAAAGCAATAGGCAGCGCTTTCCTCTTCGATATTCTAAAGTATATGGATTATTCTATTAATGTTATTCTTGCATAACCGTTTCCAGTATGTCCTGTTTCATTTCCACCAGTAGGCGAAACAAAGGATGTATTTCCTGCATAGGTTGCTGCGTTACTCAAGTAGTATGAACTATTTAGCAAGCAACCAGATGGATAGCTTGAAGCTGTTGATGATGTATATACGTATCCAGAACCCCCAGCTCCAGAGCCACCACATCCTCCTTGATAAGCAGTCTGAGCCCCTTGGTATGCCTTACCTCCTTTTCCTCCTGTTCCAAATGTTCCTGATCCTCCTGCAGATCCATAATATGCCGTCGGCGCATTCAATCCTCCACCACCTCCGGCACCTCCTCCGTACCAACCGCCTCCGGCCTCCTCCACCCCCAGAAGCATAGTATATTCGATCCGTTTGGCTATTTTTACTTCCTCCTCTTGCTCCTCCAGAGCCCCCCGACGTTGCCGTAGCTTTAGCTCCACCTTTACCATCCCAATTTCCACCTCCACTACTTCCAGCTAAGCTCGAACTTCCTCCGCCAGCTCCTCCCGCTTTCTCTGTCGCGGTTAAAGAACTACTTCCGGACATTGAATTACTCCCATTCCCACCACCCCCTCCAGCTACAATAACTCTAGCATAGGACGATGTCGTAGCAATTCGAAAGTCTGATGCTCCTCCGCCACCGTTTCCTCCACGTGAATATGTCGCACTACTATATCCAGATCCACCAGCTCCTCCACCATTCCATCCACCTCTTCCTCCAGAAACTCCAGACGTAGAACCGCCTTTTCCTCCTACGTAAGCATAGATAGTAGTTCCTGCATTTAAGGTTATAGTTCCTACCGAATATCCACCTGCTCCGTAAGTACTTGTTCCACTATTTCCACCTTGAGCGCCCCATACTTCTAGCTTGTATGTTCCTGCTGTCGGTATTGTTATAGATTGAACGTTTCCAGTATAGGCAAAGTTTTTTACTGTCGTTGTTGCAGCTGTTATACTTTTTTCATTTGTATTTCCTGCTTTATCTTTTACCACTACCTTTAATGTATATCTTCCCAAATCTGCTAATCCTGTATATTGATATGTGTTTGCTGTTGTTGTACTCTTACTTGCATTGTTTAAATAATATGTATAACCTCCTCCTGTTGCCCATCCACTAAATTCTTCACTTGCACTGACACTTACATTGATTGTTGTTGATGTGCTTGCTGTTTTTGTAAAACTCGATATCGTTGGTGCTACTGTATCTCTTGTAAAGACTAGTGTACTACTTGTTGTTTTTCTTCCTGAATAGTCATAGGCATATGCTGTAACTGTCCATGTTCCATCTGCTTCTATTGTAAATGTTCCATTGTTTGCTATTTCTGTTTCTCCTATGTTTACTGCTTGATTTGTTGTTACACTTTGTCCTGCTATTGTTCCATTTCCTTTGGCTGTTCCTGTTATGGTGTATGTTATCTTTTGTAT
>CALYAK010000003.1 GCA_944393505.1 uncultured Clostridia bacterium | reverse complement strand
ATGTGCAATATACCAATCTTCTTGCACACTCCCCGCAACCAAAGTATATATCACTAGAACTGTAACGGTTTTAGTGACTTTTTATTGCTTGAAAATTGGTTGCAATAATGCTTATAAATGGCATTGTTATGTCGAATTGGGGAATTTTTGGGAAGTATTTTTACTTTTTAATTCCTCAAAAGACTATGTATATCAGTAAAAAACAAGGGGATTTATAATTTGTTTTTTACTGATTTTATTTCCGACAAAGTAATTTTGTGATTTATTGAAAAAAGTAGTTTCTAATTTGGTATTAATAAATTTTGTAATACATTTCCAGCACTTTTGTTGTGGGAAATGATAGGATGCACATAAAAATTAAATGTTGTAGTAATTTGTGCATGTCCTAGTCTTGCAGCAACAACTGCTACGTCAATATTTTGTGATATAAGTAAAGTAGCATTTGTATGCCTTAAACCATGAAAATTAATTACAGGTAGCCCTATTTCTTTAACAAATTTAACAAACCATTTACTAATAGTTGACGGATGCATAGGTTTACCATCTGACTGAACAAATAACCTATCAGAATCAATCCATAATTCGCCGCAAATTGATTTTTGTTGTTCATACCATATTCTATATTCCTCAAGTAAAGAAATAACGAAATTAGGAATTGCGACATCTCTTATAGAACTTTCTGTTTTTGGAGTTTTTGTAAATACACCTTTATCAGCTAAATATTGACTTGATTTATTGATACTAACAATTCCATTTGTAAAATCAATATCAGACCATTCTAATCCCATAAGTTCACCAAGCCTTACTCCTGTAAAAATTGTTAGAGTTATTGCTACTTTATATTTAATATCTTCTGTAGATAGTTCATTAAGATTTGCGATAAGAATTTTACATTGTTCATCATCGTAGTATCTTCTTTTAGGCTTTTTACTTTTGGGTGGCTGAACTCTTTCACAAGGATTATTAAATAATAATTGCCAATATACAGCTTTGTGTAACATTGCTCTAATTAGTCTATGGTGCTCTAATATTGTCTTTTGAGATAAAGGTTTTAATGTTCTATAACCATTATTACTTTTTATACGTCTTATTTGAGTATCTTTATCTAACATATCATAGAATTTCATAATATCAGTAGGTTTAATCTTATCTAACCTAAAGTGTCCAAGATAGGGTAGTATTCTTGATTCTAGCATTCCTAAATATCTTCTATAGGTAGAAGGTGCTAATTCTTTAGATCCATAATCTCTTTTCCATATTTCGGTAAACTCTTTAAATGTTATAGACTTACCTTCAATAACTGTACCTTGCTCTACTTCGGTAACAAACTTTGCAAGTTCAATTTTAGCTTGTGCTTTAGTAGCATGAACAGTTTTAGTATGACGAATGGGTTTTCCGTCTAAATTGAAACCATGACAAACTATTAGCCTGTAACTATTTTTGCCTCTTTTTTCAATACTCCCGACCATTACTCTGTTTCACCTCCTTTCGAGTTATATAATGGTTGGCCAGTAAAATGTTAACTATAAACATGTTATCATAATAGTTAACAAAATGCAAGTATTAAAATTAATTGATAAAAAATTTACTTTTATTAAGAATAGTGTTATAATTACTTCATAATAAAGCATAGGGGGAAAAATGAAAAAGAAAGTAGATTTTTTATTATATAGTGATGAGAGTTGCCCATTAGAACATGATGGAAATGATGTAATGGCAATTGGTTTTATATATTGTCCTCAAAATTTAAAAGAAAAGTTTTTTAGAGAGTTAAGAGAATTAAAGGTTAAACATGGTATAGATTCATGGACAGAAATAAAGTGGACAAAAGTTACAAAAGGTAAAATGAATTATTATAAAGAATTAATTGATTACTTTTATAATACCAAAGAATTAGGTGTAAGGATTTTGTTAGCAAAAGGAAAAACAAAATTAGATCATGATAAATTTAATCAAGGAAAATATATTAACTGGTATTATAAAATGTATTATTTTTTATTAAATAAGGTAATAGATGAAAATTATAGTTATTTTTTACTATTTGATCAAAAAGAAAAAGAAACGTTGTATAGATTGAAAGAGGTTAAAAGAAGATTAATAAATCATAAAAATTCATATTCTATACATAAAAATTTTGACTTTGAAATAAAACAAATTAATTCAAGGGAGTCAGAATTAATGCAAATGTTAGATTTGTTTTTGGGTGCAGTTACATATAGAAATAGAAATTTATACAAAAATAATGCTGGAGCTGGTGTCAAAGATGAAATAGTTAAATATATAGAGGGAAAATATGGTTGTAAGTTAAATGAAAAGACATCTCCATATGAGATGAAATTTAATTTGTTTATATGGAATCCAATAGGAGAATATAGATAAATGTTAGAATTGATTGATAAATATCCATATAACTCTATAGAAGAATGTAACATAAATCAGTATTTAAATAGTATGAATAAGTATTATAATAATTCTATAAGACAAAAGATAAAATACAATGGTAAGAGAGTCGATTTTGGAAGATATACAGTTGAAGTAAAAGGAAATAAAATATATTCTCAATTTATACATTTATGTTCCTTTTCTGAAAAAAACAAAGAGTTTTATATACCTAAACCATGTTTAAAACTAAAATATGATAACTTTTGTAAGAATTGTTTAGAAAGAACGTATACATTAAAGCATAATGGAGAACAAAGGGCAATATGTATTTATAGAATGGGTTTATTAAGGTTGTTTAAAAAGATTTTTACCAATATAAATACTTCACAAATGGATGGTATAGATATATATGAAGAAGAAAGCTTTGTTAAGAATAAAAGTAAAAAAGAAAAATTTATACATATAAGGTATAATGATGAATCAATATATTATTATATTAAGTTAAAAGAAATTCAGGATTTAATTAGAGGTGATTATTATATGATTATTTGTGCATATCCTGTATTTAATGAAAATAAAAAAAGAGAATTAAACAAATTGTTTGGAAAAGTAAAAAGGAATTGATAATTCAATTCCTTTTCGTGTTGTTTTCGCTATGCGAATCAACAGTTCCAAATTATTTAAAATAATTGGAAAATAACTAGTTATAAAACTAGTATATGATTTATTAACTTTAATATACAATATTTTAAAAAAATAATCAATAATAATAATAATATAAATCTAAAAATAATATTATTGTAAAAATATTGTAATATAATTGTAACACAAAAAAGCGTATATGTCAAATTCTATTTACTTATATCTAGCCATTCATCAAATTCATCATATGTTTTTTTACTTGATTTTATATCACTAATAAATTCTTTAGCTTCTTTTTTCCATTTTTCATAATTAGTTTTGTAATATTCAATATCTGGATTTCTTTTAACAGCCATAGCTTTTTTTGCATATATTTGTCTATATTTACCATATACAGGTTCTTCATTTTCTTTTCTCTTTTGAGATGTTTTTATTCCATATTCTTTACAAGTTATTTTATCTGTATATTTATTATTACAGTATAGAGTAGTTTCTTTTTTTGATAAAAAATAATGTCCACAAACATTACATTTCTTTATGTACTCATATTTATTTAAAGTTATATGATAAAGAACAATATAAAAATATGCATAAATATCCAATGTTTTAAAAATAGGTCCAACTCCATAAACTTTATTTCCTATTTGATTTCTCTCTAATAAATTATTGATTAAAAAATCTTCATCAGATAAAGGATTTTTTGATTTATTTGTAATATTTTCTAATATATTAAGCATGAAGTTTTTATCATGTAAAGAAAATTCCAAGTCATAATGACACATGTATTTTTTCGAAAATTCTCTTATTTCTTTATTAATATTTTGTAATATATAAAATCTTTCATATGTACTTAATTTTTCTAATTTTTTATCCTTATTGTTATTATATATGTAATCAACAGAATCTCTAAATAATTGCTGCATTTTTAATAAATAATCTTGTTCTTCTTTATTCTCAAAATATTGCTTAGAGTATTTTTTTAGGACTTCACTATCAACGATATGTTTTGGTTCTTCTATATCAAAATATTTTGTATGTAGATTCAAATTAGATAATATTTTGTTTCTGTCTTTTTCGGGAATATCTTCAATATATTCAAATATAAAAGTACAAAAGTAGTTAAAAAAATCATTGAATTTTGTCAAATCTAAATTTAAAAATGCTATTAAATATTCTCCAAGATGAATATTATTATAGTTATAATTTATTAAAAGATCAGATTTTATAGATGTTGCATTTTTACAAAACAATAAATTAGAGTTTGCAGTGTTAATGGTTAGAAACCTATTTATTTCATTTGCTCTTGTATTATATAAGCTTACTTCTATTGAACTTAAAGCTGTTAATGGCATTTTATACCTCCTTGTTAACTAATAAATATTGAGAAAAATCATTTTTAATAGTTATCAATTTTCAAAAACTTTCAGTAAAAATCTTGTACCTGTTAACTAAAATTAATATAATTCAATTGTTAACAAAAGTCAATGGGTACCATTGAACAAAAGAAAGGAGGATACAATAGTGAACTTAAAAACAGTAGAAAGAACAACATTAACCATGAAGGAGGCAGCAGAATATTTAGGAATTAGTTATTGGCTTACTAATCAATTAGTAAGAAGAAAACAATTACCATGTTCAAAAGTTGGAGGAAAGTTCTTGTTTAGAGTGCAAGCATTAGATGATTATTTAACCAAAAAAGAACAAGATTCAATAGCTAATTAGTTGAAAGAAAGGTGAAAGGAGGTATGGCAGAGGTATCATGGATAAAACTTAGCACAAATATTTTTTCAAATAGAAAAATTGCATTATTATTGAATGAACGTAATGGGGATACGTATTTCAGAATATGGATACAATTGTTAACTATAGCTGGACAATGTAATATGAAAGGAAAACTAATTATAGGGGAGAATAATCCATTAAATGTGCAACAATTATCAAAAATTTTAGGAAAATCTATTAAAAAAGTTGAAGAAATATTAAATAAGTTTATTGAATTAAAAATAATAAATCTTGAAGAAAATTGCTATGTAATAAAAAATTGGAGCAAGTATCAAAGTGCAGATAAATTAGAAGAGATAAGAAAAAGTAATAGAGAACGACAAAGAAAATTTCGTGAAAAAAGTAAAATGGGAAATAACGTTACAGAAATGTTAGAGTAACGCTATAGATAAGAATAGAAAAAAGTAGATGAGACTATTTTACAAACTGAAAAGAAAATTTATATGTTAAGTAATATAAAAAAAGCTAGTATAAGCCGTCAAACTAAATACTAACTTTAATGAAAATTATAATAATATTTTAATGCAATAATTTAAAAAAGTAAAGAAAAATTTAATAAAAGGAGGAAGAAAAAATGAAAATAACTTACACGAAACAAGGAGATTATTTAATACCAGATTTAAAATTAAAGGATAAAAAAAGTATAAAATTAGGAAGATATGCAAAGCTAAGATTAAAATTTATTAAATATGAAATGAAACCATTTTATCAAAAATTATTAATGGAAGATAAGTTAACAGAGTACTTATTCGAAATAGAAGCTAAAGCAAATGAAATGGAATTTAATTTAATGAGGTGTATGAAAAAACAACTAAAAATTGATGAAGAATTAAAGAAAAAAGATCAAATAAAATGGGTACAAATGATGAATAATATTGCAAATTCTACTCAAGAAATAGTATTAAATAAAATAATTTTCTTATAGAACCAATTAAATAATGTGAAAAAAATGCTTGGACTATTTATATAAATTCAAGCATTTTTATAAAAATATTCTAATAAAAATATGAAAAAGAGTATGTGTATTGTCCTAGCCAGCACTGAATTTGTACTCCCACAAATTCAAATATGGGGAACCCCCAATCCCCAAAAAAGAGAAGTTGATGAAAAAAGATATTGGAAATTAAATGTGTACTTAAATTATGATGAAAAATTTTTAATGAAAATGGTAAATTATATAATAATCTAATATTTAATATAAAAAGTAAATATTTTTTGTAGAAAAAATAAGATTAAATTAATAATAAGTATTATAAGAATAAAATATATGATTGATTTTGTAAAAAAATTAAAAAAAATAGCCTAGGGGCTTTTCTTTTTTTTGAATAAATGTTAGAATATATTGGGGGCGAATAAATGGAATTAAAAGATAAATTATTAAATATAGGATTTAAGTATGAAGATGGTGTTGTAGATGTTTTTTATGATATAATAAATGGATATAAATTATCTGTTGATTTAAATGCAAAAAAAATACATTATGGAAACAAAATTATCATACATAAGGAGGATGCACTGAACATTAAAATTCCAGAAAACATTGTTAGATTAGAATGTATTATAAGACTATTAAATCAAGGCTATAAACCTGAGGATATAGAGTTAGAGAAAACTTATAAATTAGGGCATAGGTATAAGGGATTTGCAGATATAGCAGTAAATAAAAATAATAAGACATATATGCTTATAGAATGTAAAAGAAATTATGAAAAACTAGAGGAAGAAAAAAATCAAATGCTAGAAGATGGAGGACAGCTATTTTCTTATTATCAGCAAGATAGAAACGCAGATGTATTAGTATTGTATACATTTGATTTTGAATCACGTAAATATAACAATTTAATTGTATTAATGGACAAAGAATATGAAGATACAAATACTATGAGTGAAATTTTTTCTAGATGGAACAAACAGTTTATAACTACAGGAGTATTTGAAATAGGAAATTTGCCATATAATATTTCCAGTAAACCTTTAACATACAATGATTTAGAAGATCTCAATGAGAGAGATAGTAAAATAATTTTTAATCAATTTCAAGAGATTTTAAGGCACAATGTAGTATCAGATAAGCCAAATGCATTTAACAAAATGATGAATTTGTTTTTATGCAAAATAGTTGATGAATTTGAAGATAATAAACCAATATTAGATTTTCAATGGTTAGAATCAGATGACGAAGAGACTTTTATGACTAGATTAAATGATTTGTATAAAAAGGGTATGAAGCTATATTTTCAAAAGGACTTAATAGATTATACAAAAGATGATATATCAAAAGCAGCAGGAAATGATCCTATGTTGATAAAAATGTTTAATGATTTGAGATTAAAAAAGAATAATGAATTTGCCTTTAAAGAAGTTTTTGATAGCAAAACATTTACTGAAAATACAGCTATTGTAAAAGAAGTTGTTATGTTATTACAAAATAAAAGAATAAGATATTCATATAAACAGCAATTTCTAGGTGATTTTTTTGAATTATTATTAAATACCAGTTTGAAACAAGAAGCGGGTCAATTTTTTACACCAATACCAATAGTAAGATTTATTTTAAAGTCGTTACCAATAGTAGAAATTATAGACAAAAAAATATCTGAAGGTGATTTGAATTTTTTGCCATATTTGATAGACTATGCAGTTGGTACAGGGCATTTTCTGACAGAATCTATGGATTGGTATGATTATATTATAAAAAATGATTTAATTAATGCAGACTCATTAAACAGGTTGCAGAGAGATCAATTGCAAGGATGGAAAAATACCGATACACAGTATGGATGGGCTAAAGAATATATATATGGAATAGAAAAAGATTACAGACTTATAAAGAGCGCAAAAGTAAGTTGCTTTTTAAATGGAGATGGTGATGCAGTTATAATAAATGGAGATGGGCTAGATAATTTTAGAACCAGTACAGATTATAAAGGAAAATTAAAACAGTATAATCCAAATAATAATATGCTAAACGAACAATTTGATATTTTAGTAGCTAATCCTCCATATTCAGTAAATGCATTTAAAAATTATTTAAATAATGCAAAAGAATCATTTGAATTATATTCTAGACTAACAGAAAATAGTTCTGAAATTGAATGCTTATTTATAGAAAGGGCATATCAATTATTAAAGCCGGGAGGCGTTGCGGGAATAATATTACCATCAAGTATTCTTTCTAATGGGAAAATATACACAGACGCAAGAAATATAATATTAAAATACTTTAATATTATATCTATAGTTTCTCTAGGTGATAGTACATTCATGGAAACTGGCACAAACACTATAATATTGTTTTTAAGGAAAAGATCAAACAATTATTATAATAATGTTAAGGGTGTTGTTAGAGAATTAATAGAAGGGCCATTTGTAAGTGATATTTCTATTAATGGTATAGACCATTGTGTAAGTAAATATCTAGCTGATGTATATAGCAATGAAATTAATATTGATGAATATAATATTTTATTAAACAATTGCAAAAAATTGGATAAGGAAATATTAAAAAAATATAATAAATATTCTCAAGAAGAGATAAAGAGATATGAAATCGAAAAATTAGTAACATATGCATTATCATATAATCAGAAAGTAGTTATTGCAAATACCGGAAATAGTAAAGATGAGCAAGTGGATTTTTTAGGTTATTCTTTTAGTAAAAGAAGAAAATATGAAGGAATGCATAAAAGATTAGATGACAAAGGAAATTTAATAACCAAACTATATAATGAAGAAGATATATTTGATTCTAGTAAATTAAATTATTGCATATATAATAATTTTATTAATAATGAATTTGAAATAGATAATTCTATAGAAGAAAATGTAAATGTATATAATTTAAAAGATATAATAGAATTTAATGCTATTGGACAAGAGTATATATCAAAAATATCAACTACGCCAATAGATAGGTTTAAAATAAATTCAAGATATACAGTAAAAAGACTTGGAAATTTATTAAAACAAGATCCCATAGGAGGTTCTACACCTTTTAAAGAGAATAAAGAATATTGGGATAAAAAAGATGTTCCGTGGGTGACTTTAGAAGATTTTGATGAAGACTTATATATTACAAATTCAGCGAAATATGTCTCTAAGAAAGCAGTTGATGACAATAAAGTTAGAATTGTTCCAAAAAATAGCGTATTGATGAGCTGTACAGCAACTCTTGGAAAAGTAGCTATAAATACATTTGAATGTACAACAAATCAACAAATCAATGCATTAGTTTGTGATGAAAGTCAAATATTGCCTGAATTTTTAGCATATTATTTATCATCTAATAATTCACATTTATATTATTTAACAAATAATCTTGGTGTAAAACATATAAATCAAACAATATTAGAAAATATACAAATTATTGTACCACCAATACCAATTCAAAAATCAATATTGGCATCTATTGATGAAGAAAAAAATAAGTTGTTTGATTTACAAAGTGAAATTGAAAAGCATAAGAATAAAATTACGAATGATATATCTAAATATGTATCACAAGAATATAAATTACTTGAAGACATATGTGTTGAAAACGGGATAAAAATAGGTGGTACACCAGCCTCATATGAATATAAATATTACAATCAAGGAAAAAATTTATGGGTTAAGATATCAGATATGAAAGGTGGTATTATAACAGATACAGCTAAAAAGATAAATAATCTAGGAGTACAAAATTCTAATGTCAAACTAATAAAAAAAGGATCAACATTAGTATCTTTTAAACTTTCAATAGGAAAAACGGCAATAGCAGGTGAAGATTTATATACAAATGAAGCTATAATGGGATTAGAACCTAAAAATGATTTAGATAATAAATATTTGTTTTATATATTTAAATACAATTTTGTAGATATGGTAGCGGATCAAAAAGCTTTTGGAAAATCATTAAATTTACCACTTTTAAAAAAGTTAAAAATACCTTATATTGAAAATGATATTATAAAAAAAGAATTAATTGATGCAATAGATTTGGAAGAAAAAAAAATATACGAAAAAACAAATGAAATGAGAATTATAAGTAAGAAAATACAAGAAACTTTTGATTCTAATTTAGAAAAATGTTAAATTATTATATATAATAAAATTTATATATTTTAAAATACAATAAAAGCCGAGGATTAACTCGGCTTTTATTGTATTCTAAAACCCCGAGATTGTCTCGGGGTTCGGTAAAGCTTTCAGCGATGAGTAGACAAAGAAAAACCCTTCATATATAATTTAAATTGCGACTGACAAGAAGCAATTTAAATATATTGAAGGGAGACGTTTAAAATGAAAGATATCAAAATAAACGATGTACAAAGTTTATCACACACAACATGGAATTGCAAATATCACATAGTTTTTGCACCAAAATATAGAAGAAAAGTATTTTATGAAAGCAAAAGATTGGAAATAGGGCAGATATTAAGAAAACTATGTGAGTGGAAAGGAATAGGAATAATAGAAGCAGAAGTGTGTCCAGATCACATACATATGTTATTGAGTATACCACCAAAATATAGTGTATCCAGTGTAATGGGATTTTTGAAAGGGAAAAGTAGCATAATGATATATAGCCAATGGGGAAATATGAGGTATAAATATAGAAACAGAGAATTTTGGTGTAGAGGATATTATGTAGACACAGTAGGAAAGAATACAAAAAAAATAAAAGAATACATAGCAAATCAACTTAGAGAAGACAAATTAAGTGAACAAATGACGATAGAAGAAGTTGACCCCTTTAAGGGGTAGCGACTGACGAACGCAAGTGTCAGTCGCAAAGGCCACTTCAGTGGAAGCTAGTAGAGAAGCCTTTTAGGCGTAAAGGAAAAACCTCCGGCTATGCTGGAGTGGTAAAATGAAAGTAGACACAAAAATCTACTTTCATTTTTTATGTTAAAATAATATTTTAGGAGGTATGTTTATGGGAAGACCAAAAGGAGGTAAAAACAAATATTGGAGCAAAGAAGAAAAACTAAAGATTGTGAAAAAAGTTACAGAAAAAGGACTTTCTTCAAAGCAAGTAGCAAAAGAAGAAAATATTGAAAGTGGCACCATTAGAAGATGGGTAAGAGAATATTTAAAAGAAGGAGGAAAAGCATTAGAAAATAAAAGAAAACCAGGAAATCCTTTAGTAAAATACTCTAGAAAAAAAGAATTAACCCCTATGGAGAAATTAGAATATGAAAATATGAAGTTAAGGATTGAAAATGAAAGGTTAAAAAAAGGATACATTGTGAAAGGAGATGGTACAATTGTAATATTCAAGAAGTAAAACAAAATGAATTCGAAATAGTATTTATGTTAAAAGATGAATATAATGTAAAATCTTTATGTGAGTATATGAATATTTCTAGAAGTGGATATTACAAATGGTTAAAAAATAAGGATAAACTAAATAAGTATGAGAGTGATAGATTAGAATTAAAAGAAATAATAGAAGACATTCATAAAAGAAAGCCAAGTTATGGTTATAGACGAATTAATAGAATATTACTAAAAGAAACTGGCTGGATTGTATCAAATAATTTAGTACATAAAGTTTGTAAAAGTCTAAAAATCAAATCACTAGCAAAACATTACAAATATAAAAAAACAGGTGAGGAATCAATAAAATTTCCAAATAAAATAAAAGGAAATTGGAAAACTTCAAGACCATTTGAAAAAATTGTATCAGATACAACTACATTTTGGTTTAAAAAGAGAGCATATGATTGGAATTTTTACTTAGATGTATTTAATGGAGAAATAGTTGGATCTGATGTTAGAGAATCCAAATATGGATGCAATGTTCAAAATCATAGAGAAGCTTTAAAACAAATGTTAGATAGCAAAATAAAAAGAGGCTATAAAGACCTTGAAACAATATTTCATACAAATCAAGGTTCAGTATATTCCTCTGCATCATTTAACAATATACTTAAAAACTTTTCCATCACAAGATCAATGTCTAGAATAGGAACTCCAACAGACAATCCTATTATAGAATCAAAAAATGGCTGGCTTAAAAAAGAAATGTATATTGATTTTGATATAAATAATTATAACACAGTACAAGATTTTATAAAAGATATAGTAAAAGATAATAATGATTATAGACCAAGTTATGCTTTAAATTATAAGACTCCAATCGAATATAGAATTCAATTAGGGTTTAAATAAATATTTTTGTGTCTACTTTTTATTGACTAGTCCAGCTATGCCGGAGGAAATTTATTTATCTAATCAAAACAACCATTAATAATTTCAATTCCATCGCAAAATCCATTCCTATAATACTTCTCATTCCAATAACTAATATAATCTATAAAGTTATCGTCAAGCTTATTTAATTGTTTCTGTACATACTCTTTATTCTGCTCAGGAACAGTCTTTAAAATTCTTTCAGAAATTTCATCAAAATAAATCCAATGCTTTTTATCTTCCTCACTAGTAAGAGAAGATATAGTATCTTCTCTAAATAATAGCCAATCTTTTAAAATATCATCATTAACTTCTCTTAAATTTTTCATAATAAACTCCTTTAATATTTAAATTTGATTATAGAAGATTAATTCCAAAATCTTCTTAAAAAAGTTGGGAAAATTTTGGGAAGAATTGTTTCCAAAAACATCAAAAAATTTCATAAAAGTTCAACAAACTAAATCTTCTATAAATGGCTAAATACCAATAAAAACTTAAGTTTTCATAAATCTTCAAAAGTGCCTTTGCCGGCGCTCATAACCCGAAGGTAGTAAGTTTAGGTTTAATTTCCGTAACAAACGAAACAACGTTCAAAATAAATTGTAACTAAGGTATAGGCTATTTTATTATTTTTCACTGATTGTTTGTTATTTTAATTTTAAATATTTGCATTTTGCTAGAGTATTAATACTTTTATGATCTTTAATTTTCTTTCTCTGTTTAAAAATTAACAAACGATATCTGGAATTAAAAATTTTGTTTAGTTATTGTTTAGTAAAACAAAACTACTATCAACACAAAAGCTGATAGTAGTTTTTATATGTTTTCTATTGAATTATAATAATCATTTAAAAAGTCTTGAATTGGGATCTTTAATGCTTTAGCTATTGCGCATATCTCATAATCAGTTACAGTCCTTAATCCATTTTCAATATCATATATAGAATTAGCCTGTATATCAAAACCCATAAGCATTAGTTTATTGGAAAGAGATTGCCTTGAGAATTTAGCATCTAACCTATATTGTTTTATTTTATCGCCGACTATGTTTCGTTTTCCATTTAAGGCATCATAATTTCTAGAGTTTGCCATTTTTTCTCCTATTTTAGATGAGTAATAACATATTAATATAATATACCAAATTTAGAGAAATGAAAAGCATATGGTTGAGTAAAACGGGTTTATATGATATATTTGTAAAAAAATAGGAGAAAAATTTAAAAGTTATCAATTTACAATATAAAAGTAACAATATTGTAAATAAAATAAAGAATGAGAGACAAATTTTTAAGTTTTTATTTGAAGATAAGGATTAAAATAAAAATGACAAGAGGAGTATTGGATGAATAGTCAAAAATATTTAATCTTAATAAAAGGACTAGATAAAACAGAAGAAATTTTAAACTTTGCGAATGATAAGAATTATATAAAAATTAACTATAAGAATGCTGATAAATCATATACATATACAAGAAATGATTTTGAATTTTATAAAGATCCAATTGAAATAGATCTACAAAAAAATCGAATTCATTTAGAGCAGGGTTATACTTATAACATTATGAAAGCACTAAAATTTGATCAATATTACAAAATCTTTTTCGAAAATAATAGTTCAGTAGTTATCGAAGAGAATAATGTAAAAATAGTAGAAAATAACGATAAAATAATTATGTCTTCAAATAAATTTGAGTATTTTAAAGAAATTTCGAAAATAGTAAGCGTAAGAACAGAAGAAGGAATAGGATTACTTACGAAAGAATATGAAAAAATAAACTTTATCGAAAAAGATACAGCCTTATATAAATATATAACGCCTTTAGCTAGAACCGGAACAGTAGCAAGTAGTAAATTAAATGAACTAATATTTCCATTTGGAGCCAATAAGTCTCAGTTTGATGCAGTTAGAAATGCAATGAATAATCAAATTAGCATTATAGAAGGACCTCCTCGGAACCGGAAAAACACAGACAATATTAAATATTATTGCTAATATCATTAAAAGAGGACAAACTGTTGCAGTAGTGTCGAACAATAATGCAGCAACTGATAATGTATACGAGAAATTAGAAAAATACAATTTGAATTATTTATGTGCTAGATTAGGAAAAAAAGAAAATAAAGAAGATTTTATAAACAACCAAACAGGAGAGTATGGACAATTTAGTGAAAAAATAGAAAACAAAGAGTTTTTAGAGAACCAATTAATTACGTTAAATAGAGATATAAGAGAAATTTTTGATATTCAAAATGATATTGCTAAATTAAAACAACAACTTGCTGACGTCAAAACAGAACATAAATATTTCTATACATATGAAGGCGAGAAATTAGTTAATATGCCGAAGATTAGAAATATTACTAGACTAGCATCTGATAATATAATGAAATTAAAGGTGGAATATGAAGAATTAGGAAGAAAAAGTCTATGGCTTAGAATAAAATCGCAATTTATATATGGAATCGGAAATAAAGAGTTTTATAAGCGATCACAGGAAGAAATACTAAAATACTATACTAAGATCTTTTTTATCGCCAAAGAGATTGAAATATCAAATGAAATAAGAGAAAAAGAAGCGAGACTTAGAAGTTTAGAGACTAATCGCTTAGAGTTATTGACTTCAAATTCTATAAAACTATTAAATGAGTACTTAAGACAAAGATATGAAGGAAAAACGAGAAGAAAAGTATTTACTCTAAAAGATTTACATTCTAATTCAGGAGAAATTAATAGAGAGTATCCGATAATATTTAGCACAACCTATTCTATAAAAAACTCTCTTCATGAAAATCATAAATATGATTATATTATCATGGACGAATCTTCTCAGGTTGATCTTATTACTGGGGTTTTAGCGTTATCCGTTGCAAAAAATGCAGTAATCGTTGGGGATCTAAAACAATTACCAAATGTAATTACAACCGAGAATAAAAATAGGATAGAAGAAATTTCGAAAAAATATAACATCGGAAGTAATTATGATTATTTAAAACATAGTTTTCTGGAATCTGTGAAGGAGACGTTAAAAGATGCACCGAACACTTTATTAAGAGAACATTATAGATGTCATCCTAAGATTGTGCAATTCTGTAATAAAAAGTTTTATGATGATCAATTGATTATCATGACAGAAGATCATGATGAAGATGATGTGCTAAAAGCATATGTAACAAGCGAAGGTAATCATGCAAGAGGTCATATAAATCAGAGACAAATAGATGTTATCGAAAAAGAGATTATTCCAGAACTCGCAAAAAAAGTTGATAGTAAACATATTGGGATAATATCTCCATACAGAAAGCAAAGGGATAAAATACAACAAACAGTGGATTCTAATTTAAAGATAGATACCGTTCATAAATTTCAAGGAAGAGAAGAAGAGGCCATTATAATAACAACAGTTGATAATGAAATAACGGAATTTGTAGATGACCCTAAAATGTTAAATGTAGCAGTAACTCGTGCTAAAAGATATTTAAGGTTAGTCGTATCGAATCATGAAAATAATCAAAATACAAATATAGGAGATTTAATTCGATATATAAAGTATAATAATTTTGAAGTGGCAGAAAGTAAAACTAAATCAATATATGATTTATTATATAAGCAAAATAGGTTAAAACGTTTAGAGTATTTAAAAAATAAAAAGAGAATTTCTGATTTTGACTCTGAAAACTTAACGTATAATATGATTGAAGAAATATTAAAAGAAAATAATTATGATAATTTAGATATAGCTGTACATATACCACTAATCAATATACTAGCTAGTATGGAATTTTTAAATGAAGAAGAAGTAAATTTTGCTACCAATACATGGACTCATGTAGACTTTGTTATATTTAATAAAATGGACAAAAAATTAGTTTTAGCAATCGAAGTAGATGGATATTACTTTCACCGAGAAGGAACGAAACAACAAGAAAGAGATAAGATAAAAGATAGAATCCTATCGAAATATGATATTCCTTTAATAAGATTCAGTACAACAGGAAGTGGAGAGAAAGAAATTCTAGAAACCAAAATCAAAGAAATATTTGGGAGATGAAGGTGAAAGATAATTTACAAAACCAGAGATACAGGTGCTGATTTTAAAGATTTACAAAGAAAAAATTCTGATGTGATTTAGGATGATTACAGAATGGTATCACCAAATGAAGGACAATTTGTAGATTCCTTTTCAGCAGAAGCTTTAAAAAAATGTTAACATTCGTTTAAAACACTATAAATAGGATAAAATTTATAATAAAATAATGAAAAAGCAAAATAATATAGAGGAAAGAATATGGAATATCTTTTTACTTTTTTAGAAGGAATAGCAAGCTTTATATCACCTTGCTTATTACCAATGTTACCAATTTATTTATCGTATTTTATTGGAGAAGATGATAAGAAAACCTCCAAAGCGTTAATCAATGCGATTGGATTTGTACTAGGTTTTACAATTGTTTTTCTCCTATTATCCATATTTGCAAGCCAATTAGGAATGATCATCAGTAGTAACATAACCTATATAAAAATTGTATTTGGGATCATTATTATTTTATTAGGTCTAAACTATATGGAAATATTTCAAATAAAATTCTTAAATCGCTCCAAACACATTCATGCAGATACAAAAAATTTAAATTTCGTCAAAGCTATGGTATTTGGAATCCTATTTTCTATTAGTTGGACACCATGCATCGGAACATTCCTAAGTTCAGCCTTGTTGCTAATTGCAAAACAACAAGATATGATGAAAGGAATTCTTTTAATGATTGTTTATTCAATTGGATTAGGAATCCCATTTATTGTATCCGTTGTATTAATTGAAAAATTAAAAGAAATGTTTAATTTTATCAAAAAGCACTATAATATCATTAAGAAAATATCGGGAATTATTCTAATTATAATGGGAATCTATATGATCTTTGGATAAGGAGGAAAAAATGGGCAAAAAAGTTTTAACAGTTGTCGGAATTGTAATCTTTCTACTAATATTAATATTAGCGAATTTTTTTCTAAAAAAGGAAAGCGAAAAAGCATTATCACAGAATAGCGGAACGGTTATTCAAAAAGAATCGGAGGAAAGTAAAGTGGACATATTAAACGTAACAAATGAAAATTTTGAAAGCGAAGTGTTACAAAGTGATCAAACAGTTTTAATTGATTTTTATGCAGATTGGTGTGGACCATGTAAAATGTTATCACCAATTGTAACAGAAGTTGCAAAAGAAAATCCAGACGTAAAAGTAGTAAAAATTGATGTAGATGCTGAACAAGATTTGGCAATCAAATATCAAGTAATGTCAATCCCTACTTTAGTGGTTATAAAAAACGGAAATGAAGTAAATCGAGCAGTTGGATTAATTGATAAATCAGAAATCCTTTCTTTGATCCAATAAAAGAAAAGATTTACTTACCAATAAAAAGATCATCTACCAATTTAAAAGTAGATGATTTTTTTATTGGTATTAAATACGAAAAGTTCTATATTGAAACATAAAGAAGGAGATAAAGAATCTTTAAAATAAAGCATTTGAAGAAATAAAAAAGGTCATACTAATACTGAGGTGTTCGTAATGACGGATGAAGAAATCCTTTCACTGTGGAAACAAGGTTTATCCAAATACAAAGTAGCTGAAATTTATAAAAGGCGATACAATCGAGAGATTCGTCTCATTCGATTGGACATGAGATTTAGACATAGTGGAAGATTTTTGAGTCGCTATGATGCTTTAAGAAGAGTAGAAGAAGTTATTTTAAAGAGAGGTAGAACATGAGATTATGGCATGAAAAATTAATTCCGGTATTACCAAATAAAATGTTAGTAAGTCAATGGCGTGAATGCATTGCAATTAAAAGACAATGGGAGAAGCGGAACTTTAAAACATCGATTAGTTCATTATGTTACGAAATATTCAAAAAATATTTTCTATGTATATACTTTAAAAGTTGTCAATGAATTAAAAAGAAGGGAAATCAGATATCAAGAAAAGTATCTTGAAGAAATAAAAAAATTTTGTTGTAGTGAGAAAGAAAATAAATCTTTTCATTATCCAGAGCATAATGAGCGTTATTTAAAACAATGCTATTTTAATTTACAGGAAAAGTACGATCGAGGGATTATTACAGAGGAAGAATTTAAGAAGATTGAGGAGATAATGAAAAATAAAAAGCAATGAAATCGAAAAATCGTTGCTTTTTACATAGGATCTTGTTTCAAGAACAATTAAGATTCATCATATTTTACTTAAGATTCAAACAAATTTAAAGATATGCATAGCCATAATTGTGACTTTGCTGTATAATGAACAAAATAAAGAAATACGGGAGGAAACAATGAAAGTATTTGTAATTTGTAGTAAAGCATTTTATCCAGACATACCACCAATTAAAGAAAAACTAGAACAAATGGGGCATGAAGTAGCACTTCCCAATTCCTATTACACGCCAAGTGCAGAACAAGACAGTTGGGATTTGGGTCCAGAAGAACATGCAGCCTTTAAAGCAAAGATGTTCCGATTAAGTGAAGAAAAAATTGCATCTATGGATGCTGTTCTAACCTTAAATTTTGATAAAAACGGTAAGAAAAACTATATTGGAGGAGCGACCTTTCTTGAGCTTTATGAAGCTTTCCGAAAAGGTAAAAAGATCTTCCTATACAATGATATCCCAGAAGGCATGCTATATGATGAAATTTCAGGATTTTCACCAATTGTGATTCATGGAGATTTAAATTTAGTAAAATAAATAATAAAAAAATAAAGGATATAAAAGATCGCTAAAAAATGGAATCGAAACGATCTTTCCATAACTAGAAAAGCGATCATTCCTATGATACAATAAAAGAAACAAAAGAAAACAGGGGAGGAACCATGGAAAAGCAAAATAATTTACCAGTACCAGTTGAACGTAATTTACCTGCAAAAATAAAAAAAGCAGCTGTAAAAACAGGAAAAATATTGGGATATTCTGCTGCTTTTTTGGGCCTTACAATTGTATCGGCAGCAATTCCTCCATTAATTGTTCCCGCCATGATTACGGCATTGTATCCTGCACAGAAATTATTAAACGAAACAATTTATACGAGTTATCTAGATTTAGCTTTTGTTTTAAGAAAACAAAAAGGAGCGATGAAAATCTACCAAGACGTGGTAAGACCTGATATTTTAAAGGAGATGAGGGGACTTACCAATATTGAGAAAGCCGGCTTTTTACAACTACAAGCAATTGTGGGAATGTCGAAAACAAATGGAAAAGACAAAAATGGAAATCCGATTCAGTTTGAAACAGATAGCCATGGAATTATTCGAAAAGCATTTCAAACCTTAGAAGATTTAGGTTATGTTGAAAATTATCAAGAAACATTTAAAAAAAATTCTCATTTATTCCTTCCAAGGCTGGCATTCGGAAATTTGCAAGGAACGAAGCAAAAAACACCAGTATATCAAATTCAATTTCAAAGGACAGATCGACCAATTGATTTTGAAGATCCAAAATTAAAGAGACTATTTCCAGCAATTTTTTCGAAAAGAAAAGGATTGTTGGCTAAGAGAAACTATCAAATTTTAACCAACCCAGATGGTTCACTTACGATTGATTATCATGCAAAAGGAAAGATGGTTTCTAAAAAGAAAAAGGAAACGCTAAAAGAGCGATTGACAAAGGGGATGGATAGTTTAGAAGAACAAAGAAATTACTCGTTAGAAAGACAACAAGCTTACTTAGAAAGCGAAAAAGAAAGAGAAGAACCAGAAGAAACTATGCAAAAATAGGAGGAGAAAGATAGACAGCATTCCTGCCTATCTTTACTTTTTGCCATAAATCTAGTATAATCATTATGTTAATCATCAACCGTTGAAAGATGAATGGAGGTCAGATTATGGCTGCGTACAGAGTTTTTATTCGGACGTCAACCTTAAGACATCGAGTGGAGGTGACATGTCGAATACCACTTCCAGATCTAGACGTAGATCCAACACAGGCGCCAGCAATGGGAAAAGAACTTTCCGAGCAAAAAGAAAACCTAGAACGTTGTGCAGAAGAGCTTCTTTTTCCGCAGTATTTTTATGCCATGCGGAGGCATATCGACCGATATGATTGTTCCGAGTTACCAGCCAGGCTGTTAGATGGACAGCAAGTAATTGTTCTCCCTTTAAATGGTCTGGTTCTGGGAGGATATAACGTTCTAAACAAAGTGATCTACCTAGATTGTAACTCTGTGTGTGGAATTGGAGAGATCTCGGGAGGGAATCTCTTCGGGCACGAGCTCGGACACAAAGCAATGGATGTAAAATCTGGAGCAGAATGGTTATTGAAAGAGGTAGCTTCGATCCTTGGCGTCGGTTATTGGGAAAACCGTCAGAGGCTAAGGGAGCTGGTAGCAGACGAAACCGGAAACCTCGTAACGGGAGAAACCGAAGATCGCGAAATGTTTAATGCAACCATCGATTACTGGAAGAGAAAAGAAATCCAGAAGAGGGTTCTGCAGTTTGTTTGGCAATAACTCTGTAAAAGAAAAGGAGAGAGCAAAACACAACAAATGGAGTGTATTGCTCTCTCTTTTTAAAGAAATAAAAACCGCCGGAAAACCGGCGGTGCGAGGGTCAATTGTTGATGCGGAAAATTACGGTGAGGAACGGAGCGTTGCTCGGGCTACGGAAAGCCTGGCGATTCATATACGAACGCAGTACCTCGAAGGATTGTTGAATTTCCACGGGAAGAGTCCGACAGCGGATCTCCTCCAACATATGATCTTCACCGACCAAGTCGTAGTAATGGGTAATCGACGAGACGGCTCGATTCAAACTGTTCATTGAAGAACCCTCCTAATAGAAATTAACACTACATCTGTAGCATCAGGAATATTATACAACAATTTACATAAAATGTCAAAAAATCTACTACACTGTATTAAGAAATAGCAAGGAGCATTTAATTGTATGAGATTATAAGAGATTAAGAGGTTATTCGTGACGATCGAAAGAAAGTTCTATTTACAACCAAATTATCCCATGGTACAATAACCACAGAAAAGGAGGAGAAAAAATGGAAAATTTTAAAATAAAAAGATGTAAAAAATGTGGAGCAATGGTAAGAGTGTATGAAGATTGTAATTGCTCTGGATGTGGAATCCAATGTTGTGGAGAACCAATGGAAGAATTAAAAGCAAATTCAACCGATGCTGCTGTTGAAAAACATGTTCCAGTTTATGAAGTAAAAGGAGATAAAATCGTCGTTCGTGTCAACCATGTTATGGAAGAAGAACACTTTATCGAATGGATCATGCTTGTTACAAAAGAAAGAGAATGCCTAGTGAGATTAGAGCCAGGAAAAGAAGCGGTAGCAGAATTTCACTATGTTCCGGGATCAACGGTTTATGAATATTGCAATAAACATGGATTATGGAAAGTAGAGGTTGAATAAAGAAACATGAATTTGAAAGACTTAGAAAAGCAAATTCAAGCCTATCAACCAGAAAATGAACAAGAAAAGCAAGATCAAAAAGTTATGTTAGCATATATCCAAAACTTTGATAATGTGTTAACAAGAGAAAATGAATTTGGTCATTTTACGGCTTCTAGCTGGGTGGTTAATCCAGAAAGAACAAAAGTCTTAATGATTTATCACAATATTTATCAATCTTGGACATGGACGGGTGGACATGCAGATGGAGAAGCAGATCTTTTGCAAACTGCAATTCGTGAATTAAAGGAAGAAACAGGAATTGAACACGTAAAAGTTCTAAAAGATGGAATCTATTCCTTGGAAATCATCTGTGTAAATGGGCATGTAAAAAGAGGAAAATACGTTAGTTCTCATGTTCATCTCAATTTGACCTATCTATTAGAAGTATCGGAAGAAGAAATGCTAACCATGAAGCCGGATGAAAACCAGGGAGCAAAGTGGATTCCAATTGAGGAAATCAATCAATATTGTACCGAAGAGTGGATGAAACAAAAAGTTTATCCAAAATTAAATGAAAAGTTAAAGAACATAAAAAAGTGCGACTAAAATCGCACTTTTCTTTTAGGGTTAAAAGAAAAGCTATTCAATTTCGAATCTTTATGATAGAATAAATAGGTCAAAAAAGGAGGAATGAAAATGAGCCAAATACAAGTATTGAAACATAGTAGTATTCGAATCGAAACAAAAGAAGGAATTCTTTATGTCGATCCTTATCAAATCGAAAAGGAAAGCCATGATGCAGACTATATTTTCATTACACATTCTCATTATGATCATTTTTCAAAAGAGGATATCGAGAAAATCAAGAAAGAGGGAACCAAGATTGTAACAGTTCAAAGCTCTAGACAAGAAGCAGAACAACTTGTTCGGAGAAGAAAACGTAATGGTTGTCGAACCAAATGAAAAAGCAAGTATTGGAAAAGTTTCTTTCGAAACCGTTCCAGCATATAATGTAACAAAACCATTTCACCCAAAAGAAAATCATTGGGTTGGATATATTTTGGAATGTGAAGGACAGAGAATTTATGTAGCAGGAGATACCGATCATCTACCAGAATTAGAATCCATCTCTTGTGATGTTGCTCTTGTTCCAGTTGGTGGAACTTATACGATGACAGCAGAAGAAGCGGCAGAATTAATGAATCAAATGAATCCGAAAAAAGCCATTCCAACGCATTATGGATTAATTGTCGGAAAGAAAGAAGATGGAATAAGATTTCAAAATCTTGTAACAAATACACAGGTGGAAATCCAAATTTAGGAGGAAAAGATGAAACAAGAAAAATCATGCGGATGTATCGTGCTAGATAAAAGAACGGTACTATTAATCAAACACAATTCTGGGCATTGGGATTTTCCAAAAGGCCATATGGAAGAAGGAGAAACAGAAGTTGAAACAGCAATTCGAGAAGTAAAAGAAGAAACTGGAATTGTCGTAGATGTTCGAAAGAAACATCGTTACAGCATTACCTATATGCCGAAATCAGACGTGGAAAAAGAAGTTATCTTTTTTCTAGCCAAAAAGAAAAAAGGGGAAGAAACGCCACAAATGGAAGAAGTACAAAAAGTTGAATGGGTCACTTGGGAAGAAGCTTTTCAAAGACTTACCTTTGAAAGTGCAAAAGAATTATTAAGAAAAGCAATTCATGATAATCAAGAGATCTGGGACATTTATGATGAAAACAGGAAGAAGACAGGAAAAACTTGTATTCGCGATAAAGAGCCTCTAGAAGAGGGGGAATACCATCTTGTGGTACAAGGAATCTTATTCAATTCTAAAGGTGAAATTTTAGTAACAAAGCGTTCACCAAAGAAAAAGAAATACCCAGGTTTTTGGGAGGCTACGAGAGGAAGTGCGATTCAAGGTGAAACGAGTTTAGAAGCAATCTGCCGTGAATGGAAAGAAGAACTTGGTCTAGTTTTTGATCCTTATGAGCCAATCCTATTTAGTACCAAGCGCTACGAAGATCGAAAATATATCAAAGATATTTGGATTGTCCGAAAAGATATCAACTTACATGCGATCAATTTCCGTGATGGGGAAGTTGTGGATGCAAAATGGGTAGATTTGACTACTTATTTAGAAATGATGGAACAAGGGATCGTTGTGCCAACAATGGATTTTGGAAAAGAAGAATATGAACAAGCCAAGCAGAAAAAGCAAAGAGAAAGTTATTCTTTTTTACGAAAAGAAGTTACAGTAAAAGTTGACCGAAAAATGGGATCAGTTCATCCTTGTCACAGTTTTATTTATCCAGTTAATTATGGATATATTCCAGGGACAAAGGCAGCAGATGGAGAAGAATTAGATGCCTATTTATTAGGTATTTGGGAACCAGTGACAGAAGCAAAAGGTGTCTGTATTGCTGTCATTCATCGTTTAAACGATGATGATGATAAATTAGTTGTTGTTCCAAAAGGAAAACAATATTCCAATGATGCGATTACAGCATTAGTGGAATTCCAAGAAAGATATTTTGAATTTGAAATTATCCGATAGGAGAAAAAAATATGGAAGTATTATTTGCAACAAAAAATCCAGCTAAAATCAAGTATTACGCAGAAGAATTAAAAAAAGAAAAAATACAAGTATGCACATTAAGTGATCAACATGTGGATTGTAAGGTAGAAGAAACGGGAGAAAATGCAATTGAAAACGCAAAAATCAAAGCAAAAGCGTATTATGAACAAACCAAAATGAAAACAATTGCAATTGATGACACGTTATACTTAGAAGGCGTATCCAAAGAAGATCAACCAGGAGCAAAAGTAAGAAGGATAAAAGGAAAAGAACTAACCGATGAGGAAATGCTTACCTACTATACTGCTCTTGTTCATAAATATGGAGGAAAAGTACAAGCAAAATGGGTGAAAGGTGTTGCGATTTACGATGGAAAAGAATTTCAAACACATCAAGTAGAAGGATCCAATTTCTATTTGGTAGAAACCATTAGCAATGTTCGTCACGAAGGTTACCCGCTTGATTCCATTACCATTCTACCAGAGTTAAATCAATATTTATCCGAAACGAAAAAAGAAGATTATGAAAGAACAAGAAAAGGAAGTAGTAGTAAACAAATTTTAGATTTCTTGAAAGAAGGTCTTTCGGAAAACGAGGAGAAAAAATGAAAGAAGAAATTGAAACTTTAATTCGGAGAAGAAAAAAGAATTGAATATCGACAATGGAAAGAAGAAACTCTGGAAGAGGTAGACTTTTCGACGGGGGAATTCTATTCTTGCCGATTCGAAAAAGTTCAATTTCCCAATGGAATCTTTGAAAAAAGTTCTTTTATCAATTGTACATTTTTGCTATGTGATTTATCAGGAGCAAGATTCGAAAATGCATATTTTTCAAAAGTAAATTTTCAGAATTGCAAACTGGTAGGATCAAACTTTATGGAGGCAGACCTTCATTCTTGTTGTTTGGAAGAAAGTAATGCAAGTTATGCAAATTTCACAAAGGCGAACTTAAAAGATATCCAATGGAAGCAAAGTATATTAAAAGAAGCATCTTTTGAAGAAGTAAAATGGAAAGGGAATACTTTTGAACAGAGTGACCTACGAAATGTACAATTTTTCCGTACCAGTTTAGATCAAATTGACTTTACCACATCACAAATCGAAGGAATTGTTGTTGACAGTAAAGATTTAAAAGGTGCGATTGTCAACATAGAGCAAGCAATTGACTTATCAAAACTCCTTGGAATTCAAATTAAATAGAAGAGGGGAAAAATATGAGGAAAAACAAAAGAAAGCAAACAAAATCACTGATTTCTGTCCTACTTGCTTGTTTCATTATCCTAGCGATCTATCTATTGGAAGCAAATGGAATACCAGTTTTACCAAAGGCAGAAGAAACAGCACAAGTAGCACAAGTAGCACAAACCGTTTTAGCAGAAGAAGTACAAGCACAAGAAATCAACTTGCAAGATGAAAATTTACATGTGATCTTTTGGGATGTAGGGCAAGCAGATTGTATTTTGGTGCAAAATAACCGGAGAAACAATGTTAATTGATGCCGGAAATGTAGAAGATGGAAGTAAAATCGCAGAAACTATAAAATCCTATGGGATTCAAAAAATTGATTATTTAATTGGAACCCATATTCATGAAGACCATATTGGAGGAATGGGAAAAATTGTAGAAGAATTTGAAATTGGTACGATCTATTTACCATATAATCAAACTTCAACAGCAAAATATTATGAAAGACTATTGACTGCTATTCAGGCGAAAGGATTAAAATTAACTAAAGTGGAAGTGGGAAAAACTTTCCAGATCGGAAATGTGACCTGTGAGGTAAAAGCAGTTGATCACACAGAACCAGACGAGCCAAACAATGCTTCTATTGTCATACAAATGAATTACCAAGAACATCAATACCTATTTATGGGAGATGCAGAAAAAAAGGTAGAAGAAGCAAGAACATGGGAAGATGTCGATGTGCTAAAAGTGGGGCATCATGGTTCTTCAACTAGTTCTAGTCAAGCATTTTTAGATCAGATAAAACCGGAAATTGCGATTATTCAAGTAGGGGAAGGTAATAGCTATGGTCTTCCCAAAGAAGAGATCTTAAACCGATTCGAACAAATGGGAAGTAAAATTTACCGAACAGATGAAGATGGAACTATTCATCTAATTGATCAAGGGGAGAAAATTGTGATTGAAACAGTTCCAATTTCTTGTGATGGATAAAACAAAAGACCTGCATTTTTTTAATGCAGGTTTCAAAATTTTTAGGAATATAAATCATCGAGAAGATTTTTGATGGTTTGACGAGCTTCCAAAGTTTCTTCTTCACAAGGAAGAAACCTTCCATTTTCAATGCGAAGAATCGAGCCAATCGAAGCAGATGAATCAATTAAAGTTTTGGGCACTTGAATCATCGAACCGTCTTGACGATTTTCACAAATGGCAAAATCACCTTCGATATGATCAAAAGTAAAACGATCTTTTTCCGAAAATTGATTCAAATCTTTAGAATCCAATTGTTTCATATATTGGGTAATCTCCTTTAACAAATTTTGGGCAAGGTCTTCTATTACAGAAGATTTGATATCCCTAGAATGAAATAACGAAAAATTCATAAAAAAACCTCTTTGTTACAACAAAGAATTCATATACTGGTCATAGTATAGCATAAAAATAGAAAGAAAAAAAGTGTGTTCTTGTAATCTTTT
Source organism: uncultured Clostridia bacterium (assembly GCA_944393505.1). Classification (GTDB taxonomy): domain Bacteria; phylum Bacillota; class Clostridia; order TANB77; family CAG-508; genus CALYAK01. The sequence continues at coordinate 85,754 of CALYAK010000003.1, read as the reverse complement.
TCCACTTATGTTAGAATGGGAAAAGAAGAAAAGGACAAAAGAAAAAGGAGAAAAAATGACTTTAATCGAAGAAATTAGTAATTGGATTAGTAGTCGAACCACCATTCCAATTGAATATGTTAAATTAGCAGTAACCACTATTGTGATTCTTTTGATTGCCAGTATTGTTAAAAAATTACTAGAGTTACTGTATCGTCAATTTGTAAAAGATCCCAAAAAGCGATATATCTACAATCAAAAGAAAAATCTAACCATTATGATTATTGTAATTGCTACTTGTCTATTAATTTGGAATAATCATATTTCTGGTTTAATTACCTTAATTAGCTTTTTGTCAGCCGGAATTGCGATTGCCGTTCGAGATATCATCATGAACTTTTTCGCTGGAATTTATTTAAGAACCGTAAAACCTTTTAATTTAGAAGATCGAATTGAAATTAATGGAATGCGAGGGGACGTTGTAAAAATGTCCGCACTTAGTTTTGAAATGCTAGAATTAGGAGAAAGAGTCAATGGGGAACAAAGTACGGGAAGAATTATTCATATTCCGAATTCCCAGTTATTTACCTATTCTTTAAAGAATTATAACACAGCATTTAAATATATTTGGAATGAAATAACGGTACGTGTTGGATTAGACGCGGATATTGATGAAACCAAACGAGTTCTTTATGAAATCATCGAGAAAAATGATACGATTAAAGAAACACCAAAGAAAATGGAATCTCAAGTAGAAGATGCAAGTTTGGATTATATTATTTATTTTAATCATGTAAGACCAATCATCTATACCAAAATTGTAGAGAGTCATGTAGAATTATACATTCGTTATTTAGTCACACCAAAGAAGGCAAGAAATGTAGAAGATGCAATTAATCGTGACATATTAGAAGCTTATCGAAATAAAGAAATTCAATTATTTAAAGAATAAAGACTCTTAAAAAAAAAGAGTCTTTTTCGCATAAAAAACAAAAAAGAACAAAACATACAAAAGAGAAAGAAGGGGGAACAATGAAAGCAAAAGAAGAAAAAATTGATGTTAAAAAAATGTATGGTTGGGCAAGTTTAGCAAAACCAGAAGAGCTTTACCACAAATATCAAACAAGTCCGTTTGGATTAACGGAAACAAAAGTGAAGCAAAACCAAGCAACGTATGGTAAAAACCAAATGAAACAAAAAAGAGCAAAAAAATGGTATCATTATCTTCTAGAAAGTCTCCTAACACCATTTAATATGATCTTGTTAGGAATTATGCTGGTTCTCTTTTATACCGATGTTATTTTGCCAGAAGAACCAAGTTATGCTAATGTTGTCGTGATTTTAACCTTAATCCTTGTAAGTACCATCCTTGAATTTTTTGAAGTATATAAATCCAATCGAGCTGCTGAAAAATTAAAACAAATGGTAGCCACTTCTGCTCGCGTGATCCGTGGAGGAGAAGAAATCGATGTGCCAATGGAAGATATTGTAGTAGGCGATTTGATCGTCTTAACTGCAGGTTCCATTATACCAGCAGATTTAAGAATGATTGAAACAAAAGATCTATATTTAACACAAGCTTCTTTAACTGGAGAATCCGATGCGGTTCAAAAAGTGGAAGTCTCCAAAAAAACAGAAGAAGAATTGGAAAACATTACGGATTTTGATACTATTTGCTTTACTGGTACCAATGTAACCAATGGATATGGAAAAGGAATTGTCATTTGCGTAGGAGAAAATACGTATTTTGGAAAGGTGGCAAATACCATTGTAGAAGGAAAACCAAAAACTGCTTTTCAAAAAGGTGTAGAAAATATCAGCAAACTACTGATTCGTTTTATGCTCTATATGATTCCGATTACCTTTTTAATCAACATATGGAAGCATGGAGACGTCATTACCGTCTTTACCTTTTCTGTCGCAATTGCAATTGGAATTACACCGCTTCTTTTACCAGTTATTCTATCTTCCAGCTTAGCAAAAGGTGCTGTTCGTATGTCAAAGAAAAAAACAATTATCAAAAGATTAGAGTCAATTCAAAGTTTTGGCGCTATGAATATTCTTTGTACAGATAAAACAGGAACTCTAACAGAAGACAAAATTGTTCTAGAAAAATATTTGGACATTCACGGACAAGAAGATTTTTCTGTCTTACAAGAAGTATTTTTGAATGCATATTTTCAAACTGGATTAAGAGGGAATATTGATCAAGCAATTATCGCGAGAGCAGAAAAAGAGGGAATCCATGATATGATTCAAAAATACAGAAAAGTGGATGAAATTCCCTTTGACTTTACCAGAAGAAGATTGTCCGTTGTATTAGAAGAAGATGGAAAACACAAAATCATAACGAAAGGTGCTGTAGAAGAAACGCTAAATGTTTGTAATTCTGTTTTCCATCAAGGAAAAATAGAGCCAATCACAGGAGAAATTAAAAACAATATTAAGAAAATTTCTCGAAAATTAAATGAAGATGGACTACGTGTATTAGGAGTTTGCCAAAAATATCCGAAAGAAGAAAAGGAACATTATGGAGTAGAAGATGAGTCCAATATGGTATTAGTTGGATTTGTTGGCTTCTTAGATCCACCAAAAGAAAGTGCAAAAGAGACCATTGAAAGACTTCATAAAAATGGAATTCGTGTGATTGTTCTAACAGGAGACAATGAATATGTAACCAAAGCAGTTTGTGATAAAGTTGCCATTAATACGAAGCAAATTGGATTAGGAAGTCAAATTGATCAATTATCCGATCAAGCTTTGAAAAAACTATTGAAGAAAACCAATGTGTTTGCAAAATTATCACCAATTCAAAAAGCAAGAATTGTTCGTGTTTTAGCAGAAAATAATGTTGTTGGATATATGGGAGATGGAATTAATGATAGCCCATCTTTAGTTAATGCAGAAGTGGGAATTTCGGTAGATACTGCGGTAGACATTGCAAAAGAAACAGCCGATATCATCTTACTGGAAAAAGATCTAAATGTTTTAATTGATGGAGCAAGAGAAGGAAGGAAAACATTTGGAAACTTGATGAAATATATTAAGCTAGCCGTAAGTTTTAATTTTGGCGAAGTATTATCCGTTGTCATTGCTAGCATCTTTTTACCATTTTTCCCAATCACACCAATTCAACTCTTGGTACAAAGTCTAATTTATGATATTGGACAATTATCTTTACCAATGGATCGTGTTGATGAAGAATATGTGCAAAAACCAAGAAAGTGGGATTTAAAAGGGATTAAACATTTTATGATTGTTATGGGAATGACTAGCTCCATCTTTGATATGGTGGTGTTCTTAACACTTTGGTTTGGCTTTGGCATTCGAGAGAGCCAAGCAAGTCTGTTCCAAACGATTTGGTTCTCTTATGGAATCGTTTCCAATTTGGTTGGTCTTCATATCATTCGAACAGCAAAAGTTCCATTTATCCAAAGCAATGCATCGAAAATCGTATATTTATTTACCATAACCATAAGTCTTTTTGCAATCTTGGTTCCATTTACGAAAATCGGGGCATATATTGGACTCGTACCGCTTTCACCAGCATATATTGGATTAATCTTAACCGTACCAATTTTGTATTCGATCGTTGCACTTGTTATGAAAAAGATCTATATTCGCCATTATGGGGAATGGATTTAAAATGCACCGGGAAGCGTTGCTATCCCTAGAAAAAGAAAATGTAACGAAAATGTAATAAAAAGAGGAAAAACGCTATTTTTCAAGAGGAAGAATAGCGTTTTTGATTAAAAGACACAAAATCCTAAAAATGGAAATCAAGCAAACATACGGAATCAAAAGAAAAATCGCACTTTTTTACATAAAAGGTAGAACTTTGACATTATCCAAAAAGTAGGATAGCATACAGACTAAAGAGAATCGGAAAAGCAGAAACAAAGTTTGACGCTAAAAGAAGATACCCTTGTTACAAAAGAAAAAGTGAATCAAAAGAATAAAGGGGGACAAAAAGATGGATGTCATTAAAAGAGATGGAAGAAAAGTAGATTTTGACCCAGATAAAGTCGTAATTGCCATTAGTAATGCGAACAAAGATGTTGGGGGAAAGGATAAAATCTCAAGAGCGTCAATTCAATTAATTGTAGAAGAGATCGAAAATAAGAAAAAAGCGACGATGACGGTCGAAGAAATCCAAGACGTGATCGAACGCAAATTAATGGAGTTCGGAAAATTTAACCTAGCTAAAAAATATATTCTTTACCGTGATCGTAGAGCAATGATTCGACAAGCCAATACGACGGACGAGAGTATTTTGAGTCTTGTTCGTAACTGCAATAAAGAAACAGCAGAGGAAAATTCAAATAAAAATGCAAAACTATTATCTACCCAAAGAGATTTAATTGCAGGAGAATGTTCGAAAGATATCGTGGATCGATTAATGTTACCAGAAAGAATTGTAAAAGCCCATAATGATGGAGTCTTACATTTCCACGATAAAGATTACTTTTTGCAACCAATGCATAATTGTATGCTGGTGAATATTGGAGATATGTTAGACCATGGAACCGTGATGAACGGAAAAATGATCGAATCTCCAAAAAGTTTTCAAGTTGCTTGTATTGTAACAACGCAAATCATTGCAACGATTGCAAGTAACCAGTACGGAGGACAATCCATCAATGTAAAACACTTAGGAAAATATTTGAGAAAAACTTATGAAAAGTGTTATGAAAAAAGAAGATACATTTACTTAGAAAGAGGATGTACCAAAGAAGAAGCGGAAAAACTAGCCAAAGAAGATGCAATTCTAAAGCGAAAAGAAGAATTGGCAAGTGGAGTACAAACGATTCAATATCAGATTAATACACTAATGACGACAAATGGACAAACCCCTTTTGTTACCTTGTTTTTATACTTAGATGAAAAAGATCCATATATCGAAGAAAATGCTTTAATCATTGAAGAAATTTTGAAACAACGTATTCAAGGAATCAAAAATGAAACAGGGGTATATATTACACCAGCATTTCCAAAATTAATTTACGTATTAGATGAAAACAACTGCTTAAAAGGTGGAAAATATGATTGTTTAACAAAATTGGCAGTGGAATGTTCAGCAAAAAGAATGTATCCAGACTATATTTCTGCGAAAATGATGCGAAAAAATTATGAGGGAAATGTCTTTAGTCCAATGGGGTGTAGAAGTTTTCTATCTCCTTGGAAAAACGAAAAAGGGGAATATGTCTTCGAATCACGATTCAACCAAGGTGTTGTTAGCTTAAATCTTCCACAAATTGCAATTATTGCCAATGGCGATGAAAAGAGATTTTGGAGATTACTAGACAAAAGATTAGAACTTTGTTTTGAAGCTTTAATGTGCCGCCACAAAGCATTGAAAGGTACTATTGCAGATGTTAGCCCAATCCATTGGCTATATGGAGGAGCCGCACGTTTGCAAAAAGGAGAAACAATTGATAAGCTGTTAGAGGGAGGGTTTTCAACTATCTCACTTGGCTATATCGGAATCTACGAAATGACAAAACTAATGAAAGGTGTTAGTCATACCACAAAAGAAGGAGAAGAATTTGCTGTAAAGGTAATGACTCATTTAAGAGAAACAACAGATCGTTGGAAAGAAGAAACTGGGATTGGATTTGGCCTTTATGGAACACCAGCAGAAAGCTTATGTTACCGATTTGCAAAAATTGATAAAGAAAGATTTGGTGAAATTCCAGATGTAACCGATAAAGGATATTATACCAATTCCTACCATGTTGATGTACGAGAGAAAATTGATGCTTTTTCAAAGTTGTCCTTTGAAAGTAAGTTTCAAGAGATTTCTTCTGGAGGAGCGATTTCCTATGTAGAAGTACCAAACATGAAAAACAACTTGAAAGCAATGGAAGACGTTGTAAAATTCATTTATGATCATATCCAATATGCTGAGTTTAATACTAAATCGGATTATTGCCAAAACTGTGGATTTGATGGAGAAATTATCATTAACGAACAAGGGGAATGGGAATGCCCAGAATGTGGAAATAAAGATCATGCTAAAATGAACGTAACAAGAAGAACCTGTGGATATTTAGGAGAAAACTTCTGGAATGCAGGAAAAACAAAAGAAATAAAATCGAGAGTATTACATTTATAGAAAAGAGGAAGAAACACATGAATTATGCAGACATAAAAAGAATTGATACAGCTAATGGAACAGGAGTTAGAGTATCACTATTTGTCAGTGGTTGCAATCACCATTGTAAAAATTGCTTTAACCAAGAAGCTTGGGATTTCAATTATGGAAAGTTATTTACGGAAGAACAAATTGAAGAAATTTTAGGATATTTAGATCATGAATATATTGCAGGATTAACACTTTTAGGAGGAGAGCCTTTCGAAAGAGATAATCAAATCGGACTATTGCCACTATTAAGAAAGGTAAAGGCAAAATTCCCAGAAAAAAATATTTGGTGTTTTACCGGATTTTATTATGATACAGAAATCATGGAAAAGATGTATCCTAGATGGCAATGTACAAGAGAAATGTTATCCTATATCGATGTATTGGTGGATGGCAGATTTGAGGAAGATAAAAAAGATTTAACCTTAAAGTTTAAAGGATCAAGTAACCAAAGAACGATTGATGTACAAGAGAGTTTAAAAGAAGGAAAAATCGTTTTACATGAATTTGAAGAAACCAAAATGTAACCGATAGATAAAAAACGAAAAACGAAAAAAAGAAAAAAATAAAAAACAAAAGTAGAAAATAAAAGGAAACATAGAAAAAGGCGATCCGGAAAGCGGATCGCCTTTTGGCAGTGTGTTTGACTCTTGAAATTGCTTTTTGCAGAACAAAATTTAGCCGCAGGATTCATGCGCAATTTTACCATCTACTAATTTCAGAGTGGTATACTGCAAATCATCCATGGTAAAACCCTTTCCGCAACAGGGACAGACCGATTCGTGTGTCGGTAAGAGACAGGTAGCAGATAACGAATAAAGACCCGCGTGAAAATCAAAGAAACTCTTCGGACAGACCGGATAGGCACTACAAGAGATGGGTTCTTGTTCAATTTGTAGTACTCCTCCGAACTGGTCCAAAATGTATTTGCCAAATACAACAAATTCACGCAAACGATCATTGGTTGTTGCAATTTTCCGCCACATACGCCGCTGGTTGAGAAGCGTAGTGAAAGATTCTAGGCTCCGAATTGCGTGGTGGAGTCCATCCGAAGAATCATATAGTTCACGAGGAACGGAAAAATCGGCTTCTTCATAGGTTACCACAGCTTTTAAAACGAAGTTTTCGTCGCTAAAAGTATCCTGAAGTTCTTTTTCCATTTCCTCGTAAGTCAAAGTGGCTTCTTCGGAAAAGAGCGGTTCACCGTAGAGATTAAATTTTTCGGGGATCCATTCTTCTCCTTGTACCAGTACTTTTACGCTTTCGGGTTTTGCCAAATGAAGTAATTCGATATGCCCGTATAAACTACGTTGGTCGGGAGAGATTAGTTGCTGCATACGCTTTTTTTCTGTGTATTTCATAATAACTCCTCCTCTTTCCTGAAAGATGTCTAGAAAATCGAAACACTACTGCATTTTCATTCACCTTCTTTTAGACAGTTGTCTTTTTTAATTGGTTGGATACTAGTGAATACTAAAATTTTACCACAAATTTACATAAAACGCAAACAGAATCGTATTTCAAAGAAAAAAGGGAAAATAAGAAAGTAGTATTGACAATATTAGGCAGTATACGTTATAATATATGATGTATTTGAAACAGGACTTTGCCTGGTTTCAGAAAATTAAGAGGAAGTCCCACACGTTAGTGAACGTAATTACCGGAAGGAGGGGAATATAAATGTCAGAGGTTAAAGTTAATAATGGAAATATAGAAGATGCCTTAAAAAGGTTTAAAAGACAATGCGCAAGAAATGGGGTATTACAAGAAGTTAGAAAAAGAGAACATTATGAGAAACCAAGCGTAAAGAGAAAAAAGAAATCAGAGGCAGCTAGAAAAAGAAAATTTTAAGAGGTGATAGAAAGCGTTTTCCAAATGGTTGGGAGACGTTTTTTTGATTGAAAAGGAGGATTTTTATGTTAAAAGAAAAATTATTAGAAGATTTGAAACAAGCAATGAAGGAAAAAAATTTAAATCGAAAAAATGTTGTTCAAATGGTAAGGGCTGCTATTCTACAAGTAGAAAAAGATAAAGCAATTGAAGTAACGGATGAACAAATTGTTGAAATCATTGCCAAAGAAGCTAAGAAGAGAAAAGATTCACTTGCAGATTATCAAAAAGGCGGAAGAGAAGATTTAGTTGCTCAAATTGAAGAAGAAATCGCAGTTCTAGAAGAATATCTACCAAAACAATTGAGTAAAGAGGAAGTAGAAGAAAAGGTAAAAGCAATTATTCAGAAGACAAATGCATCTTCTATGAAAGATATGGGAATGGTAATGAAAGAAGCAAAACAAGAAATTGGAGCTGCAGCAGATGGAAAAATGATTTCGGATGTTGTAAAGAGTCTATTACAATAATGAAAAATAAAAGAAAAGATGCAAAAAAGAAAAAATAAAAATGCATCTTTTTTTCTTTCAAAAAAGCATTGAATAGATTTGTGTAAATCTATTATAATAATAAAGAATTTAAAGAATGAGGAAAAGAGAGGGAAAAATTGTGTTAGACAAGAAAAATATCATAAAGGAAGGAATTACCTTTCATCAAATTGAAACGAATAAATTTAAAACGAACCTATTTGCTCTTTTTTTAGCAATTCCGCTAGAAAAAGACGAAGTAACGAAACGAGCATTAATTCCAGCTGTTCTTCGAAGAGGAAGCAAAAACTATCCAACGCAAGAATTGATGAGCAAAACTTTGGAAGAAATGTATGGAGCAAGTTTTGATTGTGGAATTGACAAAAACGGAGAAAATCAGATCATAAAATTCTATATCGAAGGAATTAATGAAAAGTTTCTACCAGAAAAAGAAAAAATTAATGAGAAATGCTTCGATATGCTACTAGAAATTGTTTTTCAACCTAAAATGGAAGAAGGTCATTTTGATCCAGCTTATGTAGAAAGTGAAAAAGCTAATTTAAAAAACATCATTTCTTCTAAAATTGATAATAAAAGAAAATATGCCTTGGATCGATGCATTGAAGAAATGTATCAAGACGATGCATTTGGAATCTACAAATATGGATATTTGGAAGATGTAGATCCAATTACAACGGATGATTTAACAAAGGCATATCAAACCTTATTACAAAAAGCAAAAATTGATATTTTTGTATCAGGAGATCAAATTGGAGATTTATTTGAACATATCCAAAATCATCCACTGATTCAAAACTTAGAAGCGAGAAAACCAGAGTTTCGTATCAATCAAGTAATACGCAAAGAAAAAGTTTCTTTTTCAATAAAACCAAAAAAAGTAGTCGAAGAAACAATGCAAGTAAATCAAGGAAATCTAATTATCGGATTAGATTTGGGAATTGAAAAAGAAGAAGAAAAAGAAGTTGCTAATGTATATAACGCAATTTTAGGTGGAGGAGCGAATTCAAAGCTATTCCAAAACGTGCGTGAAAAAGCCTCACTTGCTTATACAGCAGGGTCAAATTATACAAAACAGAAAGCAGTTATATTTATTCGTTCTGGTATCGAGATTCAAAATTATGATCAGGCAGTTACGATTATCTTAAAACAGATCGAAGATCTAAAAAATGGAGCGTTTACAGAAGAAGATGTGGAAAATGCAAAAGAATTATTAAAAGCATCGCTTCGTGGCATACCAGAAGAGCAAGATTCGGAACTTACTTATTATTATGGGCAAGAATTATCTGGAAAAGAAACATCACTAGAGGAATACTTACAAAAAGTAGAACTTGTTACAAAACAGCAAGTAGAGGATTTAGCACAAAGAGTTTGTACGAATACAATCTACTTCTTAAGAAATGAAGGAAATGAAGGAAAGGAAGCAAAAGCATGAAAATAATGGAAAGTAAGAAAATCCAAGAAAAAGCATATCTTGAAAAACTAAAAAATGGATTAACGATTGTCATCATTCCAAAGCAAACAACAAGGAAAAAATATGTGATCTGGGGAACTCATTTTGGATCCATCGACAATCATTTTCGAATGCCAGGATCAGGAGAGGAAGTTTTTATACCAGATGGAGTAGCTCATTTTTTAGAACATAAAATGTTTGAACAACCAAATGGAACTAATAGTTTAGATACGCTAATGGCACTAGGTGTAGACGCTAATGCTTATACAACCAATGACCATACTGCCTATTTATTTGAGTGTACAGATCATTTCGAGGAAGCTCTTGCAGAATTGATGGATTATGTGCAACATCCCTATTTTACGGATGAAAATGTCGAAAAAGAAAAAGGAATTATTGGGCAAGAGATCCGTATGTATGATGATGATCCTGGTTGGCAATTATATATGAATGCTATGGATTGTCTTTACGAAAATAACCCGATCAAAATTGATATCGCAGGAACAGTAGAGTCTATTTCGAAAATTGATAAAGATGTTTTATACAAGTGTTATCAAACATTTTATCATCCTTCCAATATGATGATGGTTCTTTGTGGAGATTTTGATCCAGAGAAAACCTTAAAAATGATTGAAAGTCATTTAATCGAACAACCAAAGCAAGAAGAGATTCAAAGGTTTTATCCTCCAAAAGATGAAAAGATTCACAAAAAAGAAAAAGTGGTTTCTTTAGAAGTAAGTACCCCAATTTTTATGATTGGAATTTTAGATCCAGAAGAAAAAGAAAACGATTCAGTGAAAAAGCATATGGCAATTGAAATTGCTTTAAACATCCTATTAGGCAAAAGTTCACCACTTTACCAAAAGTTATATGAAGAAGGAAATTTGTCAGCACAACCAGATTTTGATTATGAATTTTCAGAGCAATATGCGCATATTTTAATTGCTAGTCAATCCAAAAATCCAAGAAAAGTATATGAAGATTTTCGACATGAAGTAAAAAAACTTCAGAAAAACGGAATTACAGAAGAGGATTTTGAAAGATGCAAAAAGAAACTATATGGAAATTATGTAACAGAATACAATAATATTGACAGTATTGCTCGTATGTTTTTGGCAGATTGGATGAAAGGTAATAACAGCTTTGAATATATTGAAGGATATGATCAAATAACAAAAGAATATGTAGAAGAAATACTAAAAAATAAATTTCAAGAAGATAAAATGATTATTTCGATCGTAGAAAATACGAATGAAAACAAATAAAGGAGAATAAAATAGGAAGCTATTCTTTTTTGCATAAAAAGAGTAGCTTCGTTTTTTGACAAAATAGAAAAAAAGAAAAATGATAATTGGAAAAAACAGGAAGATATGACATTTTGTGTCGAAAAAAAGGGAACGAAATATGGCTCAAATGCCTTAAAAATCAACAAAAATCGTTGACGGAAAAAGAAAAATATGGTATTTTAAATATATACAAAAGAAAAAAGAAAAAAAGGAGTTGATAGTATGTTAAATGATGAAATCTGTAAGTTAAGAGATAAATTAAACGAAAGTATCGAAACAGGAGAAGATTATAGCATAATCTATCAAATAAGTGTAGAACTAGATGAACTAATTGCAGAATATTATCGTATGGCAATATAAAAATACAAAAATAGAATAGATTCCAATAAGGGGAGAGGTCAAGAAAGCAACCTCTTCCTTTATTTTACATAATATGGTATAATAAAGGTATAATCATTTGTTGATTAGCACCATTTCAATGTATTGAAAGGAGGATCAATTTTTTTGTAGTTGGAAGAAATCAACCAAGTGGCCGATAAAGGAGGCAAACAAAATGAGTCGAGGAAGACGGATCAAAAGAAGGACACCGAGACAGAAGGTTGGAGTCATCGCAATGATTCTGGCAGCCATATTGGCAATTATTTTGCTTGTCAGCGTAGTGATGCTGGCAACCAAAATGGCAAAGCAGGCACCAGAAGAAGTTGAAAACGCAGAACCCGCTGTCGTAGAAGTAACGGAAGGTTTGACAGAAAGTGTGTTCCTGAGCAATAACTTGTTGAGCTCATGGAAGACGGGAACCGTAGAATTGACCCAGGAAGATCAGTCGCAAGTAGAAAAGTGGGAAACACAGATTGCACTTACCAATGCCTATCACATGATAATCACTGAGCAGGAGACGTATAATGTGGATGAGGCTTGGTACAAGCTAATGCCAGGATCTGGAGGAAACTACGCCGCGACGAGCAAGGACTTATCACAGACGCAAACGAGACAAATTGATGTGTATCTCACATTGGATTCGAACAAGGATCAGTGGTACTTAATTCAAATCGCAGAACAGGATTTCACGCATTCGAGTGCTTATTCTGTAATGCCGGGAGTCTATTTCTTCCGTGCAGATGGTTCTTCCCCAATTGAAACAGTTGGCGGAGAGATCACTGGAGAAGAAAAAGAAGAGATGATGAGCTTGCTAAACAAATATCTTTTACCGAATTACTGTGATTTGGAAAACATTGCAGGAAAAATGGGAAGTTTGACATCGAAAACTTCTAATTATGAAGACGGTGGAGCAACCATTCTTTTGGAAAGTGAAAACGGAGAAGTTGAACTCTTGGGGACGCAGTTCCAAGTCGAGTACATTTTCGGAACCTACTACAATGCAGAAGGAGACGAAAAATACGATCTCTCGGTAGAGATTCAGTATGGTACGGTATTTACAGCAGATGATGTAAGTATCCAGTGCGAAAATCCGTATCAGAGCAGCGGAACTGTGGAAGAGTTACGATTCCGAAATGGTTTAGATTCCGCAACGGTTACTTTGTCGGATACGGACAAAGCAAACGAAGTGTGGAGTAAAATCGAAATTCCAGAAGAATTCTCAGTTCAAGCAACCATGGATACGACTTCGACAGTGAGAACAAATCAATTAACAAAGTTAACCAATCAAACGGTTATCTGCGTACAACGCCAGATGCTGGGAGAAGAAACATACACTCGAGTAGAGGTTCGCTACATGAAAAGACAGATCGGCGACACTTTCCTAGAAGCCGGAGTGTACATCTACAATGATACGTACATTTGGACGGATCGAGGTACTCTCTTAGCAGCAGATGCACCAAATCTATTGGAACTGCTGAAAGCATTTAGCGCAGATACGTATTTGAATGTCAAATGGCAGTTAGGACTTTGCGGAGATATGTATCTCGAAACCTACCATGAAGATCGGGGATATGAAATTAGCCTGATTGAAGCGGATAAGCCAGTTTCGGGATTCACGAATTACGCAAGAGTAAAACTGAACCAAAACTACCAAGTTGAAACTTTTCAGACCCATATTCGCTTCCAAGCGGATAATGAAATTGAAACAGCAATTGATTTCGGGGCAACGATCGATTACGATCCGGAAAAGATTGCATTTTCGGTTCCAACTTAAATAGAAAATTGATTCAAGAGCGGAGGACAAATAGCAATTGCTACTTGTCCTCTGCTCGTTCTTTTTTGTCAAAATTAATAAAAAAATATTGCAAATAGATGCGAAATACTTTACAATTAAAGAAAGGTATATTAAAGTAAAGGGGTAAACGTTATGAAAGCAAAAACATGGAAGATCCTTTCTATCCTAATTATCTTGTTGATTACGATTTGCATCTTAACGAATGTTTGTGAAGCAAGTTGGGCAATTACCAATCCAGGAGCTGTAAAGCCAAATCAGACGACTTTGCCAACAGAAGCAAATGAAATGGCGGGAAATTTACTAGGTATTTTACAAGTTGTTGGATCTGTTATTTCGGTTATTGTTTTGATCATTATTGGAATTCGCTATATGACAGGAAGTGCGTCAGAAAGAGCAGAATACAAAAAATCAATGATTCCGTATTTAATTGGAGCAGTACTTCTTTTTTCGGGAACTGTTTTTCCAAAGATGATTTATGATGTTGTAACAAGCATTCAATAAAAGAGCAAAACAACAAAACTTGAAAGAAATCGATAAATATGCTATAATAAAAAGGATAGGAGGAAAAGAAATGATGAAGAAATCAAAAAAAGCAATTTTCATTATACTAATCACCATAATCATAACTCTTATTCCGACTAATCATACTTATGCCTTAAGTGATTTGATTGCAGGAGCACAAGGCTTTATTACAATCGGAGAAAGTGCAACAACATCAACCAACGGATTAAGCCAGAGTTCAGTCGTGGATATGTCAAATCAAATATTAAGTGTACTAATTCCTTTAGGAACAATCGTAGCAGTATTAATGGCAGCTTACTTAGGAATCAAATTTATGACAGGAAGTGCAGAAGATCAGGCAAAAGTAAAGGAAACACTAATTCCATATGTAGTTGGATGTATCGTTGTATTTGGAGGATTTACCATCTGGAAATTAGTCATCGAAGTATTCGGCGCATCCTTAGGTTAAGTTTTTAACATTTCTTTAAAAGAGATTTAAAATAGAATCGCATGTTGAAAGGGGTGAAAAACATATGAAGACAACAAAAGTATTAAAAATGGTATCAACAATTGCTCTAATGGTTGTAATTTTAGCAACACTTGCTAATGGAGTATTTGCATTAGACCCAGGAACAATTAACCCAGATACATCAAAAGCTGGCTCTGTACAAACAATTGGTGAGCAAGTTATTGGTATTATTCAAGTTGTAGGATCTTTAGTAGCAGTAGGTGTTATCGTTGTATTAGGTATTAAATACATGATGGGTAGTGCCTCTGAAAAAGCAGAATACAAAAAGACCATGATTCCATACATCATTGGTGCTGTTTTAATCTTCGCAGGTGTAAACATCGCAAGTGCAATTTACAGCTTTGCTAACAACATTACTGTATAAGATATTACAAAAAGATTACAAATACATAACAATTATATGAAAAAGTGCATATATATGCACTTTTTTTCTATTTTCTATTACAATTCTAGACTTTATTTGATATAATAAATTAGTAGATTTGTATACAAAGGAGGAAAAATGTATGGGAACATACAATTTACCAAGAAGCGTAAAAGGAGAAGGTAGAATCTTATTCATCTTTTCAACAAAAAGTTTGCTCTATACAGGTGCACTAGGTCTTGTAGGCGTTTTATTCTTTATGTTATTTAGTGCAATTGGATTAACGATTGTTGGAGTTGTAATATTGGCTATTTTAGCACTAATTGGATTTGTAATTGGAACATTTAAAGTACCAGAAATTGCGACAATTGAATTTACGAAAAAAACGAGCGGAGAAGCAATTGACGATGTAATTAAACGAGCATTTTTCTTTAAAATGAAAAATCGTAAAATATATACTCTAAAGGAGGAAACAAAAGATGATCGATGATATTAATACATTAACAACGATTTTACTAATTGTTCTTGTTGTTATTGTGGTACTGTTTGCCATATTATTTTTCCTATACTATAAATCAAAGAAAAACAAAGAAGAAAAAACAGCAAAAACAATAACGGAAGCAGAAAAGAAAACAACAGGTTCCAAACGAGATATACCAGAAGAATCGGTAGAAAGCTTTATGGAGTTTGATACCATAACAGACAACATGATCGAAGTAAAAGATGGAACGAAATATATCATGGTAGTAGAATGTCAAGGAATTAACTATGATCTAATGTCAGAAATGGAGAAAAATGCGGTAGAAGAAGGATTTATTCAATTCCTAAATACACTAAGACATCCAATTCAAATTTATACACAAACGAGAACCATCAATTTGGAAAGCAGTATTCAAACATACAAAGCAAAAGTGAATGAATTAGAGGAAAGTTTGGAAAAGGCGAAAGCAGAATATACCAAAATGGTAAATTCGGGAGATTATTCCAAAGAAGAAATGGATCGAGCTAGATTTGAATTAACAAAGCAAACCAACTTATATGAATATGGAAGAGACATTATCTATAACACTGAAAAAATGAGTTTAAACAAAAACGTATTAAACCAAAAATATTATATTGTAATTCCATATTATACGGATGAATTAGGACAAAATTCTTTTGATAAAGAAGAGATTAGAAACTTATCTTTTTCAGAGCTATATACAAGGGCACAATCCATTATTCGAACAATTTCTGCTTGTGGCGTAAATGCGAGAGTATTAAACTCTGACGATTTAGCAGATTTACTATATGTTGCATATAATCGAGATGAGGCAGAAGTTTATGGCGTAGATAAAGCGTTGAGAGCAGGATTTGATGAATTGTATTCAACAGCACCAGATGTGCTAGATAAAAAGATGAAAATTTTAGACAAACAAATTGAAGATAAAGCCTTTGAAAAAGCTAACCAATTAATTACAGAAGTAAAATCCGAAAAACAAAAAGCAATTGAGCAAAAACAAGATAATATGGATGATGTAATCGATGAATTAGCAAAATTAATCTTAGAAGAAAATGCAACAATGATTGGTAAAGATGTTGCAGAAGAAGCAATTCAAAAACTAGAAGGAGATAAGCAACCAGAGAATAAGAAAAAAGGAGGAGACACGGAAGATGGCAAGAAAACAAAAAGAGGTAGAAGAAAGACCGTATAATGATTATACGAAACCAGATGAATATAAAATTCTAAGAAAGAAAACAATTAAGGAATTAATTGCACCATCTGGAATTGATGCAAGCAATATTGATCACTTAGAAATTATATCGAATGTGACTCGTTATGCTAGAAGCTTTTTTGTATCAGCATTGCCAAGAATGTGCACATTCCCAGAATTGTTCCGTGATATGTACTTATTTGGAGATATTAATACATCCATCTATATTAATCCAATTCAAGAATCAAAGTCTCAAAATGAATTAAACCGTGTCATTAATGAATTAGAGACAGAAAGAATTGTGGCAGCGGATCGTGGAAATATCAACCGTGAAAGTACAATTACACAAAAAAGATTAGAGGCAGAACAATTAAGAGATGAAATTGCAGCAGGTTTTAATAAATTATACGATGCATCAATTGTAGCAACCTTATTCGCCTACAATCTAGAAGATTTGGACCGCTATACAAAATTACTAGCAACGGAAATGTCAAAATCACTTGTTGGTGTAAAAACAGCATGGGGTATGCAAGAAGATGCTTTTAAATCAAATTTACCATTAATGGATGACAAAATTCGTAAAACACATACCTTTGATCGTAACTCCATGGGAACCGTATTCCCATTTACGACTTCAGAAGTAGGACATCCATCTGGAATTCCATTAGGATTTAATAAGCAAACAGGAGTGCCAATTTTATTTGATAACTTCCACTCTTCATTAACAAACTATAACATGGTAATCTTTGCAAAATCTGGTGCTGGTAAGTCGGTAACAATGAAAACATTGATTTCACGTTCTGCGGTATTAATGGGAATTCAAAGTTTAGCACTAGATGCTGAAGGAGAGTATCGTATCGTAGCGGAAAGTTTAGGAGGTACCAATGTTGTACTAAGTCCTACATCCAAAACAGTTATTAATATTTTCGATATTGAAACTGAGGTTGCAAAAGACGAAATTACTGGAAAAGAAAGACTTGTCTTAAACGTAGAAAATAAAGTAGAAGACGTAACACAAGCACTTTTAACAATGGCTAGAGGTAGTACAAGAAGCCAAGATGTTAATGAGCTTACCAAACAAATTATAGCAGAAGCAGTTGCAGAAGAATATGCAGCTTTCGGAATTACATCTGATCCAAATAGCTTATATGAATCAACCAGAGATATGATGAGTGGAAATCTACTTGGAAAAACAAAAAAACAAATGCCTACGATTGGATCTTGGTATAAAAGGATTCAAGCAAAAGCAATGGCAAATGATAACTCAGATTACAAATTCCACTACAGCTATTTATTAAAAGTTATGAAACAATATATTCGTGAATATGAAGGTCAGATGGCATATTTTGATGGGCAATCTACTTTTGATTTATTAGATGGAGCTTTATTTATTAACCTTGATATTTCACAATTAGAGGAAAGATTTGCAAGGCCTTTGGCACAACAAATCCTACTTGCATGGATTTGGGAGAAATATGTTAAGAAGAACAGTGAAGATAAGCGAAAAGCTTCTAAGAAAAGAGTTTTGGTAGATGAGGCGTGGATGTTACTTCCTTATCCAGAAGCTGTTGATTTCTTAAATACGATGGCACGTCGTGCCAGAAAAAGAAATGTTTCATTAGCAATTATTTCTCAAAGATTCCAAGACTTTTATGAGAAACCAGAAGCACAAGCAGTACTAACATCTTCTGATACAAAATTATTCCTAGCACAAGATAAATCCGAAATACAATATTTAAAAGAAGTATTTAAACTAAGTGAAGGTGAAGCCGGATTCTTAGTTACATGCTTAAAAGGAGAAGGTTTACTAAAGGTTGGAGCAGATACAGCTATTATCCAAATCCAACCAACAGCAAAAGAGTTTGAGTTCGTTGAAACAAACTTAAATAAACTAATGCAACAAAGACAGAAAAAAGAAGGAATTTAATTTGGAGGATGAAATGGAACAATTATTAACAAAAAAACACATCATGAAAAAAGTCATCTTTTTTCTAGTGTTTATTATCTTATTTAATTTTATGTCTCCGCAAATTGTGTGGGCAGGAAACGAAACAGCAGAAACTACTCCAACAGCAGAGCAAGTAGTTGCAGATTCGTCTTCAGCAGGTAGCATGGGATATGAAGCAGCAGAATGGGTAGGAGGTGTTTTGTGGACACCAATTCAAGCACTATTTCTGGGATTAGGAGATACCGTTGTTACCATTATGCAAAAAATGGTATATGGCTTGGAGTCGTCATTTATTGTTATTAGTACAAGTTCTGGAATCGGCTCTACCATACTAGCTTGGATTGCTGGAATTGGTACAGCGGTTGGACTAGTAGCACTTCAATTCATTCCTGTTGTAGGACAAGCGCTAACGGTAGGAATTATAGCTGCAGGAGTAGCGGGACTGGGAGTTGGTATTGCAGTTAAACACTTAACAAAACCAGATACTTTCTACTTGCCGGTATTTGGAATATCACCGCAAGAAATATTCTCAAATGAAGTTCCAATACTAGACGTTAACTTCTTTAGACCGAACACTTATACAGCACAAGATGGAAGTGGAAATCCGGTCGAGTCTTCTGCTGCTATCTTACAACAGAATGTAGCAAAATGGTATGTAGCATTAAGAAACTTTGCTTTAGTTGGACTATTGTCTGTGTTGGTATACATAGGTATTCGTATTTTAATAGGAAGTAGTGCAGCAGACAAAGCAAAGTATAAAGAAAGATTGATGGACTGGTTAGTTGCCATGTTTTTGCTATTCATGATGCACTATATTATGTATTTTGCAATTACCTTAACGGAAGCGATTACAGAGGCGTTAAAAGAAAATTTACAAGACGTTGTTGTGAATGTAGGATCTCTGGATAAATATAAAAAAGAAGGAGATATTGCAACAATTATTGAAAATAACACACTGGATTCTGCGAATGAATATGGAGAAGCAGGAGATACGTTATGGCTTACTAACTTTATGGGACAGGCAAGAATTCAGCTACAAATGATTAATGAAGAAAGTAGTGGAGATACCAAATTAATGCAATTTGGATACACAGTTATATACTTTGTATTTATCATTTATACGGTAACTTTCTTATTCCAATATTTAAAACGTGTTGTATATATGGCATTTTTGACCATGATTGCGCCAGTTGTAGCTTTAACTTATCCAATCGATAAAATGAACGATGGTAAAGCACAGGCTTTTGATATGTGGTTAAAAGAATACATATTTAACTTATTATTGCAACCTTTCCACTTATTACTATATACGGTATTAATTGGATCAGCCATGGATTTTGCTGCTGAGAATACCATTTATGCAATTGTTGCAATTGGGTTCTTAATTCCAGCTGAAAAATTATTAAGAAGATTCTTCGGATTTGAAAAAGCTCAGACAGCTTCTGTAGCAGATGCTGCTATAGGTGGAGCTATGGTTATGAAGGGCTTGGATATGGTTAAGAAGATTGGAAAAGGCGGACAAAATAAACCAAAAGAAAATAACAGAGGAAGAATTCGTACACAAAAGAATTCTGATGCAAGTGGTGTAAATGGAATGCTTAATAGTAACTTCCAAAGAACGCAAGGATCAAACATGCAGTTAGCAGCAGGACAAGATGATGACGATGGAGGAAGTGGCGGAGGAGCTGCTACTTCTGCACTTCTTGCATCTGCCGGAGGAGCTGCAGCAGGAGGAGCAACTGGAGGCGCGGCTGGTGCAGCTGCAGGTGCTGTATCAGGAGCAACTAGATCTCTTACGGGAAGTAGTGCTGGAGGATCGACTGGCGGATCTGGAGGAAGTGGCGGAGGTACTTCTCCTCAAGGAGCTGATCGATTATCTGCAACACCACCATCAGGTCCAGCAGCAACAGCTGCTGCTATGGGAAATGCTATAAGAGCTGCAACGAGAGGAGGAATAACAGCTCCAGCAGTTAGAACAACTGGAGGAGCAGGAACAGGAAGTGTTTCGAGGGGAACAGTTCAAAATGACGGAACAGCTCCAAGTATCCGAAGAGGATTTAAAAATATAGCTGCACGATATAAACCAACCAAGACAGACTTAAAGAGAGGAACGATTCAGTTTGCAAAAAATAGTGGAAGAGAATTAGCTTCTCTAACAGGAAGAGCAGCAGGTATTGTAGCAGGAGCAACAGCTGCTACGATTGCAACTACAGCAAGTGGAGGAAAAAATGCTTTAAGTACTTATGGTGCTGGTGTGATTGCTGGTAATGCGGTTGGAGGAAACCTATCAAGTGCTGCAATCAATTTTGCTGGAACAACGGCAGGTGTAGCAGGAGAAGTAGGATCAACTTTCCAAGAGGGAAGACTTGGAACAGCAGAATACCAAGACCGATTACAAGAAAGAGCAGACCAATATACAATCGATAGCCCAGAGGTTAGACAACAATATATTGATGAGTTTGGACCAGATAAGTATCAAGAAGCATTGGAAGCATCAAGATCATTCCGTAGAGAGGGTATTACCGATGATAAAATTATTATGGAAGCTTTACAATTAGGAGATGAATTTGGAGAGATAGATTCACAAAAAAGAGTGTTAGTTGCAAAACTTGCATCTACGTATAAGAGTGAGAAAGATATTCAAGCATTAACCAAGAGATTGATTGATGCAAAAGGTTTATCTCCAGATGATGCAGAAATGATTGCAAATGGCGTTCGTAAGATCAATAAATTAGTATAATAGATTTACTAGGGTGAAGGAGACTATCAATTATGTGGAACAAATTAATCCGATATTTTAACCAAAACAGGAAAAAAGTATTTCGAATTTGTATCATAATAGTCTCTTTTTTCCTTGTTCTTCAATTTTTAAATCAAATGGTAAAACAAGAAAAACAACAAGAGTATGAAAATCGAATAATGGCAAATCAAATGGGTCAAAATTTGGTAAACCAAGTAGGTAATCCTGTTGAAAACAAAATTGAGGAACAAGCGAAAGTAAATGAAATTAGCCAAACGACAACAACTAATATTTTGAATGAAGAATCAGCCATCAAACAATTTATTAGTTATTGTAATGAAGGAAAAGTGACAGAAGCATATTCGATGCTTTCCGAAAATTGTAGAGAAGAACTTTTCCAAACAGAAGAGCAATTTCGAAAGAACTATTATGAGAGTAAATTTCAAACCAAAAAGGTAAGTAATTTATTAAGCTGGATTAATAGTAGTTATGGAAGAACTTATCGAGTAAGATTATATGAAAACTTATTGGAGTCAGGTGATAATTCCGATGTGGCAATTGAAGACTATATTACCGTAGACAAGATCAACGACCAATATGTTTTAAATATTAATGCATATATGGGAAGAACACAGCTTGATAAATCATCATCTGCTTATGGAATAACCATAACAGTGAGAAACAAAAATGTATACAATGAATATGAACAATATAATTTAATGATTCAAAATGAAACCGATCAGGTGATTTGCTTAGATCCAAAGGAAAATACAAGTTCTACTTATCTAGTGGGAGGAGAAGACAAAAAGGTAACATATACTTCCTATATTCATGAATTGACGGAAGAAAATCTTGTATTACAGCCAGGTGAAGTAAAAACATTTAATATTAAATTTAATAAATCCTTTAATGGAAGAGATACAACAAGTGCTATTTATTTTTCGAATGCTGTTTTAGATTATGAAGGATATTTAGCAAGTCAAGATAAAGCAAATTACAATAAAAAGGTATTATTATATGTGAACTTTTAGAAAAGAGGTGAAACAATGGATGATCAAGGAAAAGGCTCTGACTTTCTTAAAAACATAGGAAAGAATGCCGCAAGATTTATAGGGGGATTTTTTAAAACTAAAATAAAATTTGCTATAATCATAATTCTTGTTTTTGTGTTAATTGCAGCATTATTTTGGGGTGTTATTGATGGAGCTTTTGAAAAATTATCCGAAGTAGCATCTGGACTAAAAGATTCCGTTGTCGTGGAAGATAAAAACATCATTATTCCAGAAGATTTTAAAGAAGAGATCATGAAACGACTAGAGGCTGTTGGATTAAATGCAAGCGAATTAAATTTAGGAGGAAATATTGAATATTTAAGTAATTGGATGGAAGCAGAAATTGTTACCTCCTATCCATATATGGGGGGAGATGGCTTGCAAGGTGTAATTACCGTGCAAAGCAGAAATACGGATGGAACGACAACAGACCTTACCTATACAGAATTAGAAAATATGGAAAATATGCTTGCCAATGGAGATGCGAATGCAAAAAACTACTTTTCTACGAGTGGAAGTAATATGATAACAGCGAAAACAGTCTATGCTTCCGATGGAACAACATCCATTCAAAGAAACGAATTTAATTATGAAATGATGGTCGCTGCCTATTCGACTCCTTTTGAATTTTTTGTTGCGTTATGTTTAATCACGCAAAGTCCAGAATTTGTCAACGAATTAGCAAATTATACCAAAAATACGACAATTGAGATTACTTTGCTAGAATCTCTAACCACAACCACAACTACGACTAATGTAGCAGGAAAACAGACAACTATGACCTACAAAACTGAAAATGGTGTTCGCATAGACGGCAGTGAAACAGAAACTACGGCTGATTACGTTGAAGATCCAATTGTAGAAGTTAGCTATATTTCTTCAGTTACTCCAATTGTAACTGAAGCTAGAACGTTATTTGTTGAAAAAACAGTAGAACCAATCTACACAGATCGAGTTCAAGATGCTGAACCAATTTTAACAGATTTAGAAGATCGAATTGGAAACTTAGAATTAATCGATACTGAAACAACCGGTACAGGGAATAATCAGGTGGTAACGAGAACTTATCAAAGAGTCAGTATTACAGATTTGGTACAAACTGTGAATATTTCTACCCATTATCAAACTTGGCAATCTGGAACAAATGATGTAAGAGATAATACCGATGCATTTTTAAGTTTTATTGTTAATGAGACAGGTGATCTACCAAGTGCAAGTGCTGGTTCTCAACCAGAAGAGGAAATTGATTTAAGTCAAGTAACAGGATTTGCTCGAAATATTTTAGAAAAAGCGGCGGACTGTAAGCAATATGTAGCGAGTAATGGCTTTACTTATGGGGCAACAGGGAATGTTCCGATCACATCAACGGGAGGAACGGTGGATTGTAGTGGATTTGTTTCGTGGGTTCTATATGAAGCTGGATATAGAGCTACTTTTGGAGGACATCAATGGAATGTATCAAGATTTGAGTCAAATCCTTTAGGATGGCAAGAAATTACTAGTTTTGATGCAATTCAACCAGGTGATCTGATTATCATGAATGATGATAAAGGAAATTATGCAGGACACATTCAGATTTATGCTGGAAATGGACTATATTATAACTGTGGTTATACAGGGGCGATTCAAGAGCCAGGAGCAACGACATCTACTCGAACCGAAAAAGATTTCAATTTAGCTTTACGTCCGTCTACTCCAAGTCAAGAGGAACTAAATGGAACAGTTGCAACAACTCCAAGTTCAGAAAAGGATGTAATCGTAGAAGGAATTTATATTCTTTATGATGTTCCAGGAAGTAGTGCACCATTATCACCAAGAGATAATTTAGTAACAGGAGCAGAGTTATTATTCAAACTATTAGGTTCAAATGAAAGAACACAAATTTATGAAACTATTATGCGATATATTCTATATCGTTTAACAGGACATAATTATGGTGTAACAGAATTAGATTTAAGTTTATTTTCTGGAGCTTCTTTTACAGGAGTGTCTGGTTCTGGTAGTGCTTTCTTAGACTTCTTAAAAGCATGGGAAGGAACTAGAACAGACAGTGAAGGCCACTATATGGTTGCAGATGATGGTGTAGGCATTCCAACCGTTGGTTTTGGTGTTGCACTAAAATATAATGTGGAACGTTTTGCTGCAAAAGGAGTAACGGGAGTAGAGACCTGGCAAATTGGTGATAACTGTTATTACGATCATGGGGTAGACAACTCGATTATTGATTCCATCATGATGGAAGAAATTAATGATAGTCGAAATGAAGTAAAGAAAGCAACAGAAGCCTGTGTACCACCATTAAATCAACAACAAATTGATGCATTAGTTGCCATTAAATATCAATATGGTAATATTGGTAACTTTGTTCAGATGTGGAATCAATATGGAAATACAGATGCATTAAGAGAAAATGTTCAAGCTTATCGATCTGGTGGGGGATTAGGACAACACTATTTCAAAACCAATCCATCTGTTGGTCGAGCAGAAGCAAACTGGAAGTTATTCCATGAAGGAATTTATGTTGATAAAAGCGGTAACCAAATTATCGGAATATCTGGTAGTGAAGAAGCAAATGAATTACAGCTTAAAATTGTTGCTGTTGCACAAAATAGTGCTGCTTATGGAATTTCAGCAAGAGGCGGTTACTGTCTTGCTTGGGTAAATGATGTTTATGAAGCAGCAGGAGTAGCAGTAGAAAGAAAATGCTGTGCATATTGTTCTGGATATAATTTTGGAGTGTCGAAGGACTTCTCTATTATTCCAGTAGGAGCAGCTGTGTATGGAGAAAGCTTTACACAAGCAGGAAGAATCTATGGACACGTTGCGATCTATATTGGAAATGGTCAAGTAGTAGACAATATTGGCTATGTTCGTACAACATCCTTGGAAAACTGGATATCGAGTTATCCAGACGGTTGTTGGGGATGGACATCAAGTACGCCAGTTAATCCTGCATATCCTGTAACCAAAGGATTAATTCATGCAGGAAGACACTAGAAGGAGGATTTTCTATGAAACATATTAAAGGACTCATTATCTTTTTCATCATAGTTCTAGTGATTTTAGCAATTGTTCTTTTGGGATTTATTCTTCAAAAAAGAGGAACCATTCAGGAAATTCAAGAAGCAACACCAGAACCAGTGATGGAGGAAGTCGATTCCTCGATGCAAGAAATTGATACGTATAACCGCTATATGGCGGTTGATAAAACCCTTCGTACCTACTTTGCTAATATTGGGTATAAAAGTAGTAAGATTATTTACCACTTATTAGATGAAGAAGTGATTAACTCACAAAGTATTACAGAAGAAAATGTCTTTGAAAAGGTTATGCCAATTCAAAATCAGCAACCAATTGTCAAAATCGATTCTGTAGAAATGCAAGATGATTTTGATTATCCAATTTTCTTTGTGCAAGGAACCGTTTACGATGTTCCTTATGTGATCGATATGACGGATGAATTTAATATGGATATAGATTATCGACAAGTAAATGAATCTGATGTCCAAAAAAGAGAGTATTATCTAATCTTACGAGTGGATCTAGAGAATATTACGTATTCGATTGAAGAAATTAACCAAGCTCGTTATCAAAATATTAGGAACGGAAGAGAAGTTATCGAACCGAAAGCAATACAAAGTAATCAATACAATAAATTTTCTGGTTATACCAATGTAACAGATGAAGAAATTTGTACGTTATTAATGGATGACTATGAAATGGATACTTTATTAAATGCAAGCAGAGCTTATCAGAAATTAGATCCTAATTACCAAGCAAATCGATTTACCTCTGAAACAGAGTATCGAACCTATTTGGCAAACCGCAAAAATGATGCAGGAATGTTAAAATTAGATCAATACCAAACAACGACAACAGAGGAATATACACAATATATTTGTCTAGATCGAGCTGGAAATTACTATATTTTCCGTGTGACGTCTCCAACCGATTATACGTTAATTTTAGATACTTATACAATTGATTTACCAGAGGTTGTAAGTCAATATCAACAAGCAGATACAGCAGGAAAGGTACAATTAAATTTAATTAAGCTTTTCACAGCAATTAATGAAGGAAATTATCGTTATGCTTATCAGAAATTGAATCAAACTTTCCGAACAGAGAATTTCCCAACATTAACAGATTTCGAAAATTACGTAAAAGAAACTTTTTACACAAAGAATGAAATCGGTGTAAGCAATTTTGCAAATTATGACTACATCTACCGTTATGAGGTAACGATTCGAAATGAAGAACAACCAAGTGCTGCTTATGTGGTAAAGAAGACCTTCTCGATGTCTCTTGGAGAAGGAACCAATTTTGAATATTCGTTTAATAAATAGAGAAAGAAAAATGGTTTAAAAGAAGAGGTGAGGCAATGAACGAAGAAGAAAACGGATCAAAAGTTTTCAAAAAAATGGGTGCTGTTGTAAAAAGAATGGCAAAAAAAGTGGTAAAACTAGCTGTGATAGGACTTCTCATTTTTATCCTAGTGGCTGCTTTAT
Source organism: uncultured Clostridia bacterium (assembly GCA_944393505.1). GTDB lineage: Bacteria > Bacillota > Clostridia > TANB77 > CAG-508 > CALYAK01. Next base: position 59,013 of record CALYAK010000003.1, on the reverse strand, counting down.
TCTGGGGTGTTATTGATGGTGCTTTTGAAAAATTATCAGAAGTAGCATCTGGTTTAAAAGATGTTGTAACAGTTGAAGATAAAAATATTGTCATTCCAGAAGATTTTAAAGAAGAAATTATGAAGCGATTAGAAGCTGCTGGATTAGATGCATCTGAATTAAACTTAGGAGGAAATATTGAATATCTAACCAACTGGATGGAAGCAGAGATTGTAACTTCTTATCCATATATGGGAGGAGATGGCTTACAAGGTGTTATCACGGTAAAAAGAGGTAGTAGTGATGGAAGTACCATTTCTTTAAGTTATGTTGAAAAAGAAGAAATGGAAAATATGATTGCAAGTGGAAATGCGAGTGCGAAAAACTATTTTACCATTGACGGAGATAACATGATCGTTGCTAGCACAACCATCGATCCAGATGGAACGGTTCATATTTCTAAGAATGAATTTAATTATATTGTTATGGTTTCACCATATTCAACACCTTTTGAATTTTTTGTTGCCTTATGTTTGATTACACAAAGTCCGAATTTTGTTAATGCTTTAGCAGATTACACAAAAAATACAACCATCGAAATTACCTTATTAGAATCTTTAACGACAACAACGACGACAACACAAATAACAGGAACACAAACTACATCATCCTATACAACCGTAGATGGTGTAACAGTAGAAGGATCAAATTCACAAGTAACGAGCGAATATGCGGAAAATCCAACGACACAAGTAAGCTATGTAACATCGTTAACACCGATTATAACAGAGGCAAGAACTCTATTTATTGAAAAAACAGTAGAACCAATCTATACAGATCGAACGGATACACCGAATCCAACCGTATATAACAAAGAAACGAGTCCTTCTGATTGTGCAGATCGTATTGGAGAGTGGACTATCAAATCAAGTACAACCGATTCCGAGACGAATCAAACAACAATTGATTATGAAAAAATCGATATTACCAATATTTTAAAAACTGTAAATGTTTCAACAAGATATCAAACTTGGCAAGCAGGAACTACCATTACAAAAGATAACACAGACGCATTTTTAAGTTTTATTGTAACAGATTTAGGAAGCTTACCTGGAGCAACAACAGGAACATCGGAAGAACAAGAAATTGATCTTTCGCAAGTGACTGGATTTGCAAAAACAATTTTGGAAAAAGCAGCAACTTGCAAATCTTATGTAGCAACGAATGGCTTTACTTATGGAGGAACTGGAAGTATTCCAATTACTTCAACAGGAGGAACTGTTGATTGTAGTGGATTTGTTTCTTGGGTTTTATATGAAGCAGGCTATAAAGCAACTTTTGGCGGTCATCAATGGACATCCTCTACTTTTGCGGATAATCCATTAGGATGGGAAGTTGTATCATCCTTTGATGCGATCCAACCAGGTGATATTATTATCATGAATGATAATAAAGGAAATTATGCAGGTCATGTACAGATTTATGCTGGAAATGGACTATATTATAATTGTGGAAACCTTACTGATATTCGCGTCAATGGAGCAACTAGTTCAACAAGAACCAAAAGAGACTTTAACTTTGCATTAAGACCATCTGAACCAAGTGAGAGTGAGCAATCAGGAACAGAAGCAACTCCGACAACAAATTCAACATCGGTTGGAACAAAAGTAGAAGGGATCTATATCTTATATGATGTCCCAGGAAGTAGTGCTCCACTATCACCAAGAGAAAACTTAGTAACAGGAGCAGAAATGCTATTTGAGTTATTAGGCTCAACAGAAAGAACACAGATTTATGAAACGGTTATGCGTTATATCCTATATCGTTTAACGGGACATAATTATGGTGTTACAACTCTTGATTTAAATATTTTTGGAACAGATTCTTTTACTTCTTCATCTATTGGAGGATTAGCAGAATATTTAAGACAATTTTCTCATTCAGGAGAAGCACCGCAATCATCAGATGGAAAATACTATTTAATGTATGATGATACCATTGGTTGGCCGACAATCGGAAATGCAGATATTCAATGGAAATCCCATCATAGTAAATTCAATGTTCCAGGAAAAGTGTTGGAAAATGGACAGGAACTCGAAGTAGAAAGTATTGAGACTTATGTAGGAACAAAGTTAACAAGAGGACATGAGGCCCAATATGCAAGTGGAGAAATCGCAAGTTTTCAAATCTATATTGAAAAAGAAGTAGTCGACGAAGTAGGAGAAAATATACGAGAAGTATATTTAAGTGCAGTAAAATCGAGTACAGCAGGATTAAACTTATCCAAACAACAATTATGGGCACTAACCGCAATTCAAATTAATTTTGGACATTTACCGACCAGAAATGGAAAGTCATTTAAAACAGTTTACCAAGAAGGTGCTGCTTTATATGAAGTCAATTCATGGCAGCATAATCGATATATCTGGGATAACTGGTGGTGTCTTCTAGGAGGAGGTTCAGCTGGACACATTCCTGCAAGAGATGCAGCTTTTGAAACTTATGTAAAAGGTGTCTATGATTTTAGTCAATCTTCCGCAGGAGAAGTTTTTGGAAGAAAATATTATATTTACTATACAGCCAGTCAAATTGCGCAATTTAGCTATGCACCAAATTTGTCTATTACAAGAACATCTGCTAATGAACAAGAAATCTTTACTTATGTAGAAAGATCGGGAGGAGAAGTTGGATCAACTGATATCTCTGGCTATACTTTCAAAACCTATACTAGTTCCAATGGAAAAACCTATACTTGGTATTTACAAGATTATGGACCTTGGATCAATCAAACTTCTTCAGGAGGAAGTACTTTGGCTGCTGCAGGATGTTACTGTACATCTGCAAGTACGATAGCAAGTGGTTATGGAGATACAACTTTGCCAAGTTGGAGTCGCAATATTTATGAATTCAATTTAACGAGTCGTATGTTACATTCTGCTTGTCCAGGAGGTGTAACTACACAGTTATCGGATAGTCAATTAACAGAGATTCGAAATCATTTAAGGAATGGTGGAGAAGTTATTGTACACGTACAAGGAGCTAATCGAGGAGGAACTAGTCGATATACGAGTAACCAGCACTGGATGCCAATTGTTGACATTAGTGAAGATGGTACACAAATCTTTAATATGAATACGACAACTTCTTCGAACAGTAATGGAAAATCTGGATGGCTAGATATTAAGGACGTATTTACTTCTGTTAACTGTTATCATTTAATTCATGGAAAAAGATAAGTGAAAGGAGAAAAAAATTGAAGAAAGCAAGAATTATCGTGATCATCGTATTACTACTTTTGCTCATCTTAGCAGGTGTTATTTTGGTAAAATTAAATCAAGAAAAAGAAGCAAAAGAGTGGGCTGAAACAAGAGATGAGAATATGGAAGTCGATATCGAAGAACATATCATTCCTGTCCGTGGACAAGATGAATTCTTTTCCATTGAAAAATTGATGACCAACTACTATTTATATTTACAAATGGGAAATCAAGATGCAGTTTATCAAGTGTTAGCAGATTCTTACAAAAGTACAAATCAAATTACATCTTCAAATGCAATTAGTATTGCTCAAAGAACGAGTGGAACAGGAGAATCTTTTCGAGCAAGAGAAATGTATTATAAAGATGACTTAACCAATCCAATTTACTTGGTATATGGAATCATTGAAACAAATAACCAGGGAAAAGAGTGTTATGCACTTGTTTATATCGACAATGAGAATTCTACTTATGCAGTAGAACCAATTCAAGCACGTGCCTATGAAAATTATCGAACCGAAAAAACAGAGCTTGTTTCGATCGAAACAATTGAGAAAAATGATTATAACAAATATGCAAAAATGACAATAATGGAAGAAGAAATGATTACTCGCTATTTTGAAACTTGGTTAAAAGAGAATTTGTTTTACACGGATTATGCCTATAGCAGATTAGACACAGAGTATCAAAAAGCGAAATATCCGACTCGTTCTAGTTATCAAGAATATGTGACAAATCATCAAGAACAATTCACGTCAATGCTTCCAGAAATGATGAAGCAATATGAAGATTTCGAATCAGAAGAAGAATACATCAATTATTTAAATACTTATGAAGTAAAAGGACTGGATCAATACAAAATAGAAGAAACTGACGAATATACACAATATACTTTGATTGATGATTATGGAAATTACTATATCATTCGAGCAACTTCACCAATGAACTATACAGTTCTATTAGATACGTATACGATTGATTTACCGGAATTTGTGGAACAATATAACCAAGCGAATGTAGAAGGAAAAATGCAATTAAATTTAATCAAGCTATTCACAGCAATTAATGCGGGAGATTATGAATATGCTTATCAAAAATTAAATGAAACTTACCGAAATGAAAATTTCCCAACACTAGGAGACTTTGAAAATTATGTGAAAGAAAACTTCTTTGCAAAAAATACAATTGGTGTAAGCAATTTTGAAACTTATGATTATATTTATCGTTATGAGGTAACGATAAAAAATGAAGAGCAACCAAATGCTACTTATGCGGTAAAGAAGACATTTTCGATGTCACTAGGAGAAGGTACAGAATTTGAATATTCCTTTAATCGAGAATAATCGAAAACAATAAAAACAGATGGAAAGATAAAATCCATCTGCTTTTTTTGTATAAGGTTATAAAATTTTAAGCTTGTTCCTCATTGGTTAACTTTTCTAGATCCAATAATTGTTGCCATCTTTCATCGACAATTCTTTGGAACTCTTCAATCATCCATTCATTTCCTGGTTGAAACATATGTTTAAATCTTTTTTGAGGTTTTAAGAATTCTTCAACAGGTAATTTTTTTGCTGGCTTATAGTTGATTTTATAATGACCATCGACTACTTCATATAATGGCCAATAACAAGTATCAGCAGCCAATTTATTAATTTGCATTAACATTTCAGTTGGATATCCCCATCCTCTTGGACAAGGAGCCATTACATTTAAAAATGCTGGACCTGGTGTATAAATTGCTTTTTCTGCTTTTTCATAAAGATCTTTAAAGTTTGTCATACAAAGTGTTTGTGCAACATATGGAATATGGTGAGAAACCATAATACTAGTAAGATCTTTACGGCATTGTGCTTTTCCAGGAATGACACTTCCTGCTGGTGTGGTTGTTGTATCTGCAAATTTTGGAGTTGCAGAAGAACGTTGAATACCAGTATTCATGTAAGCACCATTATCATAGCAAACATAAACCATATCGTGTCCTCTTTCCATTGCTCCAGAAAGAGCTTGAAGACCGATATCATAAGTACCGCCATCTCCTCCAAAGGTAATGAACTTGGTATCTTTATCAGCAGGTAATTTTCCTTGTTTTTTCATGGAACGATAAGCAGCTTCTGCTCCTGAGCAAGTAGAGGCAGCGTTCTCAAAAGCGGTGTGGATATAGGAGTCTGTCCAAGCTGTATAAGGATACATACAAGTAGAAACTTCCATACAACCAGTTGCATTGGATACAACAACATGATCTTCTGGTTTAACAGCACGTAAAACCATACGAGCAACGGGTGGAGCTCCACATCCAGCACACATTCTATGACCAGAGGTAAAACGATCCGGTTTTGTCATCACTTCTTTTAAATTATATGCCATAATTTTTTTCCTCCCTTTCCTTAATTTAATCCTCGAACACCAAGATGGCGATAAGGATTTTCAATATGGTTGCTTTTTACAACTTCTTGTAAATCGGTATAAACGGATTCAATATCCTTTGAAGTAGTATCTCTTCCTCCAATACCATAGATATAGCTTAAAGTAGGAACAGAAACACTATTCGTATACATAGCAGAAGTAAGATCAGTAAATAGTGCACCACCTGCTGCATTTAACGAATCAGCCTTGTCCAAAACAGCAATTGCTTTTAAACCAGACAATGCTTTCGCAATCTCTTCTGCTGGGAAAGGACGAAAAACACGAACTTTTAAAAGACCTGCTTTAATGCCTTTTTCTCTTAAAGAATCAACAACATCTTTGGTTGTTCCAGCGGTTGAGTTCATGCAAACAATTGCGATATCAGCATCTTCTAAACGATATTCTTCAAAGAAGCTATATTTTCTACCAGTCATTTTTTCAAAATCAGCTGCTACATCAAGAATTACTTTTTTGGCATTTCTCATAGCAACTGCTTGTTGGTACTTATGCTCTGCTAAAAATGCTTGTAAATCCATAGGACCAACTGAGATTGGTTCTTTATCATTTAATAAATAATGTTCTGGATGATAAGTTCCAACAAAATCTTTTACTTTTTCATCTTCAATTAATTCAATATTTTCAATAGAATGAGATGTGATAAATCCATCTTGACATACCATTAATGGTAATAATACATCTTTATGCTCTGCAATTCGATGAGCCATAATCAAGTTATCATAAGCTTCTTGATTATTCTCTGAGAAAAGCATAATCCAACCAGCATCACGGACACCCATTGCGTCTGAGTGATCATTGTGGATATTAAGTGGGCCAGAAACGGCACGATTGACTAAAGACATAACAATTGGAAGACGGCTACTTGATGCAATATAGATCATTTCCCACATAAAAGAAAGACCATTAGAAGAAGTAGCGGTCATTGCTCTAGCACCAGCAGCTTCTGCACCGATACAAGCACTCATTGCACTATGCTCGCTTTCAACTGCAACAAATTCTGTATCAACTAGTCCATTACTAACAAAACTAGAAAAATATTGTGGTATTTCAGTAGAAGGTGTAATCGGAAATGCTGCTACAACATCTGGATTAATTTGCTTCATTGCAATTGCAGAAGCTTCATTACCACTTAAACGTTCACGAATTCCCATCTTATTCTCCCTCCTTACTCATTTCGATTGCTCCAAAAGGACATACTTTTGCACAAACGCCACATCCTTTACAGTAATCATAATTAAAATCTGTACGATTTCCATCTTGTTTTACTGGAATTGCATTATCTGGACATACTGGAAAACAAAGACCACATTGTTTGCATTTTTCCGAAAGATAAATCGGTTTAATGCTTCTCCAATCTCCTGTTTTGAATTCCATAGCATTTCCAGATTGATAGATTGTTCCACCAGGCGTCAAATCTTGCCAAGGTGTTGTTTTATCAATATTCATTTTTGCCATTATTCAAAATCCATCCTTATTCTTAGATTTAGGTTTGAAAGATCCTAGAACTTATATTTTTTGTACCTCTTTTAAGGCCATTTCTAAAGCTTTCATATTTCCATCAATTACTTCTGGTTTTTTTGTAAATTTGTGTTTAAAAGAAGATTTCATATCCTCCAAAAATTCTGCATCATCCATAATGTTACTTACTTTTACGATTGCAGCAAGCATTGGTGTGTTTGGAAAATACTTACCAAGTGTTTCCATTGAAATACGTCTTGCATCAATTGTATAAATTGAGCCATGATAGCCTTTCAAAACAGTTTTTAGATAATCTGCATCTTTGGTAGTATTAATGATAATTGCACCGGACTCTTTTAGTCCTGCTGTAACATCAACACTTTCCAAAAGAGTATCATCTACAACGACAACATAGTCTGGCTCATAGATATTACTATGAATACGAATTGGTGTTGTACTAATGCGGTTATATGCGGTAATCGGAGCACCCATTCTTTCTGGTCCATACTCTGGAAAACCTTGAATATATTTTCCGGTATTAAAAGCAGCATCTGCTAAAAGAAGAGAAGCTGTTTTTGCACCTTGTCCGCCTCTACCATGCCATCTAATTTCAATTAAGTCATTCATAAACGAAAGCCTCCTTACTTAAAATATGAATAAAAGAAAAAAAACAACGGATAAAATGAAAAAATATCATCTTTTATTCAAGCTTATTATATGTTTAAACAAAACAGATGTCAAGAAAACTGAAAGGACAGTATAAGACAAAAAATGAAAAAGAAAATGAAAAGAATAACGGCAAAATCAATTGACAATCCGTGCTTTTTAAATTATGATAAAGTAAGGAAATCTTCTAAGAGAAAGGAAGAAAAACATGCAAATGAAAAAAATTTGGAAAAACGAAAAAGGATCAATTGCAGTAATTGTAACTGCTACGCTTCTAGCTTTTTACGCAATTCTACTTGGACTATATGCCAGAGGAAGTTATGTGCGAAAGTCTCAGTTATTGGCTGATTTGGCCTTAAAAAGTTATTATGAAATAGAGGTTGCAGGTTTAGTAGAAAGAGCCCAAAACTCAGGATTTGCCTGGAAACTAGCTACTTCTAGTTATTCCAATCAAGTTGCAAAATTTACAATAAGAGCTTCCGATGATACCTATAATGTTAATGTTGACTTATTAACCAGCAACTTATTTAATGGAAATTTTAAAATTGGATATATTAATAACAGTGGAACGATGGAAGAAAACAACGCAGATCATCCAAATGCTGTTTATACAGACATGATTTATGTGTCACAAAATATGTATAAATGTGTTGGACAAAACGATGGTACCAAAGTAAAGTGGATTAGTTATCGTGCAAACGGAACCTATTTTTCAACCACAGAAGGTGATACCTATACAAGACCAAATACCGATGTGCGTTATGTACGTGTACTATGGGAAGATGGTTTGACGAAAGCAGAATCGGATCAAATTTTAATCCGTAGTACTTATGAAGGAGATACGAGTACCTCTACTTATGTCGAACCTTCAAATAAAATCCAGATAAAAATCAATAATCAAGATGTGACAAGTAAAGTAGGAATTACGGTATATAACTCTTATAGTGATTTAAAAAGAAAAGACTATGTAGTAGAAGTACGAGATATTACCATGGAGGGAGATTTAACAGTTGTAATACCAGAAAAAACAATGTCAAGAGTTGTAGATGGAACAACGGAATATAATTATAAAAATACTTTAAGAACTGGAATTAAGATTTCAGATGTATAAAAAATAAAGAAGAAAGTAAAGTAAGAAAAAAACAAGAAAAAGACAAGTGCTTTATTTCAGAATAGTTACAAAATTGTAATAATTTTGTAACTATTTTTTTCAGATTCATTGACTTTTCGCAAAATTCAAGATATCATAGTAATGATAAAAAATTGAAAAAAGCAACAAAATCTGTAATAAGCTTAAAGATTTTAAGGAGGAGAAAATGGGAGAAGTTATAGTTGTTACATCAGGGAAAGGCGGAGTCGGAAAAACAACTACAACAGCTAACCTAGGTGCAGCATTAGCGTTAAAAGACAAAAAAGTGGTATTAGTTGATACAGATATCGGATTACGAAACCTAGATGTTGTTATGGGATTAGAAAACAGAATTGTGTATGACATAGTAGATGTTGTAGAAGAAAAATGTAAATTAAGACAAGCCCTTATAAAGGACAAGCGTTTTAATGAACTTTTCTTGCTTCCAGCCGCACAAACAAGAGATAAAAGCGCAGTAAACGAAGAACAAATGAAAGAACTTACAAGTAAGCTAAAAGAAGAATTTGACTATATACTTATCGATTGCCCAGCAGGTATAGAACAAGGATTTAAAAATGCGATTGCGGGAGCAGATCGTGCAGTAGTTGTAACAACTGCTGAAATTTCTGCAATTCGTGATGCAGATCGTATTATTGGACTATTAGAAGCATCAGAACTTAAAAATCCAGAACTAGTCATTAACCGTATTCGACCAAACATGGTGAAAAAAGGCGAAATGATGGATGTAACAGATATTGTGGATTTATTATCCATTGATTTAATTGGAGTAGTTCCTGATGATGAATATATTATTACGCAAACCAATAAAGGAGAACCTGTAGTATCAAATAAGAAAGCACCTTCTGGAAAGGCTTATATGGAAATTGCAAGAAGAATTTTAGGAGAGAATATTGACATTACAATGCCAGGAGCAAATAATGGCTTCTTCGGAAAGATCAAAAGTATTTTCTCTAAGAAATAATACTATAGGGAGGATTCAAGAATGTTTGACGGAGTGATGAAATTTTTTAATAAAATGAGAAAGAAAGACACAGAAAAAACAAGCTCTAAGACCAAAAATGCAGCAAAAGAAAGATTGCATTTGGTTCTCATGCAGGACAGAGCAAACGTATCAGCAGATTTCATGGAATTAATGAAACAAGAAATTATAGACGTAATCAAAAAATACATTGATGTAGATGAAAAAGAGATCGATGTAAAATTAACTAATAAACCAAATTCAGATGGAACGATGGGTGCTCCTATTCTATATGCAAACATTCCAATTGTTAGTATCAAGAACGAATCAAGAATTGCTGCAGCAGAAAAAGGAAAAGAAGAGACAACAGAAAAAGAAGAGGAAACCCCAGAGACAATCGCAGAAACCGTAGAAGAAGTTATTAGCCAGGTAGAAGCGGTATCAGAGGAAGAAAAACAAAATGTAGTTGGGGAAGAAAAACAAGAAGTAAAGGAAGAAGAAAAAAAGGGAGAAGAAAAAAAGGGAGAAGAAAAGATAGAAGAGACAGAAAAAACAGAAGCGACAACTAAAAAAGCATAAGGGAATAGAGCAGATGAGTCATCTGCTCTATCCTTGCTATAAGATCAAAAGGAGGACGAAAAAACCAGAGATATGAGGAAAAAAACATTAAAAAATATCGAATGGAGCATTTTAATTTGTACGTTATTATTAATTGCAATTGGATTGGTTGCACTTTATTCAGCAACGCTAAATACAGAATTTGAAGAATTCAAAAAACAATTGATTTGGTTAGCAATTAGCATTCCCATTTTAATTGTTTCCATTGTAGTTAATTATGAGTTTATGGCAAAAATTTCGCCAGTTCTATATGGAATTTCGATTATTCTTTTAATTGCGGTTCTATTCACAGAACCAATTTCTGGAGCTACCAGTTGGTTTAATGTGGGATCCTTCTCATTGCAACCATCAGAGTTTGCTAAGATCGTAGTCGTTTTACTATATGCACTTGTTGTATCAAAAATTCAAAAAAAGGGAAAAGATGAAATTAGTCGACCAACAAGATTGCTTCTATCTTTGCTAGTGGTGATTGTTCCTGTCCTATTGATTGTAAAACAACCAGATTATGGAACTGCGATGGCATTTATGTTTGCTGTAGTTGCTATTTTGTTTGTAGCAGGAATTAAAAAAAGATATATTTTTACTTCCATTCTTTTAGTTTTGATTGCACTTCCACTATTGTATTTTTTTGTATTACCAGATCATGCGAAAACAAGAATTGATGTATTTTTAAATCCGGAAAGTGATCCGAGAGGAGCAGGTTATAATATTCTACAATCGAAACTTGCTATCGGAGCAGGAGAAATGTTTGGAATGGGATTAACCAAAGGAAATCAAACACAATTAGGATTCTTGTATCCAAAAACAACAGACTTTATCTTTTCGGTTATTGGAGAAGAATTAGGATTTGTTGTAGCAGCAAGTGTTATTGTACTCTATGTTCTGCTCATTACCAAATCGATCTATGTTGCCAAAACAGCAAAAGATGATTTAGGATCCTATATTGCAGCTGGAATTGTAGGAATTTTGATTTTTCACATGACAGAAAATATTGGTATGACAATGGGACTTTTACCAATTACAGGAGTACCACTTCCATTTGTAAGTTATGGAGGAAGTTCTCTTTTAACCAATTTGATTTTAATTGGAATTTTATTAAATATTAGTGGAAGAAGGAAGAAAGCAATTTTTGCAGAATAATTTGGAAAATATGAGGGAAAAGATGAAACAAGAATGGAAGATAGGAACCTGCAAGTTAAAAAGTCGTCTCCTTTTAGCACCAATGGCTGGAATTACCGATCATGCATTTCGTTTGATTTGCGAAGCCTATGATCCGGGACTGGTATATACCGAAATGATTAGCAGTAAAGGAATCTATTATCAAGATGAAAAAACAAATTTACTACTTGAAATGGAAGGTGAAAAACGACCAATTGCAGTTCAACTATTTGGAAGCGATCCAAAAGCAATGGCATATGCAACCAAAAAAGTAGAACCGAAAGCAGATTTGATTGATATTAATTTGGGTTGCCCTGCTCCAAAAGTTGTAAAAAATGGAGATGGAAGTAAGTTACTTTTAGATTTAGATTTAGCACAAGAAGTCGTAAAAGCAGCAATTGAAAATACACGGGAAACCAGTTACCGTTAAAATGAGACTTGGATGGGATAGAGAACATATCGTGGCAATTGAAGCAGCTAAAAGAATGGAGGAAATCGGAGTAAAAGCGATTACCGTACATGGAAGGACGAGAGAAGATTTCTATTCTGGAACAGCAGATTGGGAAATGATTCGAAAAGTAAAAGAAACTGTTTCCATACCAGTAATCGGAAATGGTGATGTGGTAGATGGAAAATCAGCCAAAAAAATGCTAGAACAAACTGGTGTAGATGGCATTATGATTGGCAGAGCATGTTTGGGAAGACCGTGGATTTTCCAAGAAATTCGTAGTTATTTGGATGGAACTGAATTTTCAATGACGAAACAAGAGATTTTGCAAGTAATTTTAAAACATATTCAATTAGCGGTTGAACAAAAAGGGGAAGAAACAGGAATTAAAGAAATGAGAAAACATGTTAGTGCCTATATCAAAAATCAAAAAGATGCAACAAAAATAAGGAATGAGATCAATACCATTCAAACACAAAAAGCATTAGAAGAATGTCTAACCCAGTATTTTGAACAAATTTAACAATAAATTTGAGAATAGGAAAACCTTTCCAAGAATAAATATGAAAAAAAGAATAGAAGTAAATTCTATTCTTTTTTTCTGGATAAAAGGAGGAAAGGAAAAGTGAAAAAAATAAATTTTGCACAGATGGGGAAGAAAAAGTGGATTATGATCCGGAATTTTGGTTCTTTTCCTTATTTTTTTTCTCATTTTTAAACAACAAGATGATAAAATTCTGAAAAACGGAAATACTAGCAATAGTGGTTCAATTGATGAAATTGAATCCAATCTGTGTCAGATTAGTTATTACCAAGCAACAATTGAAGTAACGGTTCAAAGTAATAAGAATACGAATACATATACTTTGAAACAAGAATACGAAAAACAAGGAGAACAAGAAATAGCCAAACAAGAAGTTTTATTACCAGAGAATCTAAAAGGTGTTCAGATCATAAAGAAACAAAATCAGTTAGAAGTAAAAAATACGACCTTAAATTTAAGTAAGATTTATGAGAAATATCAGGACATGACAAAAAATGATTTATGGTTAGATGACTTTTTAGAAGAATATCAAGAAAGTGTATCCAAACAAAGAAGCGAAGAGGAAAATGTCGTAATCTTTCAAATCGATCCAAATACAAATCCGTATCAGAAGCAAAAGAGACTGTATGTAAGCAAAGAAACTGGAAAGCCACAGAAACTAGTGGTAGAAGACATGAACCAAAAAAATAAAGTTTACATATTATATAAAGAGATCGAAATGAGGAGTGTTAAAGAAAAATAAAAGATACAAAAGAGAGATATCTAAAAATAAAAGAGAAAAAACTTCATACCTCGAAACTCTCTTAACATAACTAATCCTTGCAGTAGATTTTAAGAATAACAAAAGCAATCGTTTTAGGAGTGAAGTAGAATGGTAGTTCGAAGAGGAGACATGTTTTATGCAGATTTAAGTCCAGTCGTAGGCTCAGAGCAAGGGGGAGTTCGACCAGTTTTAATTATTCAAAATGATATGGGGAACAAACACAGTCCTACGGTAATCGCAGCAGCGATTACTTCGCAAACAGGAAAATCAAAATTACCGACCCATATTGAAATTGGTTCACAGAACAATGGATTAAAAGCAGATTCGATTGTTTTAGCAGAACAAATCCGAACCATTGATAAAAGTAGACTAAAAGAAAAGATTGGACATATTGATGATCAAGAAATCATTGCAAAAATTAATAATGCTTTGGGTGTAAGTTTTGGAATTGAACTAACTTAAAAAGAAAGAGAAGATTTTTCGATTGAAAGATCTTCTCTTTTCCCTTTTTCTTTTCTAATTCCTTTTGATTGGATATTTCCTTATTCGTTAATATATCATAATATGTAAAGAAATTTCAAGAAAGATAACAATTTTTTTAAACTTTTAGTTTTTTTATGATTTTAATTTCTTGATATAATTTTTGAATGACATCGGTTCTTAATTGATAAGCTTGTTTGTACTCTGCTAAAATTTGTTGATAATTTTCCATTGTTTCTTCACGTTTCAATAGCATACGGATGCCTTCTTGATAGTAATTTTTTTGTTTTTCCTTAGTCGCTTTTTCCATTTTTTGATGATAAGAAGCAACTAATTCCAAACGTTTAATTTCTTCTTTTAAATAATCGACATATTCGGAAACACCACTAATTTCATAAAGCGTATCATCAATGACCACCTTAAATAATACTTTTAAAATTTTTGGATTAATTTTTCCGTCTTTTGAATTACCAGCAAGCATATCAAGTGCAACCGATTTTAAATGATCTTCTGGTCTGGCATCTTTAATGAGTTCTCTTAAGGTTTCGGAGATATTAATATGTGTTTTGTATTGGCGTTTCGTAACAATGGCATCATATTCATCCGCAACACGAATAATTTGTGCAACATAAGGAATATCTTTTTTGGTCTTTCCATTTGGATAACCGGTGCCGTTTAAAGCTTCATGATGATTTAAAGCACCTTCTGCATAAGGACGCAACTTTAAATCTTTGTAACACATATCATAGCCAAGCGTCGTATGGGTTTTGATAATTTCGTATTCTTCATCCGTCAATCGCTCTGGCTTACTTAAAATTTCTGGTGGGATAAAGATTTTTCCAACATCATGCAAATAACCGGAGATGGTTGCATGAATGATAAACTTTTTGGAACATTTTAAATATTCACAAATTCTACAAACTAAGTTCGCTACATTTTCGCTATGGGTTCTGGTAAAAGGATCTAATCGTTCCAAAATATCAAGTTGATACTTCATAACGCGATCTAGGTTATAGGATTTTAGATTCGTAGAACTATAAAAATCAATTGTACTAGAAAACATAATTACTTCTCCTTTGTATTACTTACTGTAATCATACCATGAAAAAGATCGTTTCACAATCTTTTTAAAAAAGAAATCGTTTTACTTCATGAATAATTTTTTCCGCATCAATGAAACGGATTTCTCGATGAAGCATCAAAATTTCTCCATTTACAATTGTCGTATCCACATCATAACCGTTTTTGTTGTAAACAAGATCGGAAATGGAGTTATGATTTGGAGTTGATTTGATGTGAGCAAAATTTTGGGCTAAATCGATACAAATTAAATCTGCCTGTTTTCCAATTTCGATACTGCCAATGGAATCTTCTAAACCTAATACTTTAGCCCCATCAATGGTAGCCATTCGTAGGACATCTTTGGCAGAAAGACGTTTTTCTTCTTCGGTATGAATACCTCCTTGAATTAAGCAAGCCATACGCATGCTTTCCCATAAATCAAGATTACTGCCGCTTCCTTGACCATCGGTACCAAGTCCTAACAAAAGACCTTCTTTTTGATAAAGAGTCGTATCCGCAATTCCACAACCAAGACGTAAATTTGATACAGGGTTATGGGCAATCCCACAGTCAAGTGTTTTTAAAATTTCGATCTCTTTCGAATTTAAATGAACACAATGTGCTAGGATTAGTTTGCTTTTAGAAAAATATTTTTTTAATACTTCTGCTGCTGTTTGGGTATGATGAAGGTCCTGAATATCTTGGATTTCTTTTTGGCTTTCTAAGAAATGGACATGAACAGGAAGATGATATTCTTCTGCAAGCTCTCCAGCTTTTTCTAAACAGGTAGGAGAACAGGTATACAAAGAATGGGGAGAAACGGTATAGGTAATCAAAGAATTTTCTGGGTTGCGAGATTCATAAAAGCTGCGAAATTCTTCTTCTCTTTTTTTGCCTGCCTCTTTTCCATCCGAATCCATTAAAACTCTTGTTAAAACACTGCGCATTTTACTATCTTCGGTTGCTTTTCGAATTGCTTCGGAAAAAAAGTAATGATCATTGGTACAAGTAGTTCCAGTTCGAATTTGTTCAAGATAAGAAAGCATGGTAGCATAATAAACGTGCTCATCGGTTAAATTTGCTTCTAAAGGCCAAATTTTATCATGAAGCCAGTCATAAAGGTTGCAACCTTCAAATGTTTCTCGAAAAATGCTCATTGGTAAATGGGTATGGGTATTAATCAATCCAGGAAGAACAGCCATACCAGAAGCATCTAGAACAAAGCAATCTTCTGGCTTTTCTGAGATGGAATCTTCAATTTTTTGAATTTTTCCATCTGAAACAAGAAGATCTTTTCGAACGAAAGTTAAATCAGAATTGTCTTCTGAAAAAAGAAGAACAGATCCGTTTTGAATCAATAGATTTTTCATAATTCACCTCATTAATCTTTTGGGATTGTTTCGATTATATCGAAAAAGAAAAAAAATAGCAAATAAAAAAGCTCCCCTCTAGAGAGAATCCAGAGGGGAGCAAAATATGGGATGAAAAGGCCTTAGCCGTTTAGCCAGCGATAAGTGGCAACTACCGATTCGGGAACGCATTTCATGATCTCACAGATATCTTCTTCGTAGCAAGGATAGCCAGATTCACAGTGGTGAGTAGGACAACAAGTGCATACAACAGCCATCAGTTTGGTTGAATCGAACGAGGAATCCAAGTTGCAGTTTTCTGCAGAGCAGATCTGGTGAAAAGAGGTTTTGAGATTGAACTTTTTGTTCTGCTTTTTTGGATTTGACATAAGTGACCTCCATTTTTTGTCCGGCGTAGTCAAGAAATTCTTGGCTACATACGTGTATAGGAATTTATTCCAATTATATGCACGGTGAAATTAAAAAATCAAGGAAAAAAGAAAATTTCCCTGCAAAACTTGAAATCAAAAGGATTTTAAGATATAGTTTAAGTATTGCAAAGCGAAAAGAAAAGAAGGAAAAAAATATGTATTTAAAAAGACTAGAATTACAGGGGTTTAAGTCATTTGCTGATAAGTCAGTATTAGAATTTAAACCAGGAATTACATCGGTTATTGGACCGAATGGATCTGGAAAAAGCAATATATCGGACAGTATTCGTTGGGTCTTAGGAGAGCAAAGTATGAAATCTTTACGAAGTTCAAAATCGGAAGATATTATTTTTGCTGGAACACAAGCTCGAAAATCACTAGGATTTGCTGAAGTTTCGATTGTCATCGATAATACGGATGGATCTCTTCCAATTGAATATTCAGAAGTAACCGTTACCCGAAAAATTTATCGAAGTGGAGAAACTGGTTACTATATTAATAAAGTTCCATGTCGCCTAAAAGATGTTTTAGAACTATTTATGGATACAGGAATTGGAAAAGATGGATATAGTATTATCGGACAAGGGAAAATTGATGAAATCTTAAGTAATAAATCAGAGGATCGTAGACATATTTTTGAAGAAGCGGCAGGAATTGTGAAATATCGAACGAGAAAGGCAGAGTCGGAGAAAAAATTAGAGCAGACAAAATTAAATCTATTAAGAATTAATGATATTTTATCGGAAATCGAATCTTCCATTGAACCTTTGAAATTACAAGCTGAAAAAGCAAGAAGATTCTTAGAATTGCGAGAAGAATTAAAGACGATTGAAATTGGTGTTTTTTCTGTCAACATTGAGTCATTCCGAGAGAAAATCAAGAAAGTTGGAGACGACCTTTTGATTCTACAAGAACAAAAGGAACAAGAAGACGAAAAGATGACGAAAATACGGAGAAACGAAAGAAAAGCTTCGTGAGGAGATTGATCAGATCATCAATGAAATCGAACGAATTCAAAATAGTAGTTTTGAAAGTAGTAACCAAATTGAAAAGCTTCAAGCAGAAATTAGTATTCATCAAGAAAAAATTCAGAATAATCAACAAAATGAAGTTCGTTTATGCGAGGAAATGAAACAAAACGAAGAAAGAATCAAGGAGCTAAACGAAGAAAAAGAGCAAAAAACAGAAAAAAGATCGAATTTATCCAAAAATAAAGAAAAATTTCAAAAAGAATTAGAGGAAAAAGAAGCAAAACTTGCAGAGCTATCCAAGGGTCTTTCTGAAAAAGAAAAACAGATTGAAGAGAAAAAACAAGTGATTGAGCAAGATACGGATCAAAGATATGAAATTCTTTCTCAAATTCACAGTTGTGAGATTCATACAGAAAACTTGGAAAAGAAAAAAGAAACGAATCAAGGTGAAATTCAAAATACGATTTCAGAATTAGATGCTAAAAGAGAGGAAAAACAAGAATTAGGAAAAACTTTTTATGAAATCGAAAATAGAAGAAATAAGACGGCGGAAGAACTAGAAAAATTAAATCAGCAAAGAGATCAAATTCACCAAAAAACAAAAAAATATGAGGAAAGACAAAATCAATTAACCGAAGAATTTCGCGTAAAAAGTGCAAGACAAAAATTCTTAATCGAAACCGAAAAAGAAAAAGAAGGCTATATCAAAAGTGTAAAAGCTCTTTTACAAGAATGTGAAAAAGATGCAAATTTAAAATCTGGAGTGCATGGGGTTTTGGCAAATTTGATCACAGTTCCAAAAGAATATGAAGTAGCTATTGAAATGGCTTTGGGACAAGCAGTTCAAAATATTGTAACGGAAAAAGAAACCGATGCCAAAAAATTAGTGGAATATTTGAGAACCAATCATTTAGGAAGAGCATCATTCTTACCAATTGCTTCGGTTCATGGAAAAAAATTAGAAAAAATCGCAAAAGAAAAAGAAAGCCAAGTCATTGGAATTGCTTCTGATTTAGTTAAATATGATAAAATTTATGAACAAATTGTATTAAGTCTTCTTGGTAGAACTGTAATTGTAGAAGATATGGATACCGCAATTGCGCTAGCAAAAAAGAATAATTATGCATTCCGTATCGTAACATTAAAAGGTGACTTTATTAATCCTTCTGGATCGATTACAGGAGGATCGGTTGCACAAAAGACCGTTAATATTATTGGAAGAAGTCGTGAGATTGAAGATTTAGGAAAACAGATTCAACAATTGCAAAAAGAAATTGAAAAAATACAAAAAGAAAAAGAAGAATTTACGGATTCAAATAGTTCTTTGGAAGAAGAAGCACAAAGTCTTGAAGCTAGTCTTCAAGAAAGTGATATCGTTTATGCAACGGAAAAACAAAAAATGGTGGCAATTGAAGAAAATATTGAACGACTAGAAAAACGTTTAGAAAGATTAAGACAAGAAAACAAAGAAATACAAGAACAAAAAGAAGCAAAAGCAAAAGAGAAGGAAGAACTTCAAAAAGAAGTGGAAAAATTAGAGAAGCAAATTCAATCATTTACAGAAGAAATTCAAAAGTTTGCGGAATCAAATCAAGAGCGTCAAAAATACATTGATGACTTGAATTTTGATATTACGAATTTAAAAATTTCGGTTAGTTCATTTGATGAGAGTCAATTATCCATTGATGAAATTTTGGAAAGAATTGAGCAAGAAATTCGAAATAACCAAATGGCGATTGAAAATAAACAAAAACGAATCGAAGAGCAAAAACAAGAAAACAAGACTTATACAGAAGAGATTGCTTCTTTTGAAAAACAGATCGAGCAAGTGAAAGAAGAAGCAAAAACAAGTAGTTTAAAGGTAGAAGAACAAAAACAGCTAAGAACAGAGAAAAATCAGCAACTAACAGAAATTGAAAAAGAAGTATCTCATCAATTTGAAGTTTTAGAAGGATTAAAAGAACAAATTGTAAAAACAGAAGTGAAGAAAACAAAAGTGGAACAAGACTTACAAGATGAGATAAATGAACTTTGGGAAGAATATGAATTAACACCAAGTCAAATCGTGGATTCAGTAAGACCAGATAATCTAGCAAAGGCACAAAAAGAAGTAAATGATTTAAAAAGACAAATTCGTGATTTGGGTAGTATTCATATTGATTCAATCGAAGAATATAAAAAGACAAAAGAACGCTATGATTTTATGTGTGAACAACGCTTAGATCTAGAAAATACTGCAGCAAAGCTAAGACAAGTGATTAGTCAAATGACGGAAACAATGAAAGAACAATTTAAAGAAAAATTCCATTTGATTAATCAAAATTTCAACGAAGTATTTGTGGAATTGTTTGGAGGAGGAAAAGCAGAGCTGATTCTAGAAGACGAAGAGCATATCTTAGATTGTGGAATCGACATTCGTGTTCAACCAACCGGAAAGAAACTTCAAAATATGATGTTATTATCCGGAGGAGAAAAAGCATTAACTGCGATTGCATTATTATTTGCAATATTAAAACTAAATCCAGCTCCGTTCTGTATTTTAGATGAGATCGAAGCGGCTTTAGATGATGTAAATGTTTATCGATTTGCAGATTATTTAAGAAAATTTAGTAAAGAAACGCAATTTTTGGTCATTACCCATCGAAAAGGAACCATGGAGATCGCAGATTCCGTTTATGGGGTGACGATGGAGGAAAATGGTATTAGTAAGCTATTATCGATTCAATTAAATCAGTAAAAAGTAAAACAAGAAAAAGAAAAAAAGAAGAATTCTAGATTGTTTCAGGATTCTTCTTTTTTGATGAAAAAGTACTTAGAACGGCAAAAATAAAGAAAATCAAGTGAAGAAAAAGCGAGAAAAAGTGAGAAAAAACGAGGAAAAATGAGGAAACTATGGAATAAAATGGAGTCCAGAAGAACCAAAACAAGTAAAAATGCTCAAAAATTGCTTAAAAAGGTATATCTTATTTGAAAAAGTGCACAATATGTAGTATAATAAAAGATGGTTGCACGTAAAAAGGAGTGTGAAAATTTATTTTAAGCAAAAGGTTAAAGTACTACACAAAAGAAATCCTAAAGCTTATGAATATCGTTGTAATCGCTCTATTTGCTATTACAATGATCGCAATCGCTAAATATAAACCAGTTTATAAAGTTACCTTAGGTGACCAAGAAATTGGATACGTAACAAACCGATTTGAATTTGAAAAGAAAATAAATAATGATTTATTGGAGAATGACGAAGAAACTGTATTATCCAGTGAAATCGAAGTAAAACCACAATATGAGTTAAAACTAGTAGCCCATTCAACTCAAACCAACGAAGAAGAAATCTTAGATACGATGGAAGCTTCGGTAAAAACAATCTACAAAATGTATGCAATCACATTGGATGGGGAAATAACAGAGTATGTAGAAACACTTGAAGAAGCAGAAATACTAGTTGAAACATTAAAAGGACAATATATTGAAGAAGTCACTTCGAAAATCGGAATCACAGAAGTTTATACAGAAAATAAAGAGGAACAAGTAACAGAATACATGCTTGCAAAAGTATCAACCGGAGATCTTGTTCGAGAAGTTGTGCAAGAAGAAGAGGAAAAACAATCTCATACATTAAATGGAGTATATTTCGCAAACAAGCCAGTAACTGGAAGAATTAGTTCCCGTTTTGGTAGTAAGGAAAGTATTCGTACACATACCCATAAAGGAATCGATATTGCTGCACCAAATGGAACCCCAATTTATGCAGCAGCAGATGGTGTAATCAAATCTGCTGGAATGAATTATGGTGGATATGGTAACTTAGTTATCATTGACCATGGTAACGGAATCGAAACGTATTATGGACATTGTAGTAAAATTTATGTAAAAGCTGGACAATCTGTAACAGCTGGAACGAAAATTGCAGCTGTTGGATCCACAGGACGATCAACGGGAAACCACTTACACTTTGAAATTCGTCAAAATGGAACTCAGATTAACCCGCAAAAATATGTGTATAATTAAAGCTTTAGATAAAAGATAAAAAATCATCTAGTTTTCACTAGATGATTTTTTTTAGAAAATAAAAGGGGATGTTTTTTCGTTGATTTTCTCAACTTGAGTATAATATACCATCGGTTTTTGCCCATTGTGTGAACTTGGTGTGATCTTTTAAAAAAATTCTTTTTATGGTTGTTCACCAAGGGTTAATTTAATTTCAATTTCTTTTCCAGAGCGATTAACTTTCAAGGTTACTTCATCTCCGATTTGATGTGCATTTTTTAATGCATTTAATTCATTCATGTTTGTTACTTTTTGTCCATCCATTTCAATGATAACGTCTCCAATACGAATGTCTGCTTTTTGAGCAGCTGAGAAGTCCTCAACGCTTCTAACATAAATACCTTCTACTAAACTATAACGTCTTGCATCATCACTATCAATATCAATTCCGGAAATACCCATGTATGGTCTTTTTACTTTGTTGTATTGAATTAATTGTTCTGCAATTTCTTTGGCATCGTTAATTGGAATTGCAAAACCTAATCCTTCTACGCCAGTGCCAGAAACTTTTAAGAAATTAACACCAATGACTTGACCATCGCTATTAACTAAAGCACCACCACTGTTTCCAGAGTTAATGGCAGCATCGGTTTGAATTAAGGTATAAGTTGTTCCATCTGTGTCCGTTATTTCGCGGTTAACAGCACTAATCACACCACTGGTAACACTACTTTCCATCCCAAGAGGATTTCCAATTGCCATTGCAAATTCACCTACTTGAACAGCATCAGAATCACCAAGTTCAGCAGCTGTTAGACCGGTTTTTTCAATTTTAATAACAGCAAGGTCAGTTTGTTCATCTGTTCCAACGATGGTTCCTTCATAAGGGGTTTCATCATTATGTAGATAAACCGTTACTTTACTTGCATCTCCAACTTCATAAAAAGAAGAAGAACTTGAAGAATTAACGACATGGTTGTTTGTCAAGATATAGCCATCTTCTCGAATAATGATACCAGAACCTTCTGCACTAGCAGTAGAAGATGCGGAACTAAAAACAGAATTTACGGCATATTCTACGGTGATGCCGACAATCGATGGTTGTACTTTATTTGCAACACTAATTCCTGTCTCCGATAAGCTGGATAAAGAAACGAGATTTCGATTCTCGGAACTTGAGTTGTTGAAGAAATCGGAAAGAGATGTCGTAGATTCTTCCGAGGTATTATCCTCAACCCCTAGCATTTCCGTTGTAATGTAATTTCGAATTGGTGGAACATAAAGGCAAGTTCCTAAAACAAGAACGGTTCCTAATACACCACTAAAAAATGGCAGAACGACACGAGTTCCAATTTGTGATTTTTGTTTTTTCTTCTTTGGTTTTTTCTCTGAAAAGGTAGAACTTGTCGAAACTCCAGTTTTGACAGTTTTAAATTCAGAATCTTTTGTAAATGTGTTTTCTTGATTTTGATTTTCTTTGTTCTCCATTTTATCCCTCCATCAAATCTTTCTATTAATATACTAAATTTTTTCTTTATCATACAACAAAAATGTGAAAAAAATATGAAAATTCTATGATCGATTAAAAAAATAGGAAAATCTTGCGAAAAAAACAAGATATCGATATAATACAAGAGAAGTTATGAAAAGGGAAGAAAAAATGAAAGAGAAGAAAAGAGTCTTATTTATTGATATAGCTAGAGGAATTGCCATTATCTTGATGCTTGTTGGACATACACTTGCATATGAGAATGGTTTTTCGCAATGGATTTATTCTTTTCACATGCCGCTATTTGCTATTGCAAGTGGATTTTTCTTCAAGGAAGAGGAAAAGATTGGATCCGTCATAAAAAATACTTTTTTAAAATTAGTTTTACCAACTATTCTAGTTTGGTATATCTGTGAATTACTCTTTTTTGCTTCGTTAAATTTACCAGTTCCACTTTGGCAAGAAATAAAATACATTACAATTCATTTATTTGAAACGAAATTTTGTAATATCAGTGTATTATGGTTTTTTCCATTTCTCGCAATGATCCGTATTTTCTTTGCTATTCTTTACAAACTAGCAAAGAAAAAAGAGGGAATCGTTGGTATTTGTAGTATATTTTTATTCTTGCTTGGATATGGATTATCGTTAGCGAAAATCAAATTACCATTTAAGATGGATGTAGCATTTACGTGTTTTTTCCTGTATCAAATTGGCCATTTAATCCACAAAAAAGATATTTTTTCTTGGCTTGCCAAACACAAATGGAATTATGCAATCTTGGCAGTAATTTGGCTTTTAATTGCAGCTTTTATACGAATTGATATTGCCAAAGCAAACTATGGACCATTCGGGATTGGACTTTTAGGTTCGATTTGTGGTACGATTGTTATGTTTAAAATTTCGGAAGGAATCGAAAAAATTCCAGGAGTACGGAAGTTTTCTGGCTTTTGCAGGAAAAAACTCTATGGCAATTTTAATAGTTCACCAAATTGAATGGAAAACAATTTTCATGAATCAATTTATAAAAAAAGTAATATCGATACCGCAATTGCTATTCTTACGTATCGGATTAGATGTAACAGCTGGAATTACCTATGGAGGTATCAAAGAAAAAATCATACAAATGAGAAAAACATTAAAAGTGAAAAAAGAAAGAAAGCAAAAACGTTTAACGGAGGGAAAAATATGAGAAAAGAAACAGGAATGGGACATCTTACTTTAATCTTGATTGTGATTGTGATCGTGATTTTAGTTGGATTAGTCGTTCATTTAACAAAACAACAAGTTACGGATAATGTAATAGAAACCGCTAAAACTGATATGTTATTAATTCAGGGAAAATTAAAAATCATTGATGAATCCGTAAAAGTAAATGCAGAGGAAAATTCTTTAAAGGGAACAAAAGTAGCAGACCTAAAAGAAGACGAGCAAGTTAAAAAGATGCTAGAAGAAGGTATTTTAGGAGAAAAAGCAGAAGAATACTACCGATTAGGAAGAGAAGAATTAAATGAAATGGGATTAAGCACCATTCAATTAAAAGAGAATCAATACTATTTCGTTCATTATACAACGAAAGATGTGGCAACGAACATTGCTATAGAGGATCAAGAAGGAAAAATTTATCATCATTTATCAGAATTAGTTTCTGAGGAAAATACAGAAACGAACGAAACAAACGAAAATGCGGAAGAGCAGAATGGAGAAAAAGAAGAATAACCATGAAAGAAAAAGAAGAATTGCGATTAAATGAATTGAAGAAAATGGAGAACCAATATTTTGAAAAAGGAATCCAATATTTATGTGGCATTGATGAGGCAGGAAGAGGACCTCTTGCAGGGCCTGTTGTGGTAGCTGCTGTTGTTATGCCAAAAGATTCGAAGCTAGAAGGTGTGAATGATTCGAAAAAAGTATCGGAGAAAAAAAGGGAATTGCTTTATGAACAAATTAAAGAAGAAGCAATTAGTTATTCTGTTGCTATTGTTGATGAAAAAGAAATTGATCAAGTTAATATTCTAAATGCAACAAAAGAAGGCTTAACCACAGCGATTCGAGGATTAAAAGTTAAACCAGAAAGAATTTTAGTAGATGCTTTAACAGGAATTGATACTTGTGGAATTCCATATGATTCCATTATTAAAGGAGATGCCAAATGCTATAGTATCGCAGCAGCTTCGATTTTAGCAAAAGTAACCAGGGATCGTATTATGAGAAAAATGGATGAAGTCTATCCGGAATATGGTTTTGAAAAGCATAAAGGATATGGTACAGCTGCCCATATTGCAGCCATTAAAGAATATGGATTGTGCCCGATTCATCGAAAAAGTTTCACCAAAAATTTTGTTGCTTAAAAAATGCGAATGAGGAGAAGAATATGAATATACAAGAAATTATTGCAAAAAAGAGAGATCGACAAAGACTGACGAAAGAAGAAATTGCCTATTTTATTCAAGGATATACCAAAGGGGAGATTGGAGACGAGCAGGCAGCAGCACTTGTCATGGCCATTTATTTAAACGGAATGGATGAAGAAGAAATCACAGATTTAACGATGGAGATGGCTTACTCTGGAGATGTGTTAGATTTATCCCGATTTGGAACAGTTGTAGATAAACATTCAACAGGAGGAATTGGTGATAAAGTAACCTTAATTTTAATGCCAACGATTGCGGCATTAGGCGTTCCAGTAGCAAAAATGTCTGGTAGAGGATTAGGTTATACCGGAGGAACGATTGACAAACTAGAATCCATACCAGGTTACCAGACTGGAATAGCTGTGGAAGATTTTATCCAAAATGTCGAAAAAATTGGAATTAGTTTAATTGGACAGACCCTAAATTTAGCACCAGCAGATAAAAAGCTTTATGCCCTTCGTGATACGATTAGTTGTACAGAGAGCATACCATTAATTGCATCGAGCATAATGAGTAAAAAGATTGCAGCAGGGGCAAGTAAAATTGTTTTAGATGTAACTTGTGGCTCCGGAGCTTTTATGAAAAAGAAAGAAGATGCAATTGCATTAGCAAAAGAAATGAATCAAATTGGAAAATTAGCAAAAAAAGAGACAGTATGTGTTTTGACGAATATGGAGGAACCACTTGGAAAAGCAGTGGGAAATTCTTTAGAAGTAATTGAGGCAATTGAAGCTTTGAATGGGAAGATGGAATCAGATGTTGAAGCAGTTGTAACAACTTTGGGAGCATATATGCTAAAACTTGCTGGTAAGGGAAATGATATTCAAGCAAATCAACAAGAGATTCTTTCTTGTATTCAAAGTGGAAAAGCATTAAAAAAATTCAAAGAATTAGTAGCAAATCAAGGTGGAAATGTTTCCTATATCGAAAATCCAAATCAATTCCCAAAAGCAGAAGTAATTTTAGAAGTACAAGCAATGCAAACGGGATACGTTCAGGAAGTCAAAGCAGAAGAAATTGGACGAATTTCAATGCTTTTAGGAGCTGGTAGAAAAAGAAAAGAAGATCCAATTAAACCAGAGGTTGGAATAGTTTTAGAGAAAAAGGTAGGAGATTTTGTAAAAGAAAAAGAAGTTCTTGCTACCATTCATGCGGCAGATTGGGAATCTGCTGAAAAGGCAAAACAAGAAATCCAAAAAATCGATCGAATTGTTTCTGAAAAAGTAGAAAAGCAACCAACGATTTTAGGAATTGTTACAGACGAAAAATAGCTCCGAAAAGGGAGCTATTTTTTTATAACCCAACTTCTATGTTGGTTTCTTGTGATTTGAAATGATAACCAGCAAATTGTTCTTTTGCTAGAAAACGATTTAAGTTGCGAACCGAAATATTGGTATAAGAAGAAAGCTCTTCAACTGAATTTGGAAGACCATTCTCTTGTAAGTAATTTGATAAATTTGCTTGATCATTTTGATCCTTTGGTTTGCAATTTGGACAAACTTCATCTTGTGTTACAAAAAAACAACCACAACGATAACAACGATTTAATTCCATAACTTTTTTTCTTCCTATTAAAAAAGATAGGAAAACTCCTTTCTGAAGAACTTTAAATTTGAAAGTATTTTATCATAAATGAGAAAAAAAAGAAAGAAAAAAAGAAAGAAAAAAAGAAAAATACTTGAAAAAAGTCGGAGACTTTAGTAACATTAAAGAAACAAATGAGAATGATTATCATAAGAGGAGGAAGCAAATGAAAAAATATAGTAAACAAAGAGAGTTAATGATACAAAATTTAACGAGTCGAGCAGACCACCCGACAGCAGAAGAGTTATATGCAGAATTAAAAGAACAAATGCCAGAGATTGGAATGGCTACCATTTATCGTAATTTAAATGATTTGTGTGAAGAAGGTTTGGTACATAAGTTAAAAGCAAAAGTAGGACCAGATCGTTTTGATGGAATTGCAGAACCACATATTCACTTCGAATGTGTTGTTTGTGGAAAAATTGAAAATGCTATGCCATATCACAATGAATTTGAATCACTAGAAGATGAAATGAAATTAATTGAAAAAAAGGTAAAAGGAAAAATCGAAAAAGTAAATTTATCTTTTGAAGGAACCTGCAATCAATGTAAGGGAAAAAAGAAAGAATAAAATGGGAAATTATCTCATAAAAAAAGAGTGATAGAATATAATGTTCTAGAGCTCTTTTTTTATGAGGTGGAATATGAAAAAAAGAAGAAAAAAAATATCAAAGCTAGATCAGATCTTAGAGATTCCAAAAGAAGTATATTCCGAAGAGACGAGACTTTCTTGTCTTGGATTTCATGAGCTATTAATCGAAAACTATAAATCGATTCTAGATTATCAAGAAATCTATATTCGAGTCTATACATATACTGGAATTTTAGGAGTAGCAGGAAGAAATTTAGAAATGACACAAATGACAGAGGATGATTTGAAAATTACGGGAGAAATCGAAAAAATCGAGTTTGAAAAATCGGTTGAGGAGGATTAAAGTGCAAATTGCCATTTTGTTTCATTTAATAACGGGATATGTTCATATCACAATTGAAGGCTATTCCATTGAAAAATTTATCAATTTAGCAAGAAGTAAAGGAATTTTTTTATGGGATTTAAATCGTGAAAAAAACACAATTTTAAAGGCAAAGATTGGAATACGGAGATTTTAAAAGAATCCGACAAATAGCAAGAAAAACAAAATGCGGTGTAAAATTAGATGAAAAAAAGGGACTGCCTTTTCTTTTACGAAAATATCGAAAAAGAAAAGTTTTTCTCATTCTGTTAGCTTGTGTAGGAATTAGTATCTTTGCACTTTCTCAATTTATTTGGAATATTGAAGTCGAAGGAAATGAAACGATTCCAACCGAAGAAATTTTAACGCTTGCCAAAGAATGCGGATTAGAGCAAGGAACTTTAAAAACAAAAATTAATCAAAACGAATTTACCAATCGAATGCGTATGGAGAGAGATGATCTTGCATGGGTGGGAGTTGAATGTGAAGGAACAAATTTGACAATTCGAATCGTAGAAGCTGAAAAAAAACCAGAAATGATTCCAAGTGATGAATATTGCCAAATTGTGGCAACAAAAGAAGGAGCGATTCAAAGGATTCAAGCACAAAATGGAACGATTTGCGTATCAGTAGGTGATTTAGTAAAACCAGGAGATGTACTAATTGCAGGAACAATGGAAGGAAAATATACGGGAGTTAGGCAAGTACATGCACAAGGAGAAGTTTGGGCAAGAGTCTGGTATAGTAAAAAGGGAAGATTTTATTTTCAACAAGAAAAGAAAAATCGAACCGGAAGGGAAGAGAAAAAATATGAAATAAAAATTAATAATTTTCAAATAAATTTATATAAAACTCTTTCAAAATTCGAAAAGTATGATACAATAAAAGAGAACAAAAAATGCAAAATATTTTCGAACTTCTATCTTCCGTTAGAACTTACGACGATTCAAAATTACGAATATGTGACAGAGGAGGTAACCTTACGGGATTGAGGAATTGAAGGCACAGGGAATCGAAGAGCTAACGGAACAGCTAGATTCCGAGATTGAGAATCAAGAAAATATTTTAGACAGAAAAATTCAAATGAATCAAACAGATCAGTACATCGAAATAGAATTAACTTATGAAGTACTAGAAGAAATCGGGACAAAAGAAAAAATCGTTTTTTGAAAGGATTGAAAGCCATGGAAGAAAGAAGTGTAAGAGTCTATCAAGCAGACAAAACCTTTTTCTCAAAATTATCAAACACGATTACGAAATTATTAATCCCAACCAAAGTTGGAATTAATAATATGCTAATTGCGATAAAAAGGAACAATGTGATAAAAGCTTATGAAACACAAATGCAAAATGAAAATGATGAAATTAAAAGAGAAGAATATGCGAAAAAATATGAAGATACCTATGCTTTATATTTAGAAGCAATTGACAAACATATTATGGATTCGATCTATAATAAAGTTCGTAATGATACAGCATCCGTTTTTGAAAAAGATGCATTAGCAAGTTATTATGAAATTATCCGTTTAAAAGATACGGAATATATTGAATATAAATATCGTAAACAAAGATATTTACTAAGGCTAGATTATGAAGCTTTAAAAGATGGAGGAAAAAATAAATTATTTGAACGTTATAAAGCATTTTATTTAGCAAAAGTAGAATCTTTATACAAAGGATTATTAAAACATTATTCAGTAAAACTAGCAGACAACTTAAGTTATGCCAATAAAGAAGAAATTTATAACAAAATATTTGTAGCGTTGGAAGAATACATTACACAAGTTTTACCATTGAAATTTGAATTAAGTGAAGATCAAACCTATGCTTCGATTTTAGATGAGTATGAAAAATTCGAAAACTTTACTGTAGGTAAATTAGATCAAAATGATACCATTGAAAAATCAATGATTTTATTAGGAATTAGCCGTAAGCTATTTACCCATAGTTTACCACTGATCGTTGCAGAACAATGCTATATTAAGCTTTTAAAAGATGTTCGTGCATTAATTGTAGATACGAGAGTTGCGAAAAAGCAAGAAAAAGCTTATGGACTTCTAATTAAATTAATTGAAGAATACAATATACGACTATTGTCGACAAAGATTTATTGGGATAAACCAGCTGATCGAGATCAGTATAAGAAATTCTGGGAGAGATACCAAGAAATTGAAAAAATAAAAGATACTGATCGAATCGAATACCGCAAACAAAAAGAAATCCTATTTATCAAGGGAGATTTAAAGAAAGTATACTGCAATGAAAATCGTTATAGCAAAATTATTGCATTTTATAAAAACCGCTTGGTAGAATTAGGCGTTATGAGAAAAATTCCAAATAAAGCTGTGACGCGAGAAGGAAGATTTGTAAAACAGAAGCAATATGTAAAATAAGAAAACGAGAAGCGGACAAATCCTTTTGTTCGCTTTTCCTTTTCAAAATAAAGAAGGGAAGGAATATGAAAAAAGTTGTAGAAATTCATTATGATCAAGTAGAAGAAAGAAAAGAAAATGAACAAATAGTAGAAAATGTTCTTACAACTTGTTTTGAAACAGAAAATTTAAGCCATACCAAGCTATATGTCAATGTGATTTTTACAAATTTAGAGAACATAAGGCAGATTAATCAGACTTATCGTGGAATTGATAAAGCAACGGATGTACTATCCTTTCCGATGTTTGAACCAGAAGAGATCGAGACTTTAAAAAAGACAGAAAACCATATTGAAGAGGTTTTAGGCGATATTGTAATTGCAACGGAAAAAGTAGAAGAGCAAGCAAAAGAATATGGTCATTCTTTTAAAAGAGAATTAGCTTATTTGTTAGTACACGGATTTTATCATCTAATGGGATATGATCATATCAAAGAAGAAGACAAAAAGAAAATGAGACCAAAAGAAGAGTTTATTTTAGAGCAATTAAAAATAGTAAGGTAGGAAACATGAAAAAACAGAGAAAAAAAGAGGATAAAAAATTACATAATTCAAACTTTATGGATGCTTGCAATAATGCAGTAAATGGAATTCTTTATGCAACAACGACTCAAAGTAATGTAAGAAAGCAATTAGTCATTGCTGTAACGGTTATGCTTCTTAGTCTTTTCTATAACTTTACAACTTCTGAATTCTTGTGTTTAACATTTGCTGTATTTATGGTTATTTTTGCAGAGATGATGAACACAGCGATTGAGACAGTCGTAGATCTTTATACTGATCAATACCATCCAAAAGCAAAAATTGCAAAAGATGTTGCGGCAGGAGCAGTTGTTTTAGTGGCACTAAATGCATGCGTGGTAGCCTATTTCCTATTTTTCCGAGAAACTGAACTTTCAGAAGTAGGAAAAACAATTTTAGATCATGTAATTGCATCACCAATGCACATTACATTTGTGGGAATCATTTTAGTCGTGATCGGAATTCTAGCAGGAAAAGCATATTTAGGAAAAAAAGCAACAGAAGGGAAAAGAATTTTTAATCCAAGTGGACAGACCATTCTTGCTTTTGCTATTTTAACAGCGATTTGGTTAAATACCAGAAATATTATTGTATTTGCGCTTGCTTTAATCTTATCATTAATTGTAATTGGAAATCGAATGCGCAATGATACCCATTCTTTTGCAGAAGTAATCTACAGTTCAACAATGGGCGTTTTAGTAATTCTATTAATTTATGGAATTACAATCTTTCGAATGTAAGGAGGAAGAAAAATGGAAAATAAAAGAGGAAAAGCAGGTATCAAAATTTTAGTTGCAATTTTAATCATTGTGATTTTAATTGCGGGAACATTGCTAGGAATTAAGATTTATCAAGAACAGAGCAATAGCCAGAATGTGAATGCAGGCCAAGAAATGGAGGTTCAAAATGAAGTAGAAGAACCGTTAGTTGTAAAAGAAGTTTCCATTTACAAAGGAACTGATCGCCCAATAGCCGTTATGATTGACAATCATAAAGATGCATGGCCACAAGCAGGATTGAACGAAGCTTATGCAGTTTATGAAATTATTGTAGAAGGTGGAGAATCACGTTTAATGGCAATCTTCAAAGGAAAAGATTTAGCAAAGATTGGACCAATTCGTAGTGCAAGACATTATTTCTTAGATTATGCATTAGAAAATGATGCCATTTATGTTCATTACGGACAAAGTCCACAGGCAGAAAGTGATATTAAGAAATTAGCCGTTCAAAATGTTAACGGATTAATCTATAGCTCAAAAGATTTTTGGAGAGTAAAGGATAAATCAAGTCCGCATAATGCAGTAACAAGTACGGAAAATATTCTAGAAATTGCAACGGATAAAAAAGGATATCGTACGACCTCAAATGCAGAATCTGTTCTAACCTATGTAACAGATGAAGTTGAATTAGAATCAGAATTAATTGCTGACACCGTTACCATTCCTTATTCACAATCCAATGTTGTAAAATATGAATACAATCCAGAAACGAAACGCTATACTCGCTATAGTCGAAATACACTTCAAAAAGATTGGGATACGAAAGAAGAAATTACAACCAAAAACATCATTATTACTTTTGTAAAAAATACAACCTTAAATGATGGAGAAAATAAAGGAAGACAAACAATTGATAATATCAAAACCTTAGATGGTTACTATATTACGAATGGAAAAGCGATTCCAATTACTTGTGAAAAAACAGCAAGAGATGAAAAGACGATTTATCGTAATCAAGCTGGAGAAGAAATTAAAGTAAATGATGGAAATACCTTCTTCCAAATCTGCCCAATTGATGCAGATGTAGAAATTACAGCAAATGCAACTGCAGAAGAACCAGTGACGGAAGAATAAGATAGGAAAAAAGTATGATTGATAAAAGAATCATGCTTTTTTTGTTTTCAAGAAGAATTTTCAAAAAAGAGAATTGAGGAAAATTATAGAAAAGAAAGCTTTTGTCTTGTGCTTTTAAAAACCTCTATGATACAATCAAAAGAAGAAAGAAAAAAGTAGAAATTTGTAGAAAAAAGGAAAATGAAATATGGAAGAAAAATCAATCGATGAAATTTTAGAAAAATATCAATTAACCAATTTGACTCCTTCGTGTAAACAGATCTTAAAATTTTATGCACAATTTGGAATGTTATCTATTGAAGAGCAAGATGAAGGAGAAAATCGATTAAAATTTTCATTTGCAAAACTTTGTGATAATCAAAAATTAGATCCTTTTTGGAGAATTGTTTTATCACAGGTATTCAATATTGAAAAGTCCTATAACCGAATTAATTGGATCTTACTTTATGATAATTTAGAAGAAAATAGTAAACAAAAGTGCAGTCGATGTAATTTAGCAGAAGATGAAAAATGTCCTTTCAAAGTACTTGCCAATTTAATGAATTTAGAGAAAAAAGAGAAAGTTCCATTTCAAGAAATGATGGAGCATATTTTGGAGGAAAAACACGAAATTCAAGAAATAAACAAAGGATTACCAATTACGCAAATTGACTACATTGCTCTAAAAGCAAGTGAAATTCTCATTAAGAATGATTGGGTGGTACTAGAATCGGAAACAGAAGATGAAATTCGATTTTCCTATTTAGACTTTGAAGGGGTTCAAGAACAAGACTTTTTACCATACATTTTCAAAAATGCCCAAAAACAGGATTGCATCCAAAAACAAAGAATTCTAGAAGAACTAAAACAAGAAAGTGATTATTTTACACAATCACCTTATCGACTTGCTGCTTATGTATTATGGTTCTGCCAAAAAGAAGGTATTGATATTTATAGCTTTTTTGCAAAACAAGAAGAAAAAATGAAAGAACAACGTGATCTTTACTATTATCGAAATGTACGATATATGATTAATCACATGCCATATAACGAAGAAGTGAAAAATCAATTAAAAAACTTTGTGAATTTTATTCAAAACAATATGAAGAATCGAAGAAAATATTTAAAAATACCATTGAATATGATTCTTTATACAACGGATAACAACATTGTTCAAGAAGTGACTTCTTTTCTCAATGGAGTCATTTTCTATTACAACTATGTGCCAAATTCAAGAATCACTAACTTATCGGCCAATACGATCATTAGTGATTACCGAAGTATCAAAAGACACTACTTCCGTGCGATCGATCCAAACACACAAAATACAATCGAACCAAATTTAGGGATGTTGTTAATATCAGATTTTGGATTACTAAGACATGAAAAGGAAGATTTTCGAAATCGTATTTTAAATTTACTAGAAGAATCCATCGAAAATTCTTCTCGTGATATCATAACCGTCTTATCCGGAAAAAAAGAAACGATCCAAGAGATCTTATCCGAGAATCAATCATTGAAGCACATGTTTAATATTTGCTTTGATTTTAAAGACTTAGAAGAAAATGAAGTTTATGAGATTGTTTTGAAAAATATCGAAAGGCTTGGGAAAATCGACGAAGATTTCAAAAAAGAATTAAAGGAATATATTACAACGACATATACAGAAAGTGCATTAAAAAGTAAAGAATATGCCAATGATCTATCCAATCGAATCATCTTCAACTATTTTAAGAAAAACGAATTAAGTGAAGTTGTTGGAAAAGATGTTTTGCCAGAATACGAGAGAAAGAGAAAGATTGAAGATATTTTAGTAGATCTAAATGAATTAACAGGACTAGAAAATATTAAAGAAGAAATTAGCCATCTAATTGATTTATTGGAGTTTAACAAAAAGTTAGAAAAAAGAGATATGATGGATATTAATTTACATATGCTATTTAAAGGAAATCCTGGAACAGGTAAAACAACTGTGGCGAGAATTTTAGCAGATATCTTTTATCAACTGGGCTATATCAATACCAATAAATTAATTGAAGTAGAAGCAAAGGATTTGATTGGGGAATATTTAGGACAAACAGCACCAAAAACTTATCGTGTTGTAGAAAGAGCTTTAGATGGTGTCCTATTTATTGATGAGGCATATACACTAGCAAATTCAAGAGGATCGGCAGACTATGCATCCGAATGTATTTCAACTTTAATTAAATCAATGGAAGATTACAAAGGGCGAATCATTATGATTTTTGCTGGATACAAAGACGAAATGGACAACTTTGTAAAACTAAATCCAGGTATTTTATCCAGAATAGGATATGATATTGAATTTAAAGACTATACAGAAGATCAATTATTGGAAATTTTCAAGAAAACAGTGGAAAAAAGAGGACTTACTTTGGATGAAAAAGCAAGTCAAAAAGTAAGAACAGTTGTACAAAAAGCAATGAAGGTTGAAAATTTCGGAAATGCTCGCTTTATGATCAACCTATTTGAGAAGTCGCTATTATTACATGCGCGTAATACAAAGAATCTATATAACCAAGAGGATTTAACTTGTATGACAGAAAAAGATATTGATTCCGAAATTACGGAAAACAATTTGAAAAACTTAGCGGGAAGAAGCGGAAAGATTGGATTTAGCATTGATTAAAATTTAACTAATTTGTAAAACAACTTTCCAAAAAAGAAGAAAAAACTTGCAATCAAAAAATAGAAATGATATAATTGAAAAGTTCGCACATCCGAAAATGTGTAAATTCTAGAAAAGAGTTTACACATTTTTTCTATTAATTTTGAAAATAAGGAAGGAGATCAATTTGAAAGAGAAAACGAAAGAAAAAAGAGGAAAAAGAAAAGCAAGGGGAGTAAAAGAAATTAGAGAAAAGTGTTTGTTAAAAAGAATATATGAAGCAGGAGAAAATGTTTATGTAATATTTCAACCAAATCAAATAGCAGAACAAAAAGAAAAGAAGAATGGAATTGATATTTAATTCCATTCTTCTTTTCTTAAGATAACCAGTTAATTTTGTTTGATTAGTAACAATCGTTGTACTTGTGATCTTAGCAGGAATCACTCTAAATGCAGTTATTGGAGAAGATGGCATTATCTTTCAAGCAAAAGATACGAAGAATATGATAACGAACGAAACAGAATATGATAATCAGCAATTAGCAGCTCTTCAAAATGAGCTAAGAGATAATCAGTTATATACCGGAATTGGAATTATCCCAGGTACTGATACAGGAGGTTCATCCGAAGGAGGAGAATCTGGATCCGGTGGTTCAGGAGGAAGTGGAAACCAAGGTGGTAGTAACACAGGAGGAACGAATACGAACACCGGTGGAAGTGATGGAAGTATGATTGGAGGAGATGCAGTACCTCCAACCATTACCGTACTAGAAGGAGAAGAAATTGCAGCAAGCTTTTTCCGAAGTGATGTAACCATCCAAATTGCAACAACGGATAAAACATTAAGAATTAAATATATCTTAACAACAACAGTAGATGAAATTAATAACGAACTATATCCAAGTGGATTAATTAAAGAGATTGATATTGAAAATGGTGGAACTTTAACCTTTACCAAAGATGGAGAGTATACCATCACAGCATATTCGTATGATTTACAAGGAAAAAAATCAAACTCAAGTGTGATGTGGTTAAAGAGAGAAACAGGATCAACAGCAGGAAATGGAGTAACAGTAAGTGTAGCCAGTGGAAATATGGGACAAAATGAGTGGTATACGAGTAATATCACCCTTCGTGTATTAGGAACGGATACAGGATCCTCAAGAGTAACATATCGAGTAAGAGGAACAGCATATAGTAATGGAACAATTGGAAATACTGAATATCAAGCAGGAGAGGTAGATACCGGAGAAGTAGATATTGCAAATGGTACCACTTTTAGAATCGCCATTGATGGAAGTTTTGCGATCGTAGCATATACGTATGATAGTGGAGGAATGAGACTATCGACAGCACCAACATTAAATGTGAGAAGAGATGCATCCAGACCAATTGTAACACTGTATAAAGGAGAGCAAGTAATCGGAGAAGGATTCCGAATTAGCATGGCAGCAGAAGATTATGCATCAGGATTAGCGACAGAAGGAAGATATACATACCGCCATAAATTAGCACCAAATATGACGTATACGGATAACTTAAGTCAAGAGACAACATATTTGTATACCGGATTAGAAGTAGATAAAACCTATGATATGTATATGATTGTAAAAGATGAAGCAGGAAATATGACAGCAAGTGATGTTATCTCAAGACCAGCAGTATGGGTAAGTAATAATGCGACAGCAGGAGATAAAGGAACAGAAGGAGCAAGAGAATACTATCAAAGTGATGTAGATGTAGGTCTAACAGGACAAGATGAGAATAACGTAGATATCTCAAGAGTAACGTATCAGATCTTAGGAACAACAACAGGAGCAGGAAACATGGATGGAACGTATTATGATCGAGGGGTATCGTTACCAGAAGATGAGATCGAGATGGCAAATGAGAAAACAATTCAAATACGAGCAGATGGAAACTGGACAATCAAAGTACATACATATAACAAAGAAAATGTAAGAGTAACAACAAATACATTAGAAGTAACAAGAGATACAGTAACCCCAGAACCACCAGTAATCGAAGTAGTAAGTGGAACAATGGGAGAAGAGACGTATTATAGAAGTGATATCACGGTAAGACTAAGTAGTCAAGATGATACGTGTTACAAGAAAACAACGTATACAGTAACGGGAACAGCAACAGGAAATGGAACAATAGGAGGAGTAAGTATCACAAGTGGACAACAAGTAAACGTTACTGAAACAGATATCGCCAACAATGGAACATTTGTAATCGCAGCAGATGGAAGGTGGACAGTAAAAGGATATACGTATGATAAAGCAGGAAGAAAATCAGAGATAGCAGAAGGAATTGTTGTCACAAGAGATATGGTAAATCCAACAGCAAGTGCAACAGTATCTTCTGGAACGCAAGGAGAAGCAAGTTATTACAGAAGTAATGTGACAGTACGAATTAGTGGAAGTGATGTAACATCCTTCAAAAAGATAACCTACACCATAACAGGAACAGCCAAAGGAAATGGAACAATAGCAGGACAAAGTGTAACAACAAATCAAGTAGTAAACATAGGAGAAACAGAGATAGCAAACAATGGAACATTTACGATAACAGCAGATGGAAAGTGGACCGTTACAGCATATGCCTATGACAAATCAGGAAGAAAAACGACAAGTAGTAACCTAGTCTTTACAAGAGATACCGTAGCACCAACGATAAGTAGTTTTACAAGAACAGCAAGAACAGGATCAACAATTAATGTAAGTGTTAGTGCAAGTGATGGAACAAGTGGAATAGGAACAACAAGTAGTACGTATCAATATTATCAAGCAAGTGCAAGTAAAGGAACAAGTGCATCCAATACATATCAATATACAGGATTAAGTGGATTAACAAGTTATACTTTCAAAGTAACTGTGAAAGATAAAGCAGGAAATGTAAGTGCAGAAAAATCATTAACAACAACAACAGCAGGAACAAAGAATTTTGCATATACAGGAAATGTACAATCAATCACTTTAGCGGACGGAAAATACAAGCTAGAAGTATGGGGGGCTCAAGGTGGAGGAAATACATCATATTCTGGATATGGAGGATATTCTGTAGGAACAATTTCTTTAACTAGTGGAACGACATTATATGTCGTTGTGGGAGGACAAGGATCAGGAACAACAGGAGGATATAATGGTGGTGGAGGTGTAACGAGTGCTAATGGAAATTATGGGGCGGGAGGTGGAGCTACTCATATAGCTACAAGGAGTGGAACATTATCAGCACTTTCATCATATAAAAGCAATATTCTTTTGGTTGCAGGAGGAGGCGGTGGTAGTGCTGGAGACTGGTCAAATGGTGGGTTAATTAGAGGAGGCGACGGAGGAGGTTATATTGGAGATACTGGATATATTTCTTATGGTTCAGCATACTATGCTCAAGGAGGAACTCAATCAGCAGGAGGAAACAAGTCAACACATGGTGGTAATTCTTGGTCTAACAGCAATGGCAGTTTTGGACAGGGCGGATATGGTTATAGAGCAGGAGGAGGCGGTGGTGGAGGACTTTATGGAGGAGGAGGTCGGAGACTATGCTTCTGGTGCTGGTGGATCTGGATATTTAGGAACAGGTGTTACTAACGGATCTATGTATATTTATTCTTCAACTCTAACATCAACATCAGCAACAACGAAGACTGTATCGACCAATAATGTTTCTTCGACAGCAACAGCCAACTATACAAAATCAGGGTCGGGTTATGCAAGAATTACCTTGGTAGAATAAATCCTTAGAAATAGAATAGAGAAGAGAGAAGTGCTGCCTTAATATTTCTCTCTTCTTTTTATGTTGTTTATTTTTATATTTTGTTGGAAAATATTGACAGATAGTGAAGAATATGATTAGATAATGTTGGCTATGAAAAATAGCTTTTCTTTCGAAAAAATTAATTCAAGAGAAATTTGTTCAAAGAATTTTATTCAAAATTGATGTCAATGTAAATTCAATAGGAAAAAAGAAATGAAATAAAGTAAAAAATGGTCTTGTAGAAAGGTATATTTTTCATGCCTAAAAACAGGAAAGGGTGACGTTATGTCTGAAACAAAATTGTTATCTCCAAAATTAGATGTCGTATTTCAAAGGCTATTTGGAGAATTAGGTAGTGAAAAGATTACAAAACGATTTGTTGAGAAAATCTTGGGAGAAAAAATTGAGAAGGTAGATTTAAGTAAAAATCCCATTTTAAGAAGAGAAACAGTTCATGGGAAGTTAGGCGTATTAGATGTATTAGTGGAGTTTAATGAAAGTGAGAAGATCAATCTTGAGATGCAGGTAGCAAAAAGAGAAGATATTTTAGAAAGACTTTTATATTATTGGGCTAGGCTATATACTCGAGGAATCCAAGAAGGAGAGGAATATGTAGGGTTAGAAAGAACAATTGTAGTTTTAATTACAGAATTTGAACTAAAAGGGTTCGAAGAGTTAGGATATCATACAGAATGGAAGATAATTGAGGAAAAAGGAAGAAAAAAGATTTTGACAGATAAGTTAGAAATTCATATACTAGAATTAAACAAAATCAAGGGGAAAGAGAATGAGGACGATGAGCTGTTAGATTGGCTGTTTTTCATCGATAACCCAAAATCAGAAAGGGTGAGAGAGGCAATGAAAGAGAATGAAGAATTACAAGAAGCAAATAAAAAACTAAATCAAATGAGTGAAGAGGAAGAAATGCAAAGGATCGCATGGTGGAGGGAAAAAGCACTTCATGATGAAGCATCTTTAAAAGGAATGGGAAGAAGGGAAGGAGAAAAAAAGAAGGCAGAAGAAATCGCAAAGAAAATGTTACAAGAGAAGATGGAGATACATTTAATTGCAAAATTAACAGGACTAACCGAAGAAGAATTGAAAAAATTAGAATAAAAAAGAAATCATCTGGGAACTTTTCCTAGATGATTTCTTTTTAAATAAGTTGGAAGTTTTTTGGTTTGTTTTTTAGTTATAGTTTAAACTGTTTTTCTACCTTCTTTAATTCTTCATGTCTTTTTACTTTTTGCGTTGTTGTTTTGATTAGTGGTTCTGTCGTGATCAAAACTTTGCGAATTGCTTTGTAAGCTGGCATTGTATGATTTACTTTTTCTTTTACTTCTTTCCAGATAAAATCTTCATATTCTTCTACTTTTAAATTTGGGTATAACTCTTGCATTGTTTTTTCTGAATAAACAATTTCAGCATAAAGTTTGTAATCATCATCTTCTTGTTTTTGACCAAACACAAAACTTTCTTCAACAAAAGGCAATTGGTTGATCAAGATTTCTAATTCTTCTGGATAAATATTCTTACCATTTTTTAAAACAATCACATCTTTTTTTCGACCAGTTACGAACAAGAAATCATCTTGATCAATATAGCCAAGGTCTCCCGTATAGAACCAACCATCACGAAGAGCAGATTTGGTTGCTTCTTCATTTTTATAATAGCCTAGCATAATGGTTGGACCTTTTGCTTTGATTTCACCAACACCAGTTTCTGGGTCTGGATTGTCAATGGCAATTTCGATTCCTGGAAGAGGAAATCCAACAGATCCTAGTCGTTTATATTGATCATTTTCACCTGCTAAAACAGGAGAGGTTTCGGTTAATCCATATCCCTGTAATAGATTGATACCAAAACTTAGGTAACCGTCAATTACTTCTGGATTCATCGGGGCACCACCAGCAATTAAAATACGTAATTTGCCACCAAGTTGATCTAAAATTTGTTTGAATAGTTTTCTTCGAATATCAATATGGAAGAAAAGCAAGAAACGAGAAAGCTTTCGAGCAAAATGAATCAATTTCGTTTTCTTCTGTTCTTCAATTCCTTTTTGAATCTTTTTGTAAATCGCTTCAAGCATCAATGGTACACAAACAAATCCGGTAACTTCATATTCTTTTAAATTTTGAGCCGCATAGCGGATTCCATCACAAAATGCGATGGTAATTCCACAAGAAGAACCATAAAGAAAAGTACAAGAAGATTCAAACGTATGATGAAGTGGTAAAAATGATAAGAAAGTATCTTCTTGCGTTACTTTTGCCATTTGACTCAGTGCGTAGATATCTGCACAAATATTATGTTGTGAAAGCATAACTGCTTTTGAAATCGAAGTGGTACCCGAAGTAAAGAGCATAATGGACATTTGATCTGGATCAATCGAAACAGAATCATATTCCGTACTTCCTCTTTCAAGACTCATCTTACCATTTTGAATTAAATCTTGATAAGAATGTACCTGATAATCAGAAAGAGTTTCTTTTTCTTCTTTGGATAAAGGATCCATACAGATTAAATTTTGAAGAGGAAGAGACTTTGGAAAATCAGATCGAGTGAAAATGGAAAGATATTGATGATCAAAAAAGATCGCATCTGCTTTACTTCTTTCGAGCAACTGAATCAATTCATTTTCCGGTAATGCCTTATCAAAAGGAACTACGACAATATCCGAAGCGGTTATTGCTAAATAACTGGTACACCACTCATAACGGTTCGGTGCGATGATCGCAATTCTTTTCTTACGAAGACCAAGTTCTAAAAGGGAAGTGGCAAGGGAGCGGATATCTTGATAAAAATCTTCATAAGAAATGGAGATGATCTGGGTATCTTTTGGTGATTTTTTAAAGCGGAATGCTGTTTTTTGAGCATATCGCTCATGATAGCGTTCGATTAATTCTCGAAAATCGGTTAAATTTTCTCCTTCATATAGTCGTTGTTTTGAAAACAATTAAATCTACCTTCTTTCCAATAAAAATACTAGATATATAATCATATATCTAGTATTTGATACTACATTATTATTCTAACCGATTTTTGGAAAAATTTCAACTCATTTTTGTGATTTCTTGAATCTATAAAACGACTTTTTGTTTTGAATTTTTTCCATTACAAAGCAACTCTTCCTCATGGCGTTTGATTTTTTGTGTTGTTGTACGAATCAAAGGAGTTGTTGTTAAAATGACATGTTTTACTTGTTTATATCCCGGAAGCATTTGATTTCTTTTTTGGAAATCTTGTAAAATGAGTTCTTCGATTTCAGACTCGCTTTTTCCTTGAAATATATCAAGTGCAGGATCATAGACAAATTTTACACAAAGTTTCGTTTCCGAATCTTTTTTACGATCGGCAAAAACAAAGGATTCGGTGATGAAATCAGATTCATTAAAGTGATCTTCTAATTCTTGTGGAAAAATATTTTTTCCATTGTTTAAGACAATGACATCTTTTTTTCGACCAGTAACATAAAGGAATCCTTTTTTATCTAAGTAACCAAGATCACCAGTACGGAAATAGCCATCGATAAAGGATTCATTGGTTGCTTCTTCATTTTCATAATAACCAAGCATAACATTTGGTCCTTTTACCAAAATTTCTCCAACTCCATGTTCATCTGGTTCCAAGATTTTTACCTCTTGGTTATATAAAGGAAGACCACAGGATCCAATTTTACGATAGCGACGATCATCGCACTGGCAAGAAATGACGGGAGAGGTTTCGGTTAAGCCATATCCTTGTAACATATCAATTCCAATCGATTCAAAGAAATGAATTACTTTCTTATCGGCTGGAGCAGAACCAAAGATGATAATTCGCAATCCTCCTCCTAATTGATTTAGGATGGAAGAAAAGAATTTACGACGAAGATCAATATGGAAAAATAGGAGAAAAGCAGAAAGTCCTTGCAAAAGTGTAAAAGGAATGGTTAATCCTTTGGCACGAATCGTCTTTTTAATTTGTCTTGCCATAATTTCTAAAACAGCAGGAACGCAAACCATACCAGTGATATGATATTCCACTAAATTTTTTGGAATATTCTTAATTCCATCGCTATAACAAATCTCCCAACCATTTAAGTAAGAGTAGAGATAAGTAGCAGTACACTCAAATGTATGATGAAGAGGTAAGAAGGAAAGGACACGATCTTTTGGATAGCGTCTTAAGATGGTTGTAACAGCACTAAAATTAGAACAAATTCCTTTTTGTGAAAGCATAACAGCTTTGGCATTACCAGTAGTACCCGAAGTAAATAGCATAATGGACATTTGCTCAGGATTTACCGTTACTTGTGCGTATTTTGATTTTCCTTGAGCTAGTAACTCTTTTCCTTCTTGTAAAAGAGATGGATAATCATAAAAATTTGGATTTGTTTTTTCAGAGATGGGATCCATACAGATAAAATAGCGCAAAGAGGTAGAAACTTTTTGTGCAAGTTCTTCAAAAAAGGATAAATATTTCGGATCAAAGATAACAGCTTCTGCTTTACTACGAATTAAAAGAGATTCGATTTCAGAAGTAGGAAGTAAATAATCCAGTGGAACGACAATCATATTACCAGTTGTAATTGCCATATAACTGACTGGCCAAACATAACGATTTGGACTAATGAGTGCAACTGGTTTTCCCTCCAAGCCTAAATCGAGTAACTTGGAACTAAATGCTTCAACCTCGTTTTTATGCTGTTGATAGGAAATTTGAATAAATTCTGGTTCCTTTTGTTTCGGATCTTTTTTAAAACAAAAGGCAGGTGCATCTCCGAAACGATTTGCACAACTTTCTAATAATTCACGATAACTTTCCACATGAACTCCTTCATATAGACGTTCATGTTTTGTTTGAAAAGATGATTTTTCCATGAAAAAGCCCCTTTCTTTTTTGTTTTTGTTAGGTATAGTTTATAGAAAAATTAGATAGAAATCAAGAGAAAAAACCGCTTTTGTTTATTTACAGAAAACGTAAACTATGATACAGTTATAATGGTGATAGAAATGGCAAGAAATAGAAGAAATAAAAGAAATTCTGGACCAAGAATTTTTGATTATATTGATCGAAAAACATTTTTCATTATCTTTGTTATTTTAGTGGGCATTATTATTGCCCTTTTATACATTTCTTTCCGAAGTACTAATGAAATGAACCGATTAGCAAAACAAACAGAAGAATTAAATGATCGATTCCAGCAAATTTACCAAGCTTCTGATGAAGAAACAGGAACACAAACGG
Source organism: uncultured Clostridia bacterium (assembly GCA_944393505.1). Taxonomy (GTDB): domain Bacteria; phylum Bacillota; class Clostridia; order TANB77; family CAG-508; genus CALYAK01. The sequence continues at coordinate 14,468 of CALYAK010000003.1, read as the reverse complement.
AAACAGAAGAAGAAAAAGAAGAAACGATTGAACTAACGATCTTAGGAGATATTTTTTGTACAACGGATCAAATTAGTGATTCTTATGATGCAACCAATTATCGCTACGATTTTCGAAAGATGTTTCAAAATATCGAATCGGTAGTCAAACAAGCAGATTTAGCAATGGGAACCGTAGAGACGAATTTTACCAAGCAAGACTATACATCAGGAACGAAATACAATAGCCCGACAGAATTTGCAGATGCTCTTGCTGATATGGGACTTGATGTTGTTAATATTGGAACCGAGCATGCCAATGATTATGGAACAGAGGGACTAACCGAAACAAAAGAGTATTGGAAAAACAAAGGAGTTACAGTAGTAGGGGATACTTTGGAAGAAAATAATGTGCGTATTTATCAAGTAAAAGAATTTAAGATTGCATTTTTAAGCTATATCCAAAGTGGATTAATTACATCTGGACAGGAAAATGTTTCTGTTTATCAAAGAGAAACCGCAAAAGAAGAGATTGCATATGCAAAACAAAATGCAGATTTTGTCATTGTATGGATGCATTGGTCATCCATTAATCAATCTTTTGCAAGTACCAATGAAACAGAATTAGCAGATGAATTAGTTGAACTTGGAGCAGATATGATCATTGGCAATCATTCCAATTACGTACAACAAATGGAAGTTAAGAAAAATAGCGAAGGAAAAAATGTTTTTGTAGCGTACTCTTTAGGAAACTATTTATTAAATACCAACGATACCCATACACAAGTTGAACTCATTTTAAAAGTTGAACTTCGTAAATCAAAAGAAGATGGAAAGGTATATTTACAACAAGTTGACTATGTTCCAATTTATGCGATGGATTATGGAACGACTGCTAAACCACGTTATGAATATCTGGATCTTCGTACGAAATTAGAAAGTTATGAAAGTATTCCAACCCAAGAAGAAGAAAAAGTAAGATATCAACAAATGAAAGATGCCTTAGAATGGATTGAAGAAGTAGTAGTTGGAGGATAAAAATGAAAAAGCAAACACAAACACTAGGTGTCATATCATTAGGCTGTAGTAAAAACCTAGTCGATACAGAAATGGCAATTGGATTAATGAAAGAAAATGGTTTTCAAATTGTAACCAAACCAGAAGAAGCAGATGTGTTATTAATTAATACCTGTGGTTTTATCGAATCAGCCAAAGAAGAGGCGATTGATACCATTTTAGAAATGGCTGAATACAAAAAGAAACGTTGTAAAACGCTCATTGTTATGGGATGTTTGGTACAGCGATACAAAGAAGAGCTTCAAAAAGCAATTCCAGAAGTAGATTTATGGATACGATTCCAAGATTATGATACTTTTTGGGAACAAGTAAAGAGTGTTTTAAAGCCAGAAAGAGAAGAGCAAACGAAACTTGATTTTCGAAATCGTGTGATTTCTACTGGAGACCACTATGTTTATGTAAGGATTGCAGAAGGATGTAGCAACCACTGTACCTATTGTGCGATCCCTTCAATTCGTGGACCATTTCGTAGTAGACCATTGGAAGACATTATCGAAGAAACCAAGGCATATGCAGAACAAGGTTATCAAGAAGTGATTCTAATCGCACAAGATACCACGAAATATGGAGTGGATTTGTATGGACAACCAAAGTTGGTGGAATTATTAAAAGAATTAGAGAAAATCAATTCTTTAAAATGGATTCGTTTCCTATATGCTTATCCAGAAACAATCACAGATGAGCTAATTGAGGTTGTGAAAAAGAGTCAAAAGATTTGCCATTATTTTGATATTCCAATCCAGCATATTGCAGATCCCGTTTTGAAAAGAATGAATCGACATAGTAATGGAAAAACGATTCGCGATTTAATGGTAAAACTTCGTAAGGAAATACCAGATGTTGTGATTCGAACAACCGTTATGGTAGGATTTCCAGGAGAAACGAAAGTAGATTTTGAAGAATTAAAAGATTTTGTGAAAGAGGCAAAATTTGATAAAATGGGAGCATTTGCTTATTCCAAAGAAGAAGGAACACCAGCAGAACGTTTAAAAGATCAGGTGCATCCATCCACGAAAAAAAGTCGTTATCGCCAAATTATGGAGTTGCAACAAGAAATATCAAGACAAAATTTAAAAGAAAAGATCGGAAAAACAGTGGAGGTATTTGTGGAAGGAAAGACCTATGATGGAAAATTCTATTTAGGAAGAAGCTATATGGATGTACCAGATATGGACGGAGTTGTTATCTTAAAAGCGGAAAAAGATTTAGAGATTGGAAAATTTTATTTCGCAAAAATAACAGACGTAAGAGAATATGATTTAATTGCTGAAATTTGTTAAGAAAAGAAAACGAGAGAGGGAGATCAAAAGGAAAAATAGCCGAGGATCTCCTCTTTATTTGAAAAACTAGGCAAAATGTGGTAAAATAAATAGTACTATCAAAGGTGATAGGCAAGTAACTGTGGTTTTGTATTTTGAAGAAAAAGAGGTGAATACTTTGAATTACAGTGTGTTTCGGATGAAAGAAGCAGACGATCAGGAAGAAAACATACAGCAAATCAAGTTTTTCCTGTCCAAAAAGAAAAAGCTGATTCAGATCCGATTCATTGAAAAGAAAGGGAAGAAAACGGTCTGGGGCTATCTAGATCAATCTGAATGGAATTTCGATGAATTCGGAGAAAAAGAGCTTATTGAGGTCTTCCGATTTTTTGCTTTGCATAACCCACAAAATTTCCAAAGTCTATATCAGACGCTTAAGGGAAATGACCCTAGGGTTTTTGCTTGCATCCAAAAAGCTCGCAAAGAAGTGGCGAAGTTATTCCATTTCAATTGAAATTCAAAAGCAGACCAAGGGCGAATGGGAGGTAGAGTCTACCTCCCGTTTGTTTTGGTATACATTATCCAGAGCAGGAATGAATTGACATAGGATTCAATCTATGGTAAAATAGAATACAATTTAATGAAATTAAAAAGAAAGAGGTCGCAATTTTTAAGAGTAATATTTTGTTAGCAGATTATTGCAAAATACGAAAGGAAAAATTGCCGAAATTTAAAAGAAGATCTGATTCTTTTAAGTTGGGCTAATGCAAAACATGTATTAGACTGTCACAGAAATGTGGAGTGCTTTCGAACAAGTAAAAAATAGCATAAAATCGATCGTTTATTTTTTATGGGTTTGTGAAGTAGTTCGCAAACTCTTTTTTTGATTTCAATAGGAGGAATTTTTATGCAAAGAAGTTTAAATACAGAATTATTAGAATGTCTGCAACAAGCAGGAGAGGAAGTAACGAGAATGTATCATATGCATACTGGAAAATGTGAATGTAAATTCGAGGTAATTCAATTTTCAGATATTTCTTTACCAAAAAGTTCAGATCAACAAGATATTATAAGACAAACGGCAGATTTATATGATCAATATAAAGGAAATGAAGAATACATTCATATCCCAGATGTTGCACAAATGTCCGCTAATTTTCAAAACTTTCCGGTTATTGGGGTTGTGAATAGCGACACTAACGAATTGGAAGGTGCGATGACGATTAAATTTCATGATAATTCGCAAGAGATGGATCCATATTATCAAAAACAAGGAGTAAAATTTTATTCCATCACAGGTGCAATTGTAAGACAAAGGGAAAATATGCTCAATAAAGGTCTAGGAACTGGGATGTACGAAACAGCGATTTTGGGAATTCAAAGATATGTAGAGACGCATCCAGAAGACGATATCGAATTAAATGTTGTGATTGATTGTACGAATTTACCGAGTCTATATGCTTTATCCAATGCAGTCAATAATATAAATGCTGGACAGTTGGTAAGAAGGGGAAGACAATTAGATAGTTTGTTAGAAGCGATTTATACAGTAAAAGATGGAAATGGACATTTAATAGAAGCACCAACCTATGTATTAAGGGTGGACTTGCAAGCAAGAGAAATTGGAAACGTTAGTTTTGAATCAAAAGATACTACCATATCCTTTCATGTACTAGAAGAAGGAGCAAAACACGAAAAATATCAACAATTATTGGATGAAATTTTGGAAAAAATAAAAGCAGGAGGAAAACCGCAAGCATTCCATATGGAAGATAAAGGAACTGGAAGAGTTACGTATATACCAACTAGTAATTTGAGTATTCATTTGACAGATATGCATGTTATTACCAATGGTGCAGAAAAGATTGGAATACGTAGAACACCAAGAAGAGATAGTAATCAATTTGTTGGACCAATGCCAAATGTACATTTGGAGCGACCAAATCAGCAAAAGAGTCAATTATCAGAAGAGGAGCGATAGTTATGCCATTAAAAACAGAAACAACCATTCAATTTTTTAAAGAAATTGCAAGGATACCAAGAGAATCTGGTAATGAAAGTGCAATTGCAGACTATTTATGCAAGTTTGCAGAAGAGCGAAAATTACCATTCAAAAGAGATGCTTTTCATAATGTTTGGATGAAAAAGAAAAATTGCGAGAAAGATCCTATCATTCTTCAAGCACATACGGATATGGTGTGCGAGAAAGAAGAAAAGGTGGAATTCGATTTTTCAAAAGAATCGATTGAAGTCATTGAAGAAGATGGATATCTTCATGCGAATGGAACAACGTTAGGAGCAGATAATGGTATTGGAATTGCACAAATTTTAAGTGTTCTTGATAGTGATATGCCCGTTCATGTAGAAGCTGTTTTTACGGTATCAGAAGAAACGTCAATGGTTGGAGCAATTAATTTTGATTCTTCTCTCCTAGAAGGTAGCATGTTATTAAATCTAGATGGATTTGAAGAAAATACGATTTTAATGGAAAGTGCCGGTTTTCATGATATTATTTTAAAAATGGAAAACCGTTTTCAAAAAAGCAGGATGAGAAATTGCTATGAAATTAATTTATCTGGCTTGGAGGGAGGACATTCTGGATTTGACATTGATAAAAAACGAGGAAACAGTAGTATGGAACTTGCTCAGTTACTGATCAATTTGCAAGATATTGAATTGGTGGATTTTGTTGGTGGAACGAAATTTAATGTGATACCTTCAAATGCACGAGCAGAGTTTTTTTCCGAAAGGAAAGAAGAAGAAATCCGAGAATTAGTGAATAAGTGGGGAAAAGAGAAAAAGACTCAATTTAACAAGATTCGTTTATCAATTCAAAAAATATCTGGAAAAGAACAAGCACTTACAAGAAAGGATACAAAAAACTGGCTAAAAGCGATTTGTGCTTTTCCCCATGGTGTTCAACAGAAAAATGAAAGAGGAGAAGTAACAACTTCGATCAATTTAGGAGTTGTTAATCTAAGAGAACAAGAAATGAAAGTTGGAATGAGAAGCTCCAGAAAAGAGGAAGAAAAAGATTGTCTAGATCAATTAAAAAGATATTGTCAAAAATATGAGTTTCAATTTCATATCTTAGGGGCACAACCGAGCTTTCGAACCAATGAAAATGCAGACATTATAAAGAGATTGTTAGATGCACATCCGTTACAAGCATTTCATGGCAACCGACCAAGAATTAAATCTATGCATATTACGGTTGAAGTTGGCTTTTTTCAAGAAAAAAATCCGGAATTGCAAATTGCGATTATTTCACCCAATATTAAAGGGGCACACACACCAAAAGAATGTGTAGAGATTGCATCAATCGAAAGAACAAATCAATGGATCGAGAATTTTTTAAATCAAAATTAGAAAATCGAAAGAGTAATTTTTTTGGTTCCCATAAAAATGATTGATTTTGTAAGAGAATGGAGATATACTGAATTCACCATATTTGTAGAGGAGGTAAACCATGGTGAAGAATGCATTTATGTCCATCAAGTACTACGAAGGTGACAAAACTAAGAAAATCATTGAAGACATCACAGAAGCTTTAAAGGAAGCAGGCATCAAGAACTGTGTTTTAATTCGAGATGTAGAGGATTGGGGAAGAATTCATTTGACATCGGATTCTCTAATGCCAGACTATGCTTTTCCGCGTATGAGAAACAGTGATATGCTCATTGTGGAATTTTCAGAAAAAGGCGTAGGACTTGGAGTTGGAGCAGGCTATTGTTATGGAGTTGGTGTTCCTATCTATATCATTGCAAAAGAGGGATCCGACATCTCCAGCACAATTGGAGGTTTGGCACGAGCAGTTATCTTTTATCAAGAGCCAAAAGATATTACCAAGGCTTTTCAAAAGATTTTTGCAAGGCAAGAACTTCCGATCATTTTAACATCCAAATCCAAGTACCGCCAAGAGATGATGAAAGAAGCAAAGATTCCTTTTACTATTCATTCCGTTGATGTGAATGAAACACCGGATCCATCTTTGAATCTGGAAGAGCAATACCAAGATATTTCCAGAAGAAAAGCCATGCAAGGAATGAAGGAAACTGAAGAAATCGGAGATCGTATTTTAGCTGCGGCAGACCAAAACTTGGTATTCCAAGGGAAAAGTTTTGGTAAGCCAAAAAACTTGGATGAAGCAAGAGCAATGATCCGATCAATGATGGGGCAAGAAATTGAATCCTATGTTGGAAATACAATCCTTGTGGTAGAAGGCGGAAAAATCACAGAAGAAATCTGCCAAACCGATGTGGCAAAAATGTATGTAACACCAATCTCAGATACGGAACTGGAAACCTATCTAAAAACAGTTGACGTTTGCTCAATATGTGGAGGAATGAATATCCGTGTAACACCATTCTTGAAACTAGTGCAAGGGAGAAGATCCACAGCAGAGGGAATGACATTACAGTTTTTAAGAAATGTTTCCTACCAATAAAAGAAGAGGGAGAGTTACCAAAAGTCGGAAGAGAATTTAACCGAAGAGAAGAAGCATCAAGCAAAAGCTTGATGCCTCTTCTTTCTGTGGATCAAATCAAAAAAGTAGAGAGGGATAAAAAACTTTGAGAAAGGAATTAAATCCAAAAAATATGTGCAATTCCAGTTGTTAGTAAGCAAAGCAATATTCCACAAATAGTAGGAAGACAAAAGGATAGAATAGTCCATCGAATGCTCTTAGTTTCCTTGTAGATCGTAAGAAGAGAAGTTGCACAAGGAAAATGAAGCAAGGTAAAAATCATAACATTGATAGCAGTTAAAAGGGTCCAACCATTTGCATGAAGAATCGATGCAATACTTGCGGTGTCTTCAAGATTTACTAAAGTACCGGTTTGTAGATAACTCATCAAGATAATTGGCAGAACAATTTCATTTGCTGGCATTCCAAGTAAAAAAGCTGTAAAAATATAGCCATCTAAACCAAGTAATCGTGCAAAAGGATCAAAAAAGTTTGCCACGTAAGTAAGAAGGCTCTGGTCCGCAATGGTGAGATTGGCTAAAAGCCAAATAAAGATTCCAGCAGGAACAGCAACTGTTAAAGCACGAGCTAAAACAAAAAGGGTACGATCTAAAATGGAACGAACGAGAACTTTTCCAAATTGTGGCTTACGATAAGGCGGTAGCTCTAACACAAAAGAAGAAGGAGTTCCTTTTAAAAAAGTCTTACTTAAAAACTGAGAAGCTAGAAGGGTCATGAAAATACCAAGTAGAATAATAGCGAGTACACAAAGGGTAGCAAGAAAGGAAGAACCTTCTGCAAAAAAACTACCAATAAAAATGGTAGAGATGGTAATCAAAAAAGGAAAACGACCATTACAAGGAACAAAGGCATTGGTAATAATGGAGATTAATTTTTCACGAGGAGAATCAATAATACGACAGCCAATAATTCCTGCTGCATTGCAACCAAATCCCATACACATCGTAAGGGATTGTTTCCCGAGAGCTTCCGGCCTTGCAGAAGAGATGATCTAAGTTAAAGGCAATACGAGGAAGAAAACCAAAATCCTCTAGTAAAGTAAAAAGAGGAAAGAAGATTGCCATTGGTGGAAGCATCACAGAAACAATCCAAGTAACAGTTCCATAAATTCCATCTACTAGTAAAGAAAGGAGCCAATCTGGACAAGAAATTTCAATTAGACAATTTTGAAAAAGTTCTTGACCTTTTCCAAAAAATTGACTAAGTAGTTGAGAGGGATAGTTTGCTCCAATAATTGTAAGCCAAAGAATACAACCTAAAAAAGCAATCATAATAGGAATACCAAAGCATTTAGAAGTTAAAATTCGATCCAGCTTTTCTTCCAATCGATTTGCCTTTTTTCGTTGAATCAGTACTTGTTGACAAACAATCTCAGCCTGATGAATGAAACATTCGGATAACAGATCTTTCAAGTTTTGACGATTTTGATGATGCTCTTCTAAAATCGAATCACAGAGCTTAAGATAGGATTGCAAGTGGGAAGTTAGAAAGGATTCTGATTGGTCTGAAAAAAGATTTTCTTGGATTTTCTTTTGCAAGATCGGATCTCCATCCAGTAATTTTAATGCAACCCATCGAGAAAGATAAGAATGCGATTTCGTAAGAATTTGCTGAAGAGGTGATTCTAAAGTATGAATACAACTTTCTAAAAAAGATGGATAAAGAAGCGGACGAGGAGATAAACTTTCTCGATTGTGACAAGCTTTTAAAATAGCATCTAATAAAGAATCAATCGTTTTTTTCTTACGAGCAATCGTTCCAACGACAGGAACACCTAAGATAGCGGATAAACGATCCAAATCAATCTCAATCCCTTTTTTCTTTGCTTCATCGAGTAAATTAACGCAGACTAATAAATGGGGTGTAATTTCCATAATTTGATAAACCAAATTTAAACTTCTTTCTAAGCAAGTGGCATCTAAAATAACGACAGTTAAATCCGGTTTCGAAAAACAAATATAATCACGGGCAATTTCTTCTTCTTCCGAATGGGACATTAAAGAATAAGTACCAGGAATATCTACAAAACGAAAATTTTGATTTCGATAATTGGTAAACCCAACCGCATTAGCAACGGTTTTACCTGGCCAGTTTCCAGTATGTTGATGCATACCGGTTAATTGATTAAAAATGGTGGATTTACCAACATTGGGATTTCCAGCAATAGCAATGGTGTAATCATAAGATGGATGATGTTGTGTTTGAGAAGAGGAAAACATGCTAGACGCAGGAGATGTCCTAGAATCCATAAAATCACCTCAATTGAATATTCTGATAAATACTATTCGAGAACGGAAAAAAAGGTGAGCTTTTTATTCTAAGAAAATTTCTTGTGCATCTTGATTACGAAGAGCAATGGTGATACCACGAATGGAATAAGCAATGGGATCTCCTAAAACACTAGGATAGATCGGAGTAATCAAACTACCAGGAATGAAACCTAAATCGAATAAACGTCGTTTCAACGAAGGAGTAACGTTTACTTCTTGAATTTTTCCAGTTGTACCAATTGGCAGTGTATTTAAAGTTTTCATCATCTGTACCTCCTTTGTATACAATATTGAAAAAACAATCTTTTTGTGAATTCCTGTAAGAAGAGCTTGAAAAAAAGCAATTTATCCAGTAGAATGAATACGAAAGAACGAAGAAAAGGAGAAAACAAAATGGAAAAAGTAAGAGGATTTGAAGTAGCAAAAGGATTTGAGAATCAAGGAATCCAGATACCAATTCGTAAAACGAAATATTCTGCTGCCTATGATATTGAAGCTGCAGAAGATACGGTTATCCCAAGTTTTAAACCAGGAATGAAACCAACTTTAATCAAAACTGGATTAAAGGCATATATGCAACTAGATGAGGTATTATTAATTCTACCAAGAAGTTCAGGACCAAAAAAACAAGGAATCCTATTTCCTCATAGTGCTGGTGTAATTGATAAAGATTATTATGGAAACCCAGATAATGATGGACACATTTTTATTCAATGTATCAACATAAAAGAAGAAGATGTACAAATCAAAAAAGGAGAAGCAATTGCACAAGCAATGTTCCAGAAATTTTTAATAACAGACGACGATAATGCAGAAGGAGAGCGACTTGGAGGGTTTGGATCAACCAATCATTAAAAGAGCATGCAAAGAAAAAAATTTTATGTTAAATGGTAAAAGTTTTGACTTTTACCATTTTTTGTAGTATAATAGAAACGTAGTTAGAAAGAGAATCAAACCCTTTATGACTTCAAAATATTTTACGAATAGAAAGGAGAATCTCGCATGTTTAATGTAGGTGATAAGATCGTATATCCTATGCACGGTGCTGGGACAATAGATGCAATAGAGGAGAAAGATATATTAGGAGAGAAACAATCATATTACATAATCAAGATGCCAGGTGAAGTAAAGGTAATGGTTCCTACAAATAAAGCGGAACAAATTGGCGTAAGAAATATTATCGGAAAAGAGGAAGCAACAAAAGTTTTCGAAATTTTAGAAGAAAATGAAACGGAAATGTCATCCAATTGGAATAAGAGATATCGTGATAACATGGACAAAATGAAAAGTGGAAGCATTTATGAAGTAGCAGACGTAGTAAGAAACTTAAGCTTTAAACAAAAAGAAAAGGGCTTATCAACAGGAGAAAAGAAAATGTTATCCAATGCAAAACAAATACTTGTTAGTGAACTTGTTTTAGCAGAGCATGCTTCAGAAAATGAAGTAGAGGATTTGATTAATAATAAAATTAATTTATCTTTTAAAGAATATAAAGTTCATGATGATGTCGATGGAATTGATTTAAATACCAATATTGTCAATAAATTTATTCCATTTGAAGCAACCGGAACTTCAGAAGAATAGAAAACGAGAAGGATAGACGACAAAAAGGTCGTCTATTTTTGAGGTTGAAAAGAAAAATTGTCTTCTTGTGAAAACCATAAGAAGGATTTAACGATTTTATGTCGAATATTATTAATATGTATAGAGAAAGGTAGCCAAAATGGTACGATATAGTGAAGAGTTAATTGACGAAATTCGTTCAAGAAACGATATAGTAGATGTTGTTTCACAATATGTTAATTTAAAAAGAAGTGGTAGAAACTTTATGGGATTGTGTCCTTTTCATAAAGAAAAATCTCCTTCTTTTTGTGTGTCAGCAGATAAGCAAATTTTTCATTGCTTTGGTTGTGGCGTAGGAGGCAATGTCATTCATTTTATCAGTAAAATTGAGAATATGGATTTTAAAGAATCGTTAGAAGTATTAGCAAATCGTGCCGGAATTGAACTCCCAAAAGGTGGGAGTGAATATGATGATAAAAAAGCAAGACTAAGAGCAAAAGTTTACGAGATCAATGAAATTGCAGCAGACTTTTATCATCAAAATCTATATTTACCAACTTCCAAAACAGCACAAGAATATATCAAAAAAAGAAAATTGGATAATAAGACTTTAAAGAAATTCCGAATTGGCTATTCTGGAACCTTTAATGAACTATATCAAACATTAAAAAAAGCAGGATTTCAAGAAGAGGAAATTTTGGCTTCTAGTTTAGTCAATAAAACAGATGATGGAAAATACATTGATCGTTTTCGCCGAAGATTGATGTTTCCAATTCAAGATGTAAGAAACAAAGTAATTGCTTTTGGTGGAAGAGTTTTGGATGATAGTAAACCCAAATACATCAATTCCCCTGAAAATATTGTTTATAGCAAGGGAAGAAACTTATTTGCTTTAAACATAGCGAAAAAGACACAAGAAAAGAAGTTATTAATCGTAGAAGGATACATGGATGCGATTTCACTTCACCAAAGAGGAATTGATTATGCTGTTGCATCTTTGGGAACTGCTTTAACAGAGGCACAAGGTAGACTATTAAGAAGGACTTCTGAGAAAATCATCATTGGTTATGATGCAGATGGAGCAGGACAAGCTGCAACCTTAAGAGGACTGGAAATTTTACAAAATCTAGGATGCGATATTCGTATTTTGCAAATATCCGGAGCAAAAGATCCAGATGAATATATTGTGAAATATGGTCCAGAGCGTTTTGGAAAATGCGTAGAATCTGCGATTTCCTTTGTTGAATTTCGAGTAAAGTTATTAAAACAAGAATTAAACTTAGAAAACACGAACGATAAAATTAAATTCTTAAAAGAAACAGCAAAAATTTTAGCAAGAGTAGACAATGATATTGAAAAAGATATTTATGTTGATAAAATTGCAAGTACTTACCAAGTTTCGCGAGATGCTCTCTATGCTGAGATTGAAAAACGAAAAAATCCACAAAGTAACCAAGTGAAAAAAGTATTAGAAAAGCAACAAGTTGTCAAAAAAGAAGAAAAACAACAAGAATACGATCCAAAAATTTTAAAACGAGAAAGTTTGCTGATCTATTTGCTATTGAATTATCCAGAAGATAGCTATGAAAAAATCAAAAATGGAATCAGACTCGATCAATTAAAAATTGAAAGATCAAAAAAAATTATCCAAAAGTTGTATGAAGAAATCCAGAAAGGAAATAGTAATACTAATCATATTATTGATTGCTTTGAGGAAGAAGATATCGTTCAATATTTGAGTTGGGTTATGGCATATGATTTTGAGATTGGAGAAATCCAAAAAGGAATTGACGATGTGCTAAATGCTTATCAAAGAGAAGCTTTGACAGAAGAAAGAAATGAAATTTTGAAAAAACTAGATAATCCAGTAGATTTACCGAAAGAGCAGATCAATGAATTAGAAAAGAGATTAAAAGAATTGATGATGAATTTAGCGAAAATGAAGTAGGAGGTATTTATGAAAAAAGCAGAAGAAACGACAGAAAATAAAAAAGCAAAACAAAAAGAAAAAGTAAAAAAGATGATCCATGAAAATGACGAAAAAAAAGAAAAAGTAAATAAAGTAAAAAAAGCTACTTCAGAAGTAGGAACAGAAACAAAAACGGAAACAGAAACAGAACCAGAAAAGAAACAAGATGCTGAAAAAGAAAAAGTAATGGAAATTATTCAAAAAGCAAAAAAATCTGGGAAAATTACTTATGGTGAGTTAGCTAGTGAATTAGATGAAGTAAATCCAGAACAAATCGATAAAGTTTTTGATGCTTTTGAAACCTTAGGAGTCAATATTTTAAAAGATGATGATGAAGAACCAGATTTTGAAGATTTAGAAGATGTAGAAGAGATCAAATTAGAAGATATTGATGTCATGAATATTGAAGGGGTTAGCACCGATGATCCAGTTCGTATGTATTTACGTGAAATCGGAAGAATACCACTACTTAATTATGAAGAAGAGCTAGATTTAGCAAAAAGAATCTTAGAGGGAGACGAAGAAGCAAAACAAAAATTAGCAGAATCCAACCTTCGATTAGTTGTTAGTATCGCGAAAAAATATGTCGGTAGAGGCATGCTATTCTTAGACTTAATCCAAGAAGGAAATATGGGACTAATCAAAGCAGTTGATAAATTTGATTACACCAAAGGATTCAAATTTAGTACTTATGCAACCTGGTGGATCCGACAAGCGATTACAAGAGCAATTGCTGATCAAGCAAGAACGATTCGTATTCCGGTTCACATGGTAGAAACCATTAATAAATTGATTCGTACTTCGAGACATCTATTACAACAATTTGGTAGAGAACCGACCCCAGATGAGATTGCAAAAGAAATGGAAATGCCAGTGGAAAAAGTAATGGAAATTCAAAAGATTGCACAAGATCCAGTTTCTTTGGAAACGCCAATTGGAGAAGAAGATGATAGCCATTTAGGAGATTTTATTCCAGATGATGATAGTCCAGCTCCACAGGATTCAGCAGCCTATACACTATTAAAAGAGCAATTAGAAGAAGTAATGAATACTTTAACTCCTCGAGAAGCTAAAGTGCTAAAACTACGTTTTGGTTTAGAGGACGGAAAAGCTAGAACTTTAGAAGAAGTAGGAAAAGAATTCCAAGTAACAAGAGAAAGAATTCGTCAAATTGAAGCGAAAGCTTTAAGAAAATTAAGACATCCAAGTAGAAGTAAAAAACTAAGAGATTATATGAACTAAGGATAAAAAGCATGAAAATCAATGAAAAACTTGATTTTTCGTGCTTTTTATGTTATACTATGAATAGGTTTTTATAACTAAAAAATAGAGGAGGCTAAGCGAAAAACGCTTAGAAAAAGAAAAAATGGAAAAAACAATGAGTAAAAAAAGAAATATATTTACCTATATGGCCGATTTCTTTCGTTCAATTGGAGATTCAATGAAGACTTTAGTTGAAACATCACCAGAAGATAAAAAAGAAGGATTAGAGGCCTTTAAAACCGATGACTTAAGTCAAGAAGATGAGAAACTTTTGGACACATTAATCGAAAGTCAAGAAAAGGTAGGTCGTATGGCAGAAGAGCATGAAAAATTAATTGCTTCGATTGACTATCCAGATAAAGGAAAAGATTTTAAAACAGGTGTAAAAGCAGAAGAGTTAGAGGCCGAAGAAGAGATAGAATCACCAGAAAAACCAGCATCAAGAGTAATCGAAGAGGATGAACGAGGAAATTAAAAAATTGATCAGATTAATCGAAGAAAGAAATTTTGAATTTCTTTCTTTTTTTCTGTAAAGCAAAATTGAAAATGTCTTAAAAATTTTTAAATATCAGCACCGTCAATACGGTGCTTTTGACTACTAAA
>CALYAK010000002.1 GCA_944393505.1 uncultured Clostridia bacterium | reverse complement strand
TAATTAATATAAAATAAAAAAATAAGATAAATGGAGATATCGAGAGATAATCGTTCATTTATAGAGATAGGAAGTGATTAAAATGGCAATGATACAAATTGAACATTTAACATTTGGCTATGAGGGAAGACAGGAAAAGATATTTGATGACGTGTCTTTTGTTCTAGATACAGAATGGAAACTTGGCATTATTGGAAGAAATGGAAAGGGAAAGACGACTCTTTTAAAGTTACTAAAAGGAAGTCTGGAGTACCAAGGAAAAATTTTTACGCCAGTTTCTTTTGAATATTTTCCTTTTCACATTCAAGATCCCGATCAAATGGTAATTACGCTGTTTGAAGAAATAATGCCAGATGGAGAGTTATGGCGATTGCAAAAAGAGATGCAAATGCTGAACTTAAAAGTAGAAAGCCTTTATCAGCCATTTTCGAGTTTAAGTGGAGGAAAACAAATTAAATTTTTATTAGCAATGATGTTTTCAAAAGAAAATACTTTTTTTCTAATTGACGAGCCAACAAATCATATTGATGAAGAAACAAAACAAGTTTTAGTCAAGTATTTCGCGAGGAAAAAAGGTTTTCTGATCGTATCCCATGATCGTGAATTTCTCGATCAAATTATTGATCATGTTTGTGTCCTTCAGAATACAAAAATTGAGATACAAAAAGGAAATTTTTCTTCGTGGAAAGAAAATCAAGAAAAAGAAGAGATTTTTGAAGAAAAACAATATGAAAAAAAGAAAAAAGAAATTGGAGAATTAAAAGAAGCTATAAAACAAAGTAGTCATTGGGCAGATCAAATTGAAGGGAGTAAATATCACACGAAAAATTCTGGATTAAGACCAGATCGAGGATATATTGGACATCAATCTGCAAAAATGATGAAAAAGGTAAAAAGTATTGAAAAAAGACAAGAAAAAGCGATTATCGAAAAAGAATCCCTTCTTCAAAATATTGATCGAAAAGAAGATTTAAAGATGCGATATCTTCCGTATGAGAGAAAAGAGCTTCTTTGGATTAAATCCTTAAAAAGCCCTTATGGAGAAAAAAATGATTTTCAATTTTCCTTAGAAGTAGGAGAAAGAATTGCTCTCGTTCGGTAGGAATGGAAGTGGAAAGAGTACTTTGCTCAAAATGATTTTAGGAGAAATCAAACCCATGGAAGGAGAAATTCGAAAGGGGTCTGATCTTAAAATTTCATATATTCCACAAGATGTTCATTTTCAAACCGGAAGCTTAAGAAAATTTGCAAAAGAATATCAATTAGAAGAGAGTGTACTGAAAGCAATGCTTGTAAAAATGGGATTTTCAAAGGAAGACTTAGAAGCCAATATGGAAAATTTAAGTGAAGGACAAAGAAAAAAGATTTTCTTAGCGAAAAGTATGACAGAAACAGCGAATCTATATCTTTGGGATGAACCATTTAATTATGTCGATTTATTAACGAGAATACAAATCGAAGAAATGATTTTACAACAAAAACCAACCATGATTTTTATTGAACATGATTCCACTTTTCGAGAAAAAATTATGACAAAGCAAGTGTCCTTGCGGGAAAGAAGAAGAAAAATATAAAAAGAATCGATGATGAAAAGGAAAGAGCGACCAGATTATTGGTCGCTTTCAATGAATAAGGATTTTGCAATATAAGGAGTAATTTCTTCAAACGAGTACCAACCAGAGCTTTTGGGGGTATGATCTTCTCCGTTTGGATTGGATATATAAACTTGATCAATGCCATCTGTTGCAAGTAAAACGAGATAATGAGAAGTGGTTGTCCAACGATTTTCTCCATTTTCTGTCCAAACACAAATTAGAACTGGTCGATTTTTTTGAAGATGATCCATTAAATAGGATTGGGAAAAATAGGAACTAGCATAATAGAAATCTGTACAATCAATTCCAAAAGAATCACGTAATTCGGAAGAGATTTCATCACTATCCAATCTTGGATAATATTTTTGGCGTAAATCTTCTGGAGTGAAGTTTTTTCCATAACCACTTAGGATGATCGAAAGAGCAGTAATGCCGCAACCATTATCGCTCATCGTACCACTCCAATAAGGGAGACCAGCCCAAGAGGCTCTACCATTTTGTTTATATTCTTTGTATACCTTTTGATGTTCTTCGATGGTTGTAAAAGTGGTGGTGTAGCCATCTTGCTGTTCGACTGTTCTTTGACCAATTCCTGGATAGTTCTCATTAATGCTTTGGGCAATTGGTAACTGAAGCGCTTTTTTGTGGGCTCGAAAAGCAAAAAATGGATAAACAAGAAGAAAAAGTGTTAGTAGTAGGAAGAGAATTCTACCAAAACGAAATTTCTTCTTTTTTTCATTCCTTCTCATAAAATTACCTCCTTACAAAATAAGGATACCAGAAGAAAAGGAAAAGTTTTTTAAGACTTGCTTACAAAAATCTTAACTTTTTCTTACGTTTCGGCCGATCCCGTTTTTTTCAGAAGGAGAATGTGATATAATGCGGGAAAATGGGGGATGAGAAAATGAATATCTTGGTATTAGATGATGAAAAAGAAATAGCAGATCTTGTAGAAGTCTACTTGAAAAATGAAAACTATACCGTATATAAATGCTATACAGCAGAAGATGCCATTCAATGTATTCAGAACCAAGTGTTGGATATGGCAATTTTGGATGTCATGGTACAAGGAAAAAATGGTTTTGAAATCTGTCAAATGATTCGAGACGAAGGGTATCGCTTCCCCGTTATTATGCTTACAGCGAAAATTCAAGATGAAGATAAAATAACAGGATTAACCTTAGGAGCTGATGACTATATTACTAAACCATTTAATCCATTAGAGTTAGTGGCTCGTGTCAAATCGGCATTAAGAAGATACACCAAATATAACGGAAACGAAGAAAAAACAGAAGAAATTCAAATAGGAGGACTTACGATTGATCCACAAAAACATGAGTGTTTTGTTTATGATCGAAAAATCGAGTTAACACCAATTGAATTTGATATTTTAGTATACTTAGGAGAAAGAAGAGGAAATGTGGTTCCTTCGGAAGAACTTTTTGAAAAAGTTTGGAAAGAAAAGTATCTGGATAACAATAATACGGTTATGGTACATATCCGTAGGATTCGAGAAAAATTAGGGGACGATTCCAAAAAACCAAAATATATAAAAACGGTATGGGGAGTGGGATATAAAATTGAGCGAGAAGAGGGAATATAAAAAATTAAAAACAAGTATTGCAATCAAAGTAGCACTTCGTACAGTATGGGTATTGATTTTAGGTGTACTTGTCTTTCATATCTTAATTGATGATGTTTTGAATGATTATTTAGCAAATTCTGTAGCAGACTATAGTCGTTCTTTATATAACTTTTTTGTTGCGAACAAAACACCAATTTTGCTATTAACCTATCTATTTTTTACGTTTTTTGCTATCTTTTTAGCAGTACGATTTGTAACAAGATATATGGTATCGATTATTGAAGCAATGGATAAGATCATTAAAAAACCAGAAGAGGAAATTCAACTACAAAGTGATTTAATCCTCATTGAAAATCGCTTGAATCAAATGCGAATCGAATTAATTAACAAAGAAAGAGAAGCAAGAGAAGCGGAAACCAAAAAGAATGATTTAATTGTCTATATGGCACACGACTTGAAAACACCATTAACGTCAATAATTGGCTACTTAACACTTTTATCTGATGAACCGAATATTTCTAAAGACTTACAAGAACGTTATTTAAAAATTGCTTTGGACAAAGCGAATCGATTAGAAGAATTAACCAATGAATTTTTTGATATTACTCGATTCAATCTACAAAGTATGCCGATTACTCGAAAGCAAATCAATTTATCCTATTTATTGGATCAATTAGTGGATGAATGTTATCCGATGCTTTCTGGTCGTAATTTGCAATGTGAACTAACCAAACCAAATCAAATTCCTTTTTGGGGTGATGGGGATAAGTTAGCAAGAGCTTTGGATAATTTATTAAAAAATGCGATTAATTACAGTTATGAAGGAACAACGATCCAGATTGAAGCAAAAGAGGAGGAACAGAATATCCTTTTAAGGTTTCATAACAAAGGCGATGCTATACCAAGCTATAAATTAGAAAAAATCTTTGAAAAATTCTACCGTCTAGATGAAGCAAGAACTTCCAAAACGGGAGGCGCAGGTCTTGGACTTGCGATTACCAAACAGATTATAGAACTTCACGGAGGAAAAATCGAAGCAGAAAGTGAAGGAAATGATATTGTTTTTACGGTAATTTTACCAAAATAAAAAGGAGCAGAATGAGGGATATTTACTTCATTCTGCTCTTCTTTTTGCTAGTTCATTTGAACAGATCCAATTAACTCTTTGATATCTTCGATCTTTTTTTGTCTTAGATAGGTTTCAATTCCATCAATCACTTCAATGGAAGTATAAGGACTTAAGAAATTACCACTACCAATCGATATCGTAGAGGCTCCAGCAAGAAGAAATTCAATGGCATCTTCTGCTGATACAATACCACCAAGTCCCATAATTGGAATCTTTACGGTTTGTGCGACTTGGTATACCATACGAACTGCAACAGGACGAATGGCAGGCCCAGAAAGACCACCAGTATTGTTTGCTAAGACAGGTCTTCTCGTATGAATATCAATTTTCATACCAAGTAAGGTATTGATTAAAGAAACTGCATCTGCACCAGCATCTTCCACTGCCTTAGCTGTTTGTGTAATATCCGTTACATTTGGGGTTAACTTCACAATGAGTGGTTTATCTAAAACTTTACGAACGGCACTTGTTACTTCTTTTACGCCTTCATAAGTTGTTCCAAAAGCTAAACATCCAGCTTTTACATTGGGGCAAGAAAGATTTAATTCAACGCCATCAATTGGAAGTGTATTGAGAATTCGGCAAAGTTCTACATATTCGTCAATTGTACTACCACAAGCATTCACCAAAATGGCAGTGTCAAATTGGCGAAGAAATGGTAAATCATATTGAGCAAAATATTCTACGCCAGGATTTTGAAGACCGATACTGTTTAACATTCCACTTGGTGTTTCATAGACACGGGATGGTTTATTACCAGAACGAGGTTTTAAGGATGTTCCTTTGGTAATGATACCACCTAAGCGATTCAAATCAATAAATTGACTAAATTCACGACCGTAACCAAAAGTTCCAGATGCAACAGTAACTGGATTTTTCATTTCAATTCCAGCAAAATTAATTTTTGTATTCATAGGATTTTATTCCCTCCATTCCTTGTTTTTCGATTATTTTTTGTTGTTTCGTGAGGTCTAGATGTGAGACAAATTCGATGAAATCTAGGATTTTTTCTAAATTTAAATATTTGGGAGTTCCTTCTCGAAAGCTTATAAATTTCTGTAAGTCTTTGCGAAAAGGTAGATCATATTTGGAAATTAGGGATGCATTTAAAACATCATAATCTTGATAAAATTTATCTTGATTTTGTTTTACTTCGAAAGTTTCTTTTTGAAAAAATCTTTCGTAAAAATAGTAGTCGGTTAAAAGATGAAGAAATAGCTTTTCCAAAAATCTTGGAATAAATCTACTTTGGGATCTTGCAAGAATTGATCGAGATTAATTTCTGTTTCATAATTTCCCCATTTTCCATAATGTGTTTTACTTTTATTCCTTTCAATTTCATTTTGAGAGGCATCCAGATCAGGAGCAATTATGCCATTTTCAAAATCTTCACGATTTTGAATTTCTCCTGGATGATATTCGAGGTATTGTTTGGCAACAGCCAAATGAATTACAAATCCTGGCATAATTTTCCTCCTTAAAATTCTACATCAGTTGATTGAAAAACAGGCCCTGCTTTACAAACATGCATGTAATCAGGGGCATCTTTTGGACTACTTGCTATTTTAACGGCACAGCCTAAACAAACACCTAATCCACAACCCATTTTTTCCTCTAGAGATAGTTGGCAAGGAATACCTGCTTCTTCGGCAAAGGCTTTGATGGCACGTAGCATTGGGGTAGGACCACAAGCATAGATGCAGTCATAAGAATGATTTTTGCAATCCTCTTTTAAATAATCAAGAGCGAATCCTTTTTTGGCATAACTGCCATCATCGGTAGATAAACTAAAATGATCGGAAACTGCTTGAAATTCCTTTTCCAAAACAACAAGATCTTGATTTCGGAAACTAAGATAAGTCGAAATTTGTTTCCCAGCCTGTTTGGCTTCTTGGCATAATTCGTAAAGAGGAAAAATACCGATTCCTCCACCAATGACAGCAAGGTTTTGATAATTATCAAAACGAAAAGTTCCAAACCCTAGAGGTCCAATCAAATCTACTTCTTCTCCAACTTTTCTTTGAGAAAGAATTTTGGTACCCTCACCTTTTACTTGAAAGATAAATTCTAAAATTCCATTTTCTTTGTCAAGATGATAAATACTAATTGGTCTTCTTAAAAAGGGTGCTGTTTGATGGGTAATACGAATTTCAACAAAATTTCCAGGTTTAGCAGTAGAAACGATTTCTGGAGCTTCCACTTTAAAATGAAAGATACCAGGAACTAATTCTATCTTTTCAATTAGTTTGGCATTTTTTTGTACTGGCATATTCGATTTCTCCTTTCTGAGCAGAAATGACTTGATTTAAAGTATCACGCATCGAAAGAGCTTCGGCACGTGTTGCTTTCGCAAAATCTTTTTCTGCAAATTGATTTTTCCATTTTTCTTGACGATAGGCACACATCAAAGAACGAGAAGCATTGACAATACCGCCCAATCCATTCTGGTCAAAGCCAAGAGCGATATCTTCTGGTTTTCCTCCCTGTGCTCCATAACCAGGAATTAAGAAGTAAGTATGGGGCATTTGCTTGCGTAATTCTTGTAATTGAAGTGGATAGGTTGCACCTACAACAGCAGAAACACTGCTATACCCATATTTTCCTCTTAAATTTTCGCCCCATTTTTCAACAAGACTTCCTACTTTTTCGTAAACAGTTTGTCCATTTTCTAGTTTTAAATCTTGCAATTCACCAGAGGATGGATTGGAAGTTTTCACTAAAACAAAAATTCCTTTTTCATATTTTGCACAATCATCTGCAAATGGTTGAATTCCATCTGTTCCAAAATAAGGATTTACGGTGACAAAATCAGATGGAAAAGCTTGAAAATGAGATTCTCCAAGAGGAGTCTGACCTAAATAGGCATTCGAATATGCTTGCGAAGTAGAGCCAATATCTCCTCGTTTGGCATCGGTGATAACGAGTAATCCCTTTTCTTTGGCATAAGCACAAGTTTTTTGAAAAACACGGATTCCTTCTGGTCCAAACATTTCATAAAAAGCAATTTGTGGTTTGATAGCTGGAATAATATCGTAGCAAGCATCGATTAATGATCGATTAAATTCTTCAATTGCTTGACAAATACCTTCTAAGGTATGAGGATATTTCTCTAAAATACAAGATGGGATCATATCATAACGAGGATCTAACCCCATAACAGTTGGGTTGCGTTTTTCTTGAATTTTTTCGATTAATTGATCAATTGCATTCATTTTGATACCTCCTTTAAAAGTTCTTTTTCCCATTCACTTTCTCGAAAGCCAATCAAAATATGATTCGTTGTGATGAGAAGAGGACGTTTGATTAGCATTCCATCAGAAGCGAGAAGTTTGATTTGTTCTTTTTCGGACATCGTTGGAAGTTTTTCTTTTAAGTTTAATTCTTTGTATTTTAATCCACTTGTATTAAAAAAGCGTTTTAATTCTACACCACTTTGCTGAATCCATTTGGTAAGTTCTGCTTCCGAAGGTGTTTCTTCAATGATATGGCGATCCTGAAAAGGAATTTGATGAGTTTCTAACCATTTTTTCGCTTTTTGGCAGGTAGAACATTTCGGATATTCGATGAATAAATTTTCCATTTAAATCTCCTTTCCATCTTCGTAGACAATTCTTCCTTCACAAATCGTGTATTTTACTTTTCCGGTCAATGTTTTGCCAATAAAAGGAGAATTTTTGGATTTGGAAACAATGGAATCTTCGGTATAAACATAGGATACGGTTGGATCCACAATCATAATATCGGCCAATTTACCAGGTTCTAAACTACCTCTTTCGGAATCAATATGAAGTAGGCGAGATGGTGTATAGGAAGAAAGACGAACAAAGTTTAGAAAATCCAAATGACCTGGCTGAATCAAATGGGTATTGGCTGCTGCAAAAGCTGTTTCAAAACCGATAATTCCATTTGGAGCACTTGCTAAAACTTTTTCTTTTTCTTCTTTCGCATGTGGTGCATGATCGGTGATTAAAGTATCTATGGTGCCATCTTGTAATCCTTGAATGATGGCCAAACGATCCTTTTCTTCACGAAGAGGAGGATTCATTTTAGCATTGGCACCAGAAGTAAGGACCTCTTCTACCGTAAAACTAAAGTAATGTGGGCAAGTTTCGCAAGTGATGGGAACACCGCGCTTTTTTGCATCACGAATCATATCAACCGATGTTTTGGTACTAATGTGACAAATATGACCACGAACATGATTGGTTTCGGAAAGAACAATCTCACGTGCTGCCATAATTTCTTCGGCTTCTGGATAAACTCCTTCGACTCCAAGTTTTTCTGCAACAGGTCCTGCTTGAATAGCACCTTTTGCAACACTAAGTTCTTCACAATGGGAAGCGACAAAAGTATTTTGTCGATTTGCTTGGATCATTGCTTCACGCATCATTTTGGCAGAAACAACAGGTCTTCCATCATCGGAGAAAGCAATTGCACCAGATTTTTTTAAAGTTGCAAAATCAACTAATTCTTCTCCAAATTCTCCCTTTGTAACAGAGGCGTAAGGAAGAATATGACAAAGTCCAACACGTTTTGCTTCTGCTTGAATCCAAGCAAGTGTTTCCGGAGAATCAGGTACTGGCTTGGTATTCGGCATTGGACAAATTGTAGTAAAACCACCTTTTACGGCACTTTTTGATCCAGTTTCAATGGTTTCTTTATGCTCAAAACCTGGCTGTCTTAAATGACAATGCATGTCAATCATTCCAGGCAAAAGAAAAAGACCTGTACAATCGATTACTTGATCAACCGAATCAGAAATATTAGGACCAATCTTTGTGATTTTTTCGTTCTCTACCAAAAGATCCAAAACTTCATCGGTATGCGTCTTGTAATCAACGACATGTCCATGTTTAAATAGGATTTTCATGAAATACCTCCTGTAATTTTTTTTAATCTTATCATGGAAAGAAGAGATATTCAAGAAGAAAATGGGAGAAGAAATGGAAAGAAAAAAGAAAAGAGGGAGCGCGGAAATTCCGCACTCCCTTTGAAAAGAGACTCAATCAAAACCGTACTTTGGAAAGATGCTGGATCGAGAGCAAAACCAAGGCCCATAAAGCAAGAAGAACAATAAAACAAGAGAGGGTGTAGTATGCTGTTTGGACGAGTTTGATCCCCAAATGATTGTAATTGGGACTCGTGACTTTTCCGTCTTTGATAGTAAATGCTCCAGAATAGCCTTCAACATTGACCGAAATGCTTTGCACATCTGTATCCTCTGCGAGAATCGCAATTTCTTGCAGGACAGTTTGCGTTTCTTCTGATATCGTTTGAGATGGGAGTCGGATGAATCCTTGATAGATCCCACCCGAAATGGCGACGATCAGAAGCATAACGAAACTGATGAGCCCAAACTGTCTAAGCGCTTTCTTCCGTTTGGCAGATACTCCTGCTGAGGTTGACATAGAAATGCACTCCTTTTTCAAATTTTGAATGATTTTCTTTTCAGGATACCAAAGGTTCCTAAACTCTATTATACCACGAGTTACTAGAAAACGCAAAATACAGGGAAGGAAGAGGAGCTAGATTTTTCGAAAGGGATTTACCTTGACAAAATAGGTAGCTTCTTTTAAGATAGAAAAAGAAGAAAAAAGAAGAAAAAAGAAGAAAAAAGAAAGGAAGTAAAGAAGATGAATCAAGCAATTTCCTATTTATTTCAAACCAATGCAATCCGTTTTTGTGAAGAAAACAAACCATTTTGGTATACTTCTCGGAAAAATCGGACCATATTTTATCAATACCCATTTTGTTTATGGAAGTGAAAAAGAAGCAACCGAACTTCTAGCATATATCGATGAACAACTAACGGACAAAATGAAATTACCAGCCAATGTATTTGCAAAAGTAAAAAAACAATACGACGAAAACAAAATTTATCATGATATTATAGAAAATTTAATTCAATTGATTCAAGAACATATAGCAATCAACGAAATTGACTATATATCGGGAGGAGAAAGAAGAGATTGGTTTTTCTCGAATATGATTGCTCATTTGCTACAAAAGCCACATTTGACGATCTACAAGGACTTAAGCATGGTCGAAAGTGATTCGAATTTTCAAAAGACGGTACCAGTAACTGATTTAAAAGAAAAGAAAGTTCTTCATGTAGCAGACTTAGTAACGGTTGCATCAAGCTATCTAAGAGCGTGGATTCCAGCGATCGAAGCAAAAAATGGAAAAATGAAATGGTCCTGTGCGGTTGTAGATCGTATGCAAGGTGGATCCGAAAAAATGAAAGAAAAAAGAGTAGAACCATATTCTTTGGTACAAGTTGATCAAACCCTATTTGAAACGGCAAAAAAGATGGGAATCATTAATGAAAAGCAACAAGAAATGCTAAATGGATTTTTCCAAAATCCAGATGAAACGATGAAAAAATTCTTACAAGATCATCCAGAATTCCTAGAAAATGCATTGAAATCGGACGAAAAAACAAAGAAAAGAGCGACATTATTAGTAGAGCAAGACTTATATGGACTTGGAAAATAGAAAAAAAGAAAGGCTTTGTATAATCAAAGTCTTTTTTTTATCGAAAAACGTAAAACGTAAAAAACCGGAAACCGCTAGAAAAAACCGCTTTTTTTAGGCCAAAAGTGTTGAAAAAGTAACGAAAATGTAATATAATTGTAATATATGGAGTAAAAACCGAAAAAAGGTAGTTCCGTAGCGGGGTTGAAAGTGATTTGCAAAAAACTGGAAAGCCTGCTAAAGTTTGCTATTGACGAAGGCAAAAGAACTTACTAAAATAAGATATAATATATAAATAGGATATTTGTATAGAAAAGGAAGGTAGAAAAGATGAAGCTAAAAAGAATAATTGGAGTACTAATGATATTCATATTTTTCTTGTCCGTTTTATTCATGAACCAGGTAGAGGCAGCGACAGGATCTTTATGGGTAAAACCAGAATCAAGAAGGGATTCAGGATACCAATACTTAGCATTAGGAATGCCAGTATGGAAGTTCAAAGAAACCAATAGCTCCGGTAGTACAGCGAGCCAAGATCGTACGCTATACTGTTTAAGAGGTGGACCAGGATTTTCTCAAACAGATGATATGGGTAATAGTATGTCTGGATTAACTTATCGTGAGTATACAGTAAAATTTGATATGAATGATCCAAGTTCAATTACATCACCATATGATGAGGCAATTCCAACACCGGATAGTACTGATTACAAAAAATTAATGTGGGTATTAAATGAGATTTATGTTCCAGCAGAATCTGGTGCAAGTGCTTATGAAAAAGAACGAGCACAATCTTATCGTAACTATTTAATCCAAGCTGCAGGTATGGAAGTTGATAATTGCGCATTAACCGATGATGATATCGATGTTGTGCAACAATTAGCAATTTGGTACTTTGCAAAAAATATTAATAGTGCATATAAATCTTTAACATTTGATTTAGCTACAAACCCAGAAAAAGATGTTTGGTTATCATCGATTCGTGACTTCGTTTCAATTTCGGATCAAGATGACACGGGCGTATGGAGACAAGAAGATGCAGAAACACTATACCAATATCTAATCAATGGAGCAAATCAATATGGACCAAACTATGTGTATAACAATGGAAATCAAAGTGTTCCAATTAGTTTAAATAAAAGCAAAGTAAGTGTTCAAACAGTTGATGGTAACTATATTGTAGGACCTTATCAATTTACTAATGTAAGAGACGCGATTTATTCTTTATCTGCAACTGTAACAACGAACAAAGGAGAAATTACACCACCACTTGTTGAGAAAAGTGGAAATACTTTTGTTAATCGAGACAAAACACTTCGTGACTATATTATCGAAGAAGCAGAATTCTACTTAAGTATTCCAGTAGATTCGGAAATATCAGAAGTTACATTTTCTTATACTGGAAACTATGTAGATACGAAGATTACTTATTGGTCAATTCGAGATGGAGATAGTCGATATAACGATTTAAGTGTAGAACAACCAATTGTTGAAGTAGAGAGAGAATATACCGATTTTGGAGACGAGGTAACTATTGAGATCACACCAGAAGGAGAGTTAGATTTAGCATTAAGAAAATCGATTACACAATTAAATGGAAGTTCAATTACGAACCGATTACCAAATGTAGATGCTTCTCAATTAAACCTAACACAAGATACAGCAAAATATAATCATCCAAAAAATGATCTAGTAACAGAAAATGGACAATATGTGGAATATACCATTACAGTCTATAATGAAGGAACTAAAGATGCTTATGCAGCAGAAATTAAAGATTACTTACCAAACGGATTAGAATTTGTTTCAATTGTAAGTGATACAACAAAGTATTCTGCAAGTGTAAGTAACAATTCAGATGGTTCTTCCATTATTACAATTACCAATAATGGAAAAACTGTTTTAGAAGCTTTTGATCGTACAACCATGAATGAACCAGATTCTGAATCAGTTGTGATTCGTTGTAGAGTAACAGCAGAGCCAAGTAAAAACCAAGAAACAAGATTGGTTAATATTGCAGAAATTTCAAAATACTATGATGCAGAAGATAATCAAGAAGTGAATAGTGATCGTGATTCACAACCAAATAATTTCCCAGATCAATACAAATATAACCCAGACTATCGTGGAAATGGTCAAGATGGAAACTATGTACCAGGACAACAAGATGATGATGATTTCGAACCATTAGTTATTAAAGGTGTAAACTTTGACTTAGCACTTCGTAAATTCATCATTAAAGTAGGAGAAGTTGATTATGTGGATGCAAATGGGAACTATACAAGAGCACCACAAGTTGATATTTCAAACTTATCTCCAAATGGAACTCGTCAAGAGACAGCTGTATATAATCATAGCAAAATCCCTTGTCCAGTGAATATCGGAGATGAAGTAATCTTCATGATTCGTGTTTATAATGAAGGACAAATTGATGGCTATGCAAATGAAATCAAAGATTACTTACCAGAGACTTTAGAATTCTTACCAGATGATCCGTTCAATGTAGCAAGAGGCTGGAGATATGATACAGATGCAAGTGGTAATGAAGATAAACGAACAGTTGTAACCAACTATTTATCAGAAACAACAGACGCTGACGGTAACTTAATCAAAGCATTTGATGGAACAACTTTGGACTATAAAGAAGTAGCCATTAAATGTAAAGTAGTAGAAGTAGAAAACATGCCAAGTAAGATCACAAACATTGCAGAAATTTCAGAAGACTCAGATGACGATTCGGATTCAACACCAGATAATTTCCCTGACGAAGACAAGGGAGATCCAAATTACAAAGATGATGAAAGTGATCAATCTTATGTACCAGGACAAGAAGATGATGATGATTTTGATAAGCTAATTATTCAAGAGAAAACTTTTGATTTAGCACTTCGTAAGTTTATCATCAAAGTAGGAAATCTTGATTATGTGGATGCAGATGGAAATTACACAAGAGCACCACAAGTTGATATTACAAACTTAAGACCAAATGGAACACAACAATCAACCGCTGTGTACAATCATTCAAAGAAACCTTGTCCAGTAAGTGTTGGCGATGAAGTAATCTACATGCTAAGAGTATATAACGAGGGCGAAGTAGATGGTTATGCAAATGAAATTAAAGATTATTTACCAGAATGTTTAGAATTTTTACCATTAGACCCATTTAATACAGCAAGAGGATGGACTTACTATAAAGATCCAGAAACAGGAAGAGTTGATCAAAGAATTGTTGTAACAGATCATTTATCAGAAGAGAAAGATGCAGAAGAAAACTTAATTAAAGCATTTGATAGAACTACTTTAAGCTATAAAGAAGTTGCAATTAAATGTAGAGTTGTAGCAGTCGATAATATGCCAAGTAAAATTACAAACATCGCAGAGATTTCAGAAGATTCTGGAGATGATTATGATTCACAACCAGATAATGTAACAATACCAGATGATGATCGACTACCAACCTATAAAGATGACGAAAGTGATCAAGACTATGTACCAGGACAACAAGACGATGATGACTTTGAAAAATTAATTTTACAAGAATTTGACTTAGCACTTCGTAAATTCATCACAAAAATTGGAGAGACAGACATTACATCTCGTATTCCTGAATTCTCAATTCAAAATGGAGAATATGTATATACACATGATAAGACCCCATTAGAAGTAGATACAGGAGATGTGGTAATTTATACAATCCGTGTATATAATGAAGGAAATGTAGCAGGATATGCATCCGAAATTACCGATGATATTCCAACAGGACTACAATTCTTACCAGACCATGAAACTAACACACAATATCGTTGGAAAATGATTGATGCAAATGGAAATGAAACAACGGATTCATCGCAAGCAGTAAAAATCGTAACGGATTACTTATCAATGGATAATGAAAGAGTAAAAGGACAATATTTATTACAACCATTTGATCCAGAAACAATGGATGAACCGGACTGGAAAGAAGTAAAAGTAGCATTTAAGGTAATTGCTGCTAATACGACAGAAGGAATTATTACCAACTATGCACAAATTACAGAAGATACAGACGAAGATGGTGGACCAATTGATGATGAAGACTCTGATACCGAAGAATGGAGAGATGGTGATGATGATCAAGATGAAGAACATATCAAATTAACAAGATTTGATTTAGCACTTCGCAAGTTCATCACAAAAGTAGAAGATCAAGATATTACCGATCGTGTACCAGTATTCTCAATCGAAGATGGAAAATATGTATACAATCATACCAAAGAGCCAATCGTTGTTGAAAATGGAAATACGATTATCTATACAATCCGTGTCTATAACGAAGGAACAAGAGCAGGATATGCATCCGAAATTACTGATGATATCCCAGATGGATTAGAATTCTTACCAGAGCATGGAACCAATACAGAGTATCGTTGGAAAATGATTGATGCAAATGGAAATGAAACAACAAATCCATCACAAGCAGTTGCGATTACAACAGACTACTTATCAAAAGATAATGAGTCTACAGAGGGTGAGTTCCTATTAGATCCATTTGATCCAGAAACAATGACAGAACCTGATTGGAAAGAAGTAAAAGTAGCATTCAAAGTAGTAGAACCAAATACTTCAGATCGAATTGTCATTAACAAAGCACAAATTACGGACGATTCTGACAAAGATGGAAACCCAGTAATTGATGATGACTCTGTTCCAGAAGAATGGAGAGATGAAGATGATGATCAAGATATTGAAAAAATCCGTGTAAAATATTTTGACTTATCATTGAAAAAATGGATTACGCAAGCAATCATTATTGAAAATGGAAAAGAAACAGTAATCGAATCTGGACATACAGGAGATGAAAATCCAGAACCTCCGATTAAGGTTGAAATTGTAGCAAAGAAAATTAACAAAGTTGTTGTGAAATTCCGTTACAAGATTAAAGTAACCAATGAAGGAGAAATTGCAGGATATGCAACTGAAATTTCAGACTATATTCCAGAGGGATTAAAATTCGTAGCAGCAGATAATCCAGAATGGCAAGAAGTAGATGGAAAGGTTGTAACAGATCAATTAAAAGATACTTTATTACAACCAGGAGAAAGTGCTACGGTAGAAATTGTATTAACCTGGATTAACGGAAAAGATAACTTTGGAGAAAAAGTAAATATTGCAGAAATTAGTGAAGATAAAAATGATAGTAATACACCAGATATTGACTCAACTCCAAACAATCGTGTAGATGGTGAAGATGACATTGATGATGCACCAGTTGTTCTATCCGTAAAAACAGGTGAAAATGGAAATACGATCGAATACATTGCAACAGCACTTGGTGTTACCATTATTTTAACAACAGGAATTATCCTAATTAAAAAATATATCTTAATTTAATTTAGATAAATGAATAAGATAAGAAAATAGCATTAATCATATGATTAATGCTATTTTCTAGTTTACTTTAAAAAAGGGTTATGATATAATTTCGGTGTAATTGAGGTGAGAAAAGATGAATCAAATACTTGCGACTGAAAATAATCGTGAAAAAAATAAAAAAACAAGCAATCAAACACCAATGGATGTAAAAAGTATTGTACGATTTTTTGCAATCGTCATTCTTGTATTTGGTGTTCTTTTGATCATAAGTGCTGCATATTCGATGATAAAAAATAAGAATACGCAAGAAGCAAATAATCAATCCAATAGCATTCCTACTGTTAATATTACACAAGAAGGAAGTAATGTTGTCATTTCAATCCAACATGATAAACCAATTGATAAAATTATCTATTCCTGGAATAAAGGGGAAGAAACGACATTACAAGGAATGGGAAGAACAAGAGTAGAAGAATATATCATCCTACCTTTAGGAGATAATACTCTTTATGTAGAAATAAGTGATAATACTGGAAAGAAAGTAAAATATGAGAAACAATTCTCTTTACAAGAAGGACAAGATGTCATTGCTCCTACGATAGAACTTACGGATGATGGAGAAGGAAATATCAAAATTGTTGCAAAAGATGATATCGCAATGAGCTACATTACCTATTCTTGGAATGATGGAGAGGAAACTAGAGTAGATGTTCATCCAGATTCTCCAAAACAAATTCAAGAAAAGATTAAGAGTTTAGAAGGATTAAATAAATTAAAAATTGTTGCTGTAGATACAAGCGAGAATAAAGAGGAAAAAGAACAACAAGTTTATGCTGGAGCTCCAAAAATATCTGTTATGCAAGAAGGAATTAATTTAAAAATCCATATTGAAGACCAAGTAGAAATTACAAAAGTTAGCTACATTTTAAATGGAAGAGGATATGAAAGCGGAGACTTAAATCAAACTGTGGTTGACTTTGAGCAGGAGTTAGATGAAGGAGAAAACATTTTTACTATGGTTGTAACCAATAAATTTGGAAAAGAAGCAAGATTTGAGGGAAAATGTACAAGATAAAAGGGGAGAACGAGCTTGAATGAATCCATAGAAATCTTAAAATTGTTATTGTATTTCTTTCTCTATTCCATAATTGGATGGATTTTAGAGTCTGTGTATAAATCAATCTTAGAAAAAAGAGTGATTAATAGTGGTTTTTTACACGGACCATATTGTCCAATTTATGGATTTGGCGCTGTCATTATGTTAATTTTTTTAGAAAATTTTGAACATAATCTAATTTTACTATTTTTAATGGGATTTTTCATTTTAAGTATTTGGGAATACTTAGTTGGATTCGTATTAGAAAAAGTATATCATACGAAGTATTGGGACTATTCAGAATCAAGATTTAATATAAAAGGCAGAATTTGTTTATTAAATTCTTGTTACTGGGGAGTTTTAGGTGTTATCTTTATCAAGATTATTCATCCAATCGTCCAAGAAGTAGTTGGAAATATGGAACAAAATTGGATCTTAGGAATTGTCATTATTCTATTTCTAATCTTTACAAGTGACTTCATTGTAAGTAACGTAAAAGTAAAAGGTATAGATAAGAAATTAGAAAAATTAAAAGAAATTACAGAAAATATGAGAGAAAAGCTTGAAGAAATTAGAAAAGCAAAAACAGAAGAATTACAAAATGAAGAATTTATACAAGGCTTAAAAGAAGCTTTAGAAGATTTAAAATTAAAACAGAATAAACTAAAGATAAATTTATATAAGCAAAGTACAAGATTGAAAAAAGCTTTCCCAACAATACAATCTGATAAGATTAATGAAATTTTGAAAAAAGAGATTGATTTAAAGGCGTTAAAGAATAGAATTCATAAAAGTAAGGAGAGTAAGAAATGATACAAGAGATTTATGTAATAGACGAAAGCAAAGAATTAATTGAGAAGCTAAAAACACTGTTTCAGGAAGAGAAAAATTATAAATTTTACTTGGAAAGCTCTAAGAACATGGAAAAAGTGTTAAATAGTATTCCTACTTTGTTAATTATCAATGAAGAACATATCCAAGAAGATGTTGTCGAATTATGTAAGAAAATTCGTCAAAACGAAGATAATACAATCACACCAATTATTGTATTATCACCAAGTCATGAGGAAAAACATTGTTTAGACGTTTTAAGAACAAGTGTAGAATACTATCTAATTACTCCTCTTAGTGATGAATACTTATATTATTTAGTAAAAAATCTATTACGTCTATTATATATTAATCGAAGAATTAGTCCTTTAACAGGATTACCTGGAAATGTTCAAATCCAAACAGAAATGAAGAAGAGACTACTAGGTAGAGAAAGTTTTGCAATGTTATATATAGATTTAGATAATTTTAAAGCATACAATGATACTTATGGTTTTTTCAAAGGGGATGAAATTATTAAATTTACTGCTAAGACAATTATCAAAAATGTACATTTATGCAAATGTAAAGAAAGCTTTGTTGGACATATCGGAGGAGATGATTTTGTAGCTATTATAACTGAGGGAGATTATGAAAAAGTTTGCCAAGATATAATCATTGAATTTGATGCACAAATTCAACAATTTTTCAGCGAAGAAGATATCGAACGAGGCTACATGGAAGTAGAGAACCGAAAGGGAATCGTTGAACAATTTCCATTAACGTCAATTTCAATTGGTGTTGTTGATGTTGAACCTGGAAGATTTGAAAATACCCTAGAAATCGGAGAAGTGGGAGCGCAGGTTAAACATTTATCTAAAACAAAGCCAGGAAGTACCTACGTAATTGATCGAAGAAAAAATTAGAAAGAATACAGAAAATAAGAATAAAAAGAAAAAAAGTAAAAGAAAACGCTTTATCAATCGATAAAGCGTTTTCTTCTTTTTTCTTTATTTATTTTGTTTACGATAACGGTTATATAAAACGAAACCAGTTGGAATTAGAGAAATACAAATGATTGCTAAAATGGTATCGATTAGTGAATAATCACCTGTTTGTGGAATCGTACCTGGTTTAGTTGTTGTATCCAAATTACCTGTGCTACTAGTAGGTTTGTTATTAGAAGAGTTTGTATTACCAGTTTGTGTTGAAGAGTTAGTATTGGTATTTGGAATGGTAATTCCACTATTATTGTTGTTATTTGTATTCGTATCTGTATCCGTGTTTGTGTTCGTATTTGTGTTTGTATTGGTATCCGTGTCCGTATTTGTGTTAGTGTTAGTGTTTGTATTAGTATTCGTATTCGTATTCGTGTTCGTGTTCGTATTGGTGTCTGTATTCGTGTTAGTATTCGTGTTTGTATTCGTGTTTGTATTCGTATTTGTATTTGTGTTGGTATTTTGGTTTGGATTATCAGAATCATCTGGGTCTTCCGTGGTTGCTTTCTTTATGGTAAATTGAACTGTAGTTATGTTGCCAGCAAGATCGGTAACACTTAATTCATAATTTCCATCTTCTGAAATTGTCATTCCAATTTGATAATCCGGAACTAGAACACCATTTCTCTTTAAGGTAACAGACTTAACACCAGCAATACTTGAACCAATTTGTGGGCGTACCGAATCGGTATACACTTGGTTATTGGATACATTTGCAATTGTTGGTGGAGTTTTATTAATTGAACTGATTTGTAAACGATAGGTAAAAGTATTACCTGCATTATCAGTTGCTACAAAAACGTAAGTTCCGTTTTTGGTTACGGTGTAACGACCTAAACCATTGGTAATGGAAATTTCTTGACCATTTACCGTAACACTCTTAATTCCACTATCTGCATCAGTTGCTTGAATTGTTAAAACAATGTCTTGATTTGTCCAACCATCTGGTTTTCCTGTTACGACAAGTGTTGGAGGGGTTTGATCTGGAGCCTTTACTTCTTCTTCAATTGTGAATGTAGTTGTACGAACATTACCTGCATTGTCGGTAACAACAACCGTATATTTTCCGGCAGCATTAACTGGATAATTTACAATTCCACTTGTTGTTGTGACATCTTTGTTATTTACGACGATGCTTTTTACTTTACTATCTGCATCAGTAGCTTGAATTGTTACTAAAAGTGTATTACCAGTATAAATCTGGTTTGTTCCAGAAAGAACGATCGTTGGAAGTGTTTTATCAATATTGGTAATTTGGATTGCTTTGGTTGTTGTATTACCTTGTGTATTTTTTGCAACAATTTCATAATTTCCATTACTTGTTGCTTTAAATTGGTAACGATCTGTAGAAGAAGTGATACGTTGACCATTAATTGTAACCGAAGAAATATCATTTTCGCTATCGGTAATTGTCATTGAAATTAGAATATCTTGATTGGTCCAGTTCGTAGAATAAGATCCGATATCAATGACAGGATAACTGTTTTGTACTTCTTTTTCAATAACGACTTGACAAGTTGCCTTTTTTCCATTATGGGTGGTTGCCGTAATGGTTGCAGTTCCCACTCCTTTAAAAGTAACACGACCAGAAGAGTTAACCGATGCTACACTTGGACGAGAAGATTCCCAAGTAACGTTAGTGTTAGTAGCATTGGAAGGTGTAATGGTTGCTCTCAATTGATAGGTATCTCCTAATTCTGATGTGTCTGCTTCAATACGAGAACGATTTAAGGAAATTCCTGTTACTGGAATTTCTGTTACTTCTTTTTCAATGGTTAAACCACTTAAAGAAGGTGTTAGTTTTACATCAAAAGCACGATTCCATGGATTGGAAGCATTTAAAGAAGCTCTTGAGTAAGAGTAAGTATAGTCGGAAATTGTATAGTCTTTGGATAGGAATAAGTTTAATAGGTTTGTTCCAGAGTTTACATTTCCATTACTATAAATCACACGGTTTGCTAAATTGGAGTTATAGTTCGTTTGAGGACGAATTTTTGTTGTATAAACAATATCGGTTGAAACAGCAGATACTTTTAATTGATTAAATGCAGTAATACGCTCTTTGGTAAAAGAGTTGATCGTATCTGAGTTATCGATGTCTTCTTCTAAAATAGCATAAACAGTAGAAGCGGCTAGTGCGATATCTGCAGATGTTTCAGCAGAGTTAAGTCCTCCACAATAAACTAAATCATAAAGTGAAGTGGTTTTATCTGATTTTCGCAATAAGGCGTCAAATAGATCGGAGTCAAATTGACTAGTAGCTAAATCAACTAAAGAAGTGTTATAGCCATCTTCAATATGGTCAAAGACATTGTTCACCATTGTATTAGCTGAGTTAGAACCAATGTCAACAGAAGAAGAATCTACTAAATAGATATCAGCTGGAATTCTCGTACGTTCTGCGTATCGATTAATATAGGCTGTTTTTTCATCTAATATATCTCCGTTATTTTTTCGGTCATAATAAGAACGATTTTGATTAAACTTTGTTCCTAAAGCACGGTTTGTATAAGGATCCATTAAGTTAAAATCGATTCCATTTTCATTTCTTCGAACTAAATCATTTGCTAAAACAAGTGATGTCGTAGCGCCCGTTCCAGAAAGAACTGGAGCACTAAATAGGTGATCATAAAGTTCAGCAAATTCAGCGACATAATAGGTTCCGCAGTAGCGGATCAATTCTCCATTTGAGTCTGTTTTAATCCAAGAAAAACCAGATTTTCCTGTATTTCGAGTAATAAAATCAGAAGCTGGATAGTAATCAGATGCAATAACTAAAGAAAAATCATAGTCACGATCTTTCATAATATATAACTGATTTAGGTATGCATATGATTGATCAAAAACAGCAATATATTGGTCAAGATATGTCTTGTATTTGGTATAGAAATCCGCAAAGAAGTTTCGAACATAAGCATCGCTAGGTTGAGCATTACCATCTTTGATCGAATAGTAAATATAAGACCAGTTTAAGACTGCTTGATCAAAAGTTTCTTGAACAGCTGCTTTTCCAATTGACTTATTGTAATATGCTTCCAAGCCATCAACTTTTGTTGTACTTGTGATACCAGAAGGATAAGCTAAAACTCTACCATCTGGAATACTTCTAGGAATTTGCATAATGACATAATATTCCGGTCTGGTATAAGATGTAATTAAATTCTTCAAGGTATTGATTTTTTGATCCATATTTTCATAAGTAGAAGGTGTACGATTAGCAACTAAACCACCATGAAAATAGGAAGAAGTATTGATGACTACTGTTGTATCTGTGTAATTATGGTTTCGTACGGTACTGGTTAAAGAATTCTGAATGGATGTTGGGTTACCAATACGATAAGTTGTGTCACCACTTGCAGAATCTAGACCAGAAGTAATTTCATAATAGTCATAACCTGCAGCGGTTGCTAAATACTGAACGGTATCACGACCAACTGGGCGTGAATCCAATGGTACATTAATAAAAGTTCCTCTTTCGTTTGTAGCATAATCAACCTGTGCATATTTAGCATCAATTAAAGAAGATGAGGTAAATATTTCTCGAATTAAACCAGGTTGAAGTGTTGCTAAAAGTAAGCTAGTAATTAAGAATGTGACAATGATGATCAAAAAAGCTTTTTTGCGATTCATAAAAATCCCCCTTATTTGTTCCGTTCTAAATTTACAATATTTTATGTAAATATTATTACATTGCCATTATATCATCTTTCGTAGGGGAGAGCAAGCAAAATTATCACTTTTGTAATGTTTTTGAAAAGAAATTGTAATTTTAATGAAATAAAAAGAGAAACACTTAGGGGAAAGCGGTGTTTTGACCTTTACTAAAACAAAAATTTTAAGAGAAAAAAGAATTTTAATGTTTGTTTTTTTATTGGTTGCTGGAAGAATATTTACATGGTAAAATTAGAAAAAAGAGAAAGGAAAAAGGAAAGAAAAATGGATTTAACTTTAGACGTTGAAGAATATAAATTAAATATCAGAGCAGCAGGAATCATCATTCACAATCATAAAATATTAACCCATAAAAACATCAATAAAGACCATTACTGTTTACCAGGGGGAAGAGTTACGATTGGAGAAAATTCAGAAGAAACGGTAAAAAGAGAAATATTCGAAGAATTAGGAAAACCCATCCAGGTAATCGGATATGCTGCTACGATTGAAAACTTTTTTGAAATGCAAAATAGAAAATATCATGAAATATTTTTTATTCATCAAGTAGAATTTCAAGAGGAAGCAGATCAAAAAATAGACATTACCTTACACAATAAAGAAGGAAAAGAATATCTACAATATGAATGGTTAGACTTAGAAAGGATAGAGCAATATCATCTTGTACCAGAATGTTTAAATCAGATATTAAAAGACCGTAAATTCCCAATTCATGTGATTAATGATGAATTAACGGGCAATGATTTTCAAAACGGAAAATAAGCATAAAAAAGAAAAACTCTCATATAGATATAGAAACGATCAATAAGGGAGTTTTTTTATGTTCATGTTCAATCGTAAAAGGATTAGTTGGCTTGCTGGGATGATTTTAATGAGTTTAATTGCTTTCACTTTTCAAACTGCTGAATCGGAGCCAAAAGGTGAAACTTTAGAAACAGTCGCTTTACCTGTATCAAACCATGTTATTGTGGTAGATGCCGGACATGGAAAACCAGATGAAGGAGCGGAAAGTAATCAAGGAACGACAGAGGCAGAAACAAATCTAAAAATTGCATTAAAATTGCAGAATTTATTGGAACAAAGTGGAGCTACAGTTGTTTTAACGAGGTCAGATGAAAATGCAATTTATAGTGCAGAAGAAGAAACACTAAGAGAAAAGAAAGTATCCGATATTAGAAATCGTGTGAAAATTGGAAATGAAAGTAGTGCTGATATTTTTGTATCCATTCATTTGAATAAAATTCCAGAACAGCAATATTGGGGATGGCAATGTTTTTATCAAGAAGGAAATGAAGCAAGCATTCGTTTAGCGAATCAAATCCAAAATAATTTAAATGATGCGATTCAAAAAGAAAACAAAAGAGTTCCGATGAAACTAGATTCTGTCTATATCATGAAGCATGTAGAAATACCAACTACCATTGTAGAGTGTGGATTTTTATCTAATCCAGAGGAAGAAAAATTATTATTAGAAGATTCCTATCAAGAAAAATTAGCTTGGGGAATTTATCATGGAATTATGGAATATTTTTCAGAGGATTAGGAAAAGCATGAGTGCGTAAAGGCACTTGTGCTTTTTCTTGCATTTTGTTACAAAATTGTTAAGAAAAAGTAATGTTTTCGTGAAAAAAGAGAAAAAAAGACCTTCCGTAAGTAGCTTTTTGTCGACTTTTCCAATGTTTTGCAAAACAGGAAAAACCTTCTATTGCACTGGTAATAAAAAGTTTGTAAGATAAGAATAAGATATTTTAATGATTAAAAAATAAGGGGAAGGATTATGGAAAAAACTTACCAAAAGAAAAAACAAGGAAAAACAAAAGCATTACTGATTACGACTGCATTAGCTGTTGCGTTAGGTTTTGGAATTGCTCCACCGAGTTATGCAACAGAAACTTCGGAAAAATATGAATTGCAAGATTTGTTTCCAATTGAAGAATATGGAAAGGGTGACTCCATTGTTATACCAGTAAAATATAATGACGATAAGACAAGCAACTTCTCATTCTTTAGTGCTGCTAATTTAAAAGCAATGGCGAGTCAATATTCTTCAAAAAATAATGTTGTAAAAGTAAAAGATCAGCAACAAACAGGATCTTGTTGGGCTTTCTCAGCGACAACGGTATTAGAGCATTATCGATATAAGCAAAGTACTTCTAATACAGAAGTATTTTCTCCCAAACATATAGAGTATGCAACAGCGAATAAATATAGTGATGGAACGGCAACTAATTCTGAGCTATATTCTGATTGTGTATTTAATCGTGCAGTTAATAGTGGCGGAAATGCTTATGCATCTTTTGCTTACTTCACTTCTGGTGAGGGACCTGTTTTAGAAAGTGAAATGCCTTTTTCTTCTCCAAATGAAAAAATAAATGCAAGTTCGTTAAATGTTCCTAAAACAGATATTGAAGTTGAAAAATATATCATTTTACCCAATATCCAAAAAGATTATTCGACTGGTTCTTTAGTTTATAAAGATTCGGCAGGGGAAACGATCTCATCATCAGAAGTTAATTCTATTCGTGAACAAATCAAAAGTGCGATCTATAATTATGGATCTGTAACAGCGATGACCTATCTAGATACAACTTATTTTAATGAGGATATGTCAGCCTATTTTTGTAATGATTCATCAGTAGGTGTTGATCATGCCATTACCATTATTGGATGGGATGACACATATTCAGCTAGTAATTTTAATCCAAATAACCGACCTTCACAAGATGGAGCATATATCGTTCAAAATTCCCATGGTACACAAAATTACGATGAGGGATATATGTATGTTTCCTATGAAGATGTAAACATCGAATTGAATTGCTATGCCATTGCTTCTTTAAAAGAAAAATCTTATGATTATATTTACCAATATGATAATTTAGGGGTAAACAGAGGAGTTGGAGCAGGAACATCATCAACTGGCTATGCAACAACGTTATATGGTGCAAATGTTTTTACAAAACAATCGACCGGAAAAGAAACTTTAAAACAAGTTGGTGTTAGTACACTAGTAGAAGAAGATGTAGAAATTTATGTTGTTCCAAACTACCAAAGTGTTTCTGACTTGAATGTTTCAACTGCAACAAAAGTAAAATCAACCGTTCATTTAGAACCAGGGTATCAAGCAATTACTTTAGATACACCAGTTACCTTAGAAAACGATAAATTTGCGGTTGTTGTGAAGTTTACGAATTCAGAACAAGCCATTTTACCATTCGAATGTAATCTATTATCAAATGGAAGTATGTTATATCCACAATGGCAAACAGCAACAGCATCGGCTGGACAATCATATTTTTCTACGTTAGAATCAGGAACGTCATTTAGTGATTTAAATGATACTTTCAAAGACACAAATATTGCAATTAAAGCTTTCACAGAAGCAGAGGATAACGGTGTTACATTTTCAGTAAAAGGAAATTCAAATTATGCAAGAACAGCATCTACTGCAGTTACAGTAGATACTGGAGCAGCAAGTATGAAAACTTTAAAATATCAATGGACTCAGAGCACAACAAAACCAGAAACATCTACTTTTACACAAACTTTTAATAATGGAGAGACTATTACAAAATCAGATGGTTCAGGAAATTGGTATTTATGGATTTATGCAGTAGATAGTAATGATAAAGAAATCATTGTTTCAAGTGATAAATTTTGTTTAGATAATACAGTTCCAGAAAAACCAACTGTTACTTCAACAAATGGGGGAGTAAGCGGAAAATTTACCATGGAAAATGTTATCTTAAAAATCGAGGGAAAAGCACCTTTAAGTGGTATTCAGAAATATCAATATACGATTGATGGGGGAAAGAATTGGGGAGATCTAACAGCAGCCAATAATATTGCACAAATACAAATTTCAGGAGAAGGAAGAACTAATATCCAAGTTCGAACCATTAGTAATGTACAAATTGAAGGAACAACTTCAGATGTATTTGAAGTATGTATTGACCGTACAGCTCCAGTGATCAATCTAGAAGATGGAGCAACTTATGAAACTTTAAAAGTAACCTTTACGGATGTATCCAACTTGACGATCCAACTTCATCGAAATCAAGTTCCAATTGCTTTTGAAGAAGGAGATGTTCTTACCGATAAACTACCATATCGTTTCTTAGTAACAGATGAAGTTGGTTTAAGTACGTTATTAGTATTTAATTATGACGAAAATAACAAAGTAACCTTTGATAAAACAGGTCCAACTGTAACTTTTGGAACAAATGGTAGTACTAGATTCGCAAGATCACAAAGTACAGTAGTAACTGTTACAGATGATATGGATTCCGATGTTACGACATATCGCTATCAATGGGTACAAGGAGAATCTACGCCAACAACGGAATCTTTCAAAACAAGCTTTTCGACAGGTAGCAACATAACAAAAAATGATGGAACCGGAAAAGACTGGTATTTATGGGTTTATGCAAAAGATACGCAAGGTAATGAAACAAAAGTAAGAAGTAATGCTTTTTACTTGGATAATGCAGCTCCAACAAAGCCAACGATTGAAATTAATGTAGAAGATGGAGGAGAAACATTAGGACCAGTAAGGTTTAAAATTTCTGGAGGAAGTGCTTTATGTGGAATTCAAAAATATCAATACAGCTATGATGGAATCAATTGGAAGAACGTATCTCCAGGAATAACTACTGTTATTTCCGAATTGGGAAGATATACATTAAGAGTAAGAAGTGTTAATACTTTAAGTGTCGTTGGAGAGTATGAAGAAATTAGTTTCTCAATTGTGGATCAATTAACAGAACCGGAACCAGAAAATCCAAACACGAACACCAATACAAATCCAGGAACGAATACAAACACAAATCCGGGAACCAATACGAATACTGATCCAGGAACGAATACAAACACAAATCCGGGAACCAATACGAATACAGATCCAGGAACGAATACAAACACAAATCCAGGAACCAACACGAATACAGATCCAGGAATGAATACAAACACAAATCCAGGCACCAATACGAATACAAATCCAGGCACCAATACGAATACTGATCCAGGAACGAATACGAACACAAATCCAGGCACGAACACGAATACAAACCCAGGAACGAATACAAACACAAATCCAGGCACGAACACGAATACAGATCCGGGAACGAATACGAATACAAATCCAGGAACGAATACCAATACAAATCAGGGTACAAATACAGGTAATAATGGAGGTATTACAATAGGTGGCGGAAATGGAACAACGACTTCAGGCGGTGGTACAACAATTGGAGGTTCGACGAATACTTCTAATGTACCAACAACGACAAGTGGAAACTTAGACACGACACAAAAAACTGGAACAATTCCACAAACTGGTGATAGTATCTTAACAATTGTAATTAGAGCATCTATTATGCTAGTTGCAATTGCAGCGATTATAATTTATGAAAAAATTATTCGAATTGAAAGAGCAAGAAAATAAAGGGTTTTATAGATAAAAAGAAGCTTTGAAAAAATGCAAAGCTTCTTTTTTTGTTTCGAATAAATATCCACAAATTGGAGATGATATGTGTAAAACGACAGAACAAGGAGTGGAATATTTTGAAAGAAAATCGAATCCTATATATGAAAGGTGCAGCTTTAGAAAAAGGTCAAATCGAAGACTATTTAGAAAAGATTGCATCCGATCATGTTCTTAAGAGTTATTCGGATAAAGATACATATCCGATTCAACGCGTCAAAGAGAATTTTGAAGCGATTACAGAAGTGTATAACTTATTAAATGAGCAAATTAAACGAAAAATTCCGATTCATCCAGCAGGAGAATGGATTTTAGATAACTATTACGTTATTGAACGAAGTGTAAAGAGTATATTAAAAGATTTATCCCAAAAGAGGTACTGCAAATTTCCTGGAATTGCAAGTGGACCTTATACGGGATTTGCAAGAATTTATGTACTTGCTTGTGAAATTGTTGCCTATACGGATGCAAACATTAATCGAACGAATCTATATCAACTGCTAGAAGCCTACCAAAGAAAAAAAGACTTAAGTATGGAAGAAATCTGGTCGATTAGTCTGTTCTTAAATATTGCTTTGATCGAAAATATTCGAAGAATTAGTGAAAAAATCTATAGTTCTCAAGTACAAAAGATCCGAGTAGAGGAAATTCTAGAAAAAACGATTGGAAATGAAGAAGAAGGAAAAAAACGCTT
This sequence comes from uncultured Clostridia bacterium, assembly GCA_944393505.1. Taxonomy (GTDB): domain Bacteria; phylum Bacillota; class Clostridia; order TANB77; family CAG-508; genus CALYAK01. The sequence continues at coordinate 94,141 of CALYAK010000002.1, read as the reverse complement.
TGAGCGAATGGAATATAAAAAGAGTTTTGTAAAAGAAGATGAATTAAAATATTCATTTATTGAATATTTATCCTATCGTTTAAGAAAATATGGTAAAAAAGCATATCCGTATTTAAATGGATTAGAGGAAATTACCAACAAACTAGGAACAGATGTGGCATCTGTGATTAAAAAAGAGCATTTTGATGTTGCGTTAAATAAAGTGTCGATGGGAAATTCGATTACTAGTATGAAAACGATTCAAAGGGTAAATTTCCTTGAAATTTTTGAAAAACTAAACAGTGTAGAAGATATTCTAAAAAAAGATCCATGTGGTGTTTATGAAAAAATGGATTTTTCTAGCAAGGAATGGTATCGCAATGTCATCAAAAAGATGGCAAAAAAAGAGCGGTGTATCAGAAATCTATTTGGCAAAGAAAGCTTTAGAATTAAGCCAGAGAGAATGTAAAGAAGAAGAAAAAAGACATATTGGCTATTATTTGATTGATGATGGAAAGACGGAATTGACGGAAAAAGTTCGAGGACAAAGAGTAAAAAAATTATCGAATCGAAATAAAATGATGATCTTTGGAGGGATGCAAATCTTAATTGCAGGTTTGATTGCTTGGGGGGAAGGATGGATTTGGCATCAAAAGGTTGATGCTAATTTCATTTCTTCGATCTTATTAGCAATTCTTACTTTTTGCATAAGTGTACAAAGTGTTAAGCTAATTGGGCAATATCTTTTGGGTAAATTAATTAAACCGAGACGTATTCCAAAATTGGATTTCCAGAATGGAGTACCAAAAGAATATGCAACCTTTATTGTGATTCCAACCATATTAAATCAAGAAAAAAAGGTAGAGGAATTCTTTAAAAAACTAGAAGTATTTTATTTAGCCAATAAAAGTGAAAATCTCTATTTTGCTTTATTAGGAGACTGTACTTCGGGAACAAAACAAGTAGAACCAATTGATACCAAAATCATTCAAGCAGGAATCAGAGAGGTTGAAAAATTAAACCAAAAATATAGTGAGGGAGAAGAAAAAAAGTTCTATTTTCTTTATCGAAAGCGTACTTGGTGTGATGGAGAAGAATGCTATTTAGGATGGGAAAGAAAAAGAGGTCTTTTAACACAATTTAATGAGTGTCTTTTAGAGGGAGAGCAAGATGGTTTTTCTTATGTAAGTTTTCGAACGGAAGAAAGACCGGATGTACGCTATGTAATCACCTTAGATGCGGATACAGATCTAGTATTAAATACTGGACTTGAACTAATTGGAGCAATGGCACATATTTTAAATCATCCAAAATTAAACCCTGAAAAAGATTTGGTGATAAGAGGTCATGGAATTATTCAGCCTCGAATTGGAATTGATTTAGAGGCAAGTTTAAAAACGAATTTTACTAAGATTTTTGCAGGAAGTGGAGGTGTGGATTCTTACACCAATGCAATTTCTGATATTTATCAAGACAATTTTCAGGAAGGTATTTATACAGGAAAAGGAATTTATGATTTAAAAACTTTTGACCAAGTCTTAAAAGGAAAGATTCCAGAAAACGTTGTATTAAGTCATGATTTGCTAGAAGGAAGCTATTTAAGATGTGGACTGGCATCGGACATTCTTTTAATGGATGGGTACCCTAAAAATTACTTATCCTATCGAGTGAGAGAAACGAGATGGATTCGAGGAGATTTTCAAATTATTCGATGGTTGAAAAATGAGATATGGGATGAGAGTGGAAATCGTGTTCATAACCCATTAAATGGACTATCCAAATACAAAATTTTTGATAATTTGGTGAGAGGAATGCAACCAATCTTTTTTGTTGTATTGTTTTTATGGGTTGCGATTTGGAGTATTCTCGGAAAAGATTTCGTATGGGGATTTGGCATCTTTTTTGGTATTTTACTCATATTACCATCTTTATTAGATTTGCTAGACTATTGTTTATATCAAAAAGATGGGCAGAAAAACCGAAGAAAATTTACCAAAACGGTTGGAATTGTAGAGGCAAGTTTTGAGCGAGCAGGAATTACGATTGGAACATTACCGGATAAAGCTTGGAATCACCTAAAAGCAATTAGTAAAACAATTTATCGTATGACAAGACAAAAGAAACATTTATTAGAATGGACAACAGCAGAAGAAGCAGAAAGAACTTGTAAGACTGGCTTAGAAAGTTATTATCGAAGTATGATAGCAAATGTTGTCATGGGGATTTTGGCCTTTATATTAGGGATATTTTTACAATCTATTTTCTTTTTGGTTTGTGGTATATTTTGGCTTTTGATGCCGGGAATTCTATGCTACTTGGGAAGAGAAGAAAAGACAGAAAAAGGAGTCGAGCAATTAACCAAAGAAGAAAAAGAGCATTTATTAGAAGTGGGGAAAAGAACGTGGCTATTTTTCCGAGATCATTTAAATGAACGAGGAAACTATTTGCCACCAGATAATTATCAAGAAGACCGAAAAGAAAAAGTAGCTTATCGTACTTCTCCTACCAATATTGGACTTGCTCTTTTAGCGGTTATGAGTAGTTATGATTTAAAATGGGAAAGTGTGTCCTATGTTTTAGATTTATACGAGAAGATGTTTAACTCAATTGAAAAATTGCCGAAATGGAATGGGCATTTATATAATTGGTATCAAATTGAAACATTAGAACCCTTAGTCCCACGCTATATTTCTTCTGTTGATAGTGGAAATTTTGTCGGCTATTTATATGTGGTAAAATCGTTTTTACAATCTTTAAAAGAAGAATATCCAAAACAAACAGAACGAATCGAGAAGCTTGAAAAACAAGTAGAAAAATGGATTGGAGATAGTGATTTTTCGGTTTTATACAGCAAAGAAAATCGTTTGCTTTCGATTGGATATGATGTAGAAGAAAATCATTTAACAGATTCCTATTATGATTTATTGGCATCTGAAGCAAGACAAGCAAGCTTAATTGCTATCGCCAAAAAAGATATTCCACCAAAACATTGGCAAAATTTATCCAAAACATTAACGGTACTTGACCGATACAAAGGGTTAATCTCTTGGTCTGGAACTTCATTTGAGTATTTAATGCCGAATATTAATATTCCAAAATATCCATTAAGTTTATTAGATGAATCTTGCCGATTTATGATTATGAGTCAACAAAAATATGCACAAAAACTAGGAATTCCATGGGGCATTTCGGAAGCAGCATTTCATTTAAAAGATTTATATAACAATTATCAATACAAAGCATTTGGAATCCCTTGGTTAGGGTTAAAAAGAGGACTAGCAGATGAAATGGTGGTTTCATCTTATGGAAGCATCTTAGCAATTGTTGATTATCCGAAAGAAGTGATTCAAAATTTGAAACGTTTACAGGACTGTGGAATGTTTCAAAAATATGGCTATTATGAATCCGTTGATTTTACACCAACGAGACTTCGTAAAAATCGTTCTTATGAATTGGTAAGAACTTATATGGCCCATCATCAAGGTTTAATTTTGCTTTCGATCAATAATCTATTTGGTGATAATCGAATTCAAAAAAGGATGATGGAAAATCCAGAAATTCAATCCGTAAAAATTTTGTTACAAGAAAGAATGCCAGAAGATGTCGTGATTACAAAAGAAGAAAAAGAAAAAGTAGAAAAAATTAAACCAAATGATTATGATGCCTATAGTGAAAGAACGTATTTAAAATTAAATCCCAATATTCCGATATCAAATGCGATTGCAAACCATCAATATACCGTTGTGACTGATCAAAATGGAAAAGGTTACAGCAAATATAAAAATATTTATTTAAATCGATATAAAGAAACTGATGATGAAAATCAAGGAATTTTCTTTTTTATCAAAAATAAAAAGAAAAAGAAAATCTGGAGTTCTGCGTTCTTACCACAGACACCAAAACCAGATAAATTAAAAGTGACCTTTTTCCCAGATGGAGATAAATTTACTCGAATGGATGGGAATATGGAAACGATTCTTCAAATTGGAGTTGATCCAAATGAGCCAATTGAGATTCGCAGGATTGCATTAAAAAATCATGGAACGCAAGCAGAAATGATGGAAGTTACCTCCTTTTTCGAACCAATCTTATCTTCAAATCAACAAGATTATGCGCATAAAGCATTTAATAATTTATTTATGCGCTATGATTATCAAGAAGACTTTGAAGCAATTGTCGTTGAAAGGAAAGCTAGAACTAACGAAGAAAAAAGTATGAAATTAGCAGCTATGCTATTTACAGAAGCTTCTTGTATTGGAAAATTAGAATTTGAAATTGACAAAGAAAAATTTTATGGAAGAGGAAATTTAGGAATTCCAAAGGCAGTTGAACAATCGGAAAGATTAGAAAGCCAGATTGGTTATACCATTGATCCAATTATTGCAATGAAAAGAACGGTAACAATTAAACCACAAGAAACTGTTTTCTTTGATTTGGTTCTTTATACAGAAGAATCAGAAGAATTTCAAATCGAAAAATTAGCACCTTATCGTAATTCTGATTTTATTCAAAAACAATTTGAATTATCGAGAGCAAAAACAGAAACGGAAAATCTATATTTGGGAATTAAAAGCCGTGATTTAAATCTTTATCAAAGGTTATTATCTCATTTGCAAGATCCGATTTTATTAAAAAGAGTGGGAAGAAAGAAAAACGAAATTTCAGCAGAAAATCCAAAATTATGGAAGTATGGAATTTCAGGAGATAGTCCGATTTTACTTGCCAAAATCAGTCAAGTTAATGATGTGTATGTGATTGATGATTTACTAAAAGCTTATGAATTTTACCGTTTAAAAAATATTCCAATTGAATTCGTTATTTTAAATGAAGAAAAAGAAAATTATGAAGGATATGTAAAAGAAGCAATTTTAAATTCAATTTCGAATCGTAATTTATTCTATTTACAAAATCAAAAAAATGGGATTTTTGTTTTAAACGGTGTACAAGAACAAGAAGATAAAGATGTTTTGGAATATCGAGCAAGTTTTTCGATCGATTGTCATTTGGGAGATTTAGAAGAACAATTAAATGAAATGGAAGAAGAAGCTTTAACCCATGTACAAAATTTAGTAGAAGAAATCGAAGAATCCATGGAACTGGTTTCAATGGAAGAAAAAGAAGTGATAAAAAAGGAAGAAGAACGAATCTATGATAATGGATATGGCGGATTTTCACGGAGATGGAAAAGAATACAAAATCCAGATATCCAAAAATCATCGAACACCAACAGTATGGAGTCATATTCTTGCCAATGAAACATTTGGAACGGTTTTAACCGAATCCATGGGAGGTTATACCTATTATAAAAATAGTCGTTTAAATCGTTTAACAGCTTGGAATAACAATGGTGTAACAGACGTTCCTTCCGAAGTCATCTATTTGGTAGAGGAAGAAACAAAGAAAAAGTGGAGCTTAGGATTAAACCCAATGCCAGATGCACAAGTCTACCAGGTTACGTATGGTTTTGGTTATGCCAAATATGCGCATGAAAGTTGTGGAATTGAGCAGGAAATGTTAATATTCGTGCCAGAGAAAGATCCAGTAAAAGTTCAAATTCTAACACTAAAGAATAAGGAACCGAGAAAAAGGGAACTAAAAGTTGTCTATTATTTAAAACCAGTTTTGGATGAAGATGAAATCAAATCACATCATTTCTTAGACCTTTCTTATGATAAAAAAAGAAATGCGATTTTCTTCCAAAATCAAATTCAAATGGATACAAAACAAGTAGGATATGCAGCAACTAGTGAACCAATCCAAACTTATACAGGAGATCGAAATTGTTTCTTTGGAAAAGGTAATTTAGCAGATCCAGAAGGTTTGAAAAAGGTATTTTTAGATTCTTCGAATTCACTATTCCGCGAAGGAAGGATTGTTCTTGAAATGAATGTGGAAATTGAGGCTTTTGAAGAAAAAGAACTGATTCTTTTACTAGGCTGTGAAGAAGAAAAAGAAGTGATTGAGAAAAAGATTGACTACTATACCAAGCCGGAAACATGTCAAGAAGAATTTCGAAGAGTGAAACGTTATTGGGAAGAAATGCTTCGGAAAAGTTCAAGTAAAAACACCATCGGAATCAACGAATCTGCTATTAAATGGATGGAGTATGTATCAAACATTTTCTTCTCGTATGTTTGCTAGAAGCGGATATTATCAATCTGGAGGAGCCTTTGGATTTCGTGATCAATTGCAAGACGTTTTGTCGATTTTGTATTTTGATCCAACTAGAACGAGGAAACAAATCTTAAAACATGCAAGTCATCAGTTTGAAGAAGGAGATGTCGAGCACTGGTGGCATGATGAAACAGGACGAGGAATTCGTACTCGTTTTTCGGATGACCTATTATGGCTTCCATATCTAGTATGTCAATACATTGCCTACACAGCAGATAAAAGTATTTTAGAAGAAATGGTTCCGTACCGATCTGGAGATATTTTACCAGAAGGAGTGGATGAAAAGTATGATTACTATCCACCATCTCAAAAGATGGGATCGATTTATGAACACTGCCAGAAAGCAATTGAGAGAGGTTATCAATTAGGAGAACATGGTCTTCCAAAAATCGGATCTGGAGATTGGAACGATGGATTAAATACGGTAGGAAATCAAGGAAGAGGCGAAAGCGTGTGGCTTGGATTTTTCCTTTATTCGGTACTAGATCAAATGCAACAGGTTTGTCAAGAAATTGGAGATGTAGAAAAGGCGGAAGAATATCAACAAAAGAAAGAAGTATTAAAGAAAAATCTAAATCAAAAAGCATGGGATGGAAATTGGTATAAGAGGGCGTTTACGGATTCTGGACAAGAACTTGGAAGTCAAGGCAATGAGGAATGCCGAATTGACAGTATCTCACAATCTTGGTCGGTTTTATCCCATGCAGGGGAAAATGATAAACAATTTATTGCAATGGAGAGCTTAGAGAAATATTTGGTAAAAGAAGATTTAGGAATCATTAAATTGCTTGATCCACCATTTGATCAGGGAGATCTAGAGCCAGGCTATATCAAATCCTATCTGCCAGGAACCAGAGAAAATGGAGGACAGTATACACATTCTGCCATGTGGTGTGTGATTGCGGAAAGCATGCTAGGTTTTGGTGATAAGGCCTTTCGATATTTTCAAATGATTAATCCAATTGAGCATGCGAAAACAAAAGAAGAAGCAAATCGATATAAAGTAGAACCCTATGTTATTGCAGCAGATGTTTATGGCTGTGGAAATTTAGCTGGTAGAGGTGGCTGGACTTGGTATACAGGATCAAGCAGTTGGGCATATTTAGCGGGAGTTCGTTATCTGCTTGGATTAAGAATAGAAAAAGGTATTTTACGATTAGAACCGTGTATTCCACGTGAATGGGAAGAATATGAAGTTCATTTCCGTTATGGCGAAAGTATTTATCATATCAAAGTACAAAATCCAGATCATAAAAATACAGGAATTTCGAAGTGGAAATGTAATGGAGAAGAAAAAGCAGAAAAACAGATGAAAATAACTTCAGAAGGAGGAATTTATCAGATTGAGGTTCAAATGTAAAAGTAAAAGAAACTCTTGATTTTCCATCCAAACAATGGTACAGTAAAGATAAGAATTAACGGAAGAAGAGAGGATTACAAATGGGAGAGAGAAACGCAAAACAATGGAGAGTAGAACAAAGATGGACAGAAGAACCAGATTTGATTATTCCAGAAAAGCAATTTGAAAGAAATGCAGAAGAGAGAAGGAGACGTGAAAGAATCATTTCCGATTCGATTGATGAATTAAGTTATCGATCCAATGAAGGAAGATCCTATACACGTCATGCACAAACAGCAAGAGATGGAAAAGGAAGTATCCGTGGAGAGCATGTTCGAAAAAGGAGTCGTTATCCCAAAAGAAGACTTCTTGCAGGAGCACTTGCAGCTGTTGCAATTTTTGGCGCAGCGCATAGTATCATTCATGATGATACTCCAGATTATGCAAGTACAGCTTTAGTAGAAGAAGCAGGAATTAATGCAAATGAGTTAGGGTTAACACCGGAAATTGTAGAAAAATTAAAAGAATATGAAGCATTTTTTGAAAACTATAATCCAGAACAAGGTATTTCAGAAGAAGAAGTTTTAGCAAAAATTGAAGAAATTGATGCTTTAAAGGATGAAGTATTAAGTTCAAAATTAGGTGCCTTATTTGGAGTACCAGCTGAAGAGGTTGAAAGAGGACGTGTTAGTTACGATAGCGATGGACAATTAAATTGCTCCATTCGAGTAGGAGAGGATATCCGATTAAGCAATAGCCTATTGCCAATCTTTAAAAGAGGAGATATTTCTGATGATATCAAAGATTTACTTGTCCTTTTTGATGGAATTGATAACTTGTCGGATAAAGTAAAAGAAGATAGAATTTCGAAGAATAAGGCAGTTTCAAGATTAGGAGAACAGTATTTTGAAGCTTTAGAGATTATTGCAAATTCGGAATTTGTCTCTGATAAGCATAACAACATATCCGTTGTTTATACTCAAATCAATGAGGTAAATAAAGACGCAAAAGAAGCAGAAAAAAATGGAACAAGTGCAGAAGTACAACAAGGAAATAACGAAAAAGAGGATGACGAAATGGAAATTTAACAATCCGAAAACATCTTGTCTTATAACTGTAATAATCCTGTAAAAAAAATGTAAAAAGATATTGCAAGCAAAAAACTATTATGATATAAGTATAAGTAAAATAGACTGTAAAAGGAGAAAGGCGGGACTTTTATGGAGGATGTTGTTGGCCAAAGCAAAAAGACAATTTTGATCGTAGATGATGAAAAGCCGATTGTTGATATTCTAGTATATAACCTACAAAAAGAGGGTTATGAAACACTGGAAGCAAATGATGGGGAAACAGCAATTGATATCGCTTTAAAACAAAAACCGGATTTAATTTTGTTAGATATCATGTTACCAAAAACAGACGGTTTGTCAGTTTGTAAAAGAGTAAGACAATCTCTAAATGTTCCGATCTTAATGTTATCTGCAAGAGACGAAGAAATCGATAAGATCTTAGGGTTAGAGCTTGGAGCAGATGATTATGTAACCAAACCATTTAGTGTACGTGAATTAATGGCTCGTGTAAAAGCAAACTTAAGAAAAGCTGATATTGCAAAAGGTAATGTGACAGAAGAAGTAGAACCAGTTGAAACTGAAAAAAATGATAGTTTAATTGTAGTAGGAGACTTAAGTCTTGATTTAAATAAATTTGAAGTAAAAGTTCGCGATGAAGTGATCGATTTAACTTTAAGAGAATTTGAAGTTTTGAAATATCTTGCTAACCAACCGGGACAAGTTGTAACGAGACAAACTCTACTTGAAAAAGTATGGGGATATGAATATTATGGAGATATTCGAACAGTAGATGTAACGATTCGAAGAATCCGTGAAAAAATAGAGAAAGATACATCTGCTCCAAAAATTTTAATTACCAAAAGAGGAGTTGGATATTACGTATCAACCAAAAAGGTGGACAAGAATTAACTTGTTCATCTTTTTTTCTAGAAAGGGCAGAAAAAAATGTTAAAACATATTCAGACCAAAATAATCTTAATTTATTTAGTAATTGGAATTATTATGATTTTAGGATTGGGAGGTATTTTCCTTTTTTCACTAAATGCAATTGAAGGACAGATTCAGGCACAGGAGATTCAAAATTTAACAGAAATCGCTACCTTATTACAAGATCAGATTTGGCAAATGAAAGTAATTTTAGGAATCTTCTTGCTTGTATTTTGCATTATTATGGCTTTAGTTGGATTTTATACATCTCGTTCTATTATTGCACCAATTAATAAATTAATCAAAAGCGCGGAAAGGATCGCAAAAGGAGAAGAAATTCCAGAAAAAGAAATCATGGATAACGAGAAAACCAATGAGGTAGATGAACTTGTTAATGCGTTTGCACTAATGACGAAAGAATTGAAACAAAATCTACAAGTGGTAAATAAACAAAAAAAGCAAATTGAAACCATTCTTCTTCATATGACGGATGGGATTATTGCATTTGACGTAGAAGGAAATGTAATTCATATTAATCCAGCTGCGAAAAAGTTCTTAGGACTTGAAGAAGAAAAGAATTTTGAAGAAGTTTTCAAAAAAACAGAGATTGATGTGAACTTAGAAAAGATTATCTATTTAGAAGAATGGACTTCTTCAGAACAAAAAATTAACCTAAATGATCAGTATCTAAAAATTATATTTGCACCATTTAAAAATGAGAATAATAAACCATTAGGTGTAATGACCGTAATTCAGGATATTACGGAACATGTGAACTTAGATAACATGCGAAAAGAGTTTGTGGCCGATGTATCGCATGAATTGAAAACTCCAATTACATCTATTATGGGATATACAGATACACTTTTGGAAGGAGAGTATGATAAAGAAACACAAACTCGCTTTTTAGGAGTGATCTCTTCGGAAGCTAGAAGAATGGCAAAATTAGTAACCGATCTTTTAGCATTATCTCGTTATGATACCAAGAAAGAAACTGCAGAAAAAACAGAGTTTGATTTAGGAGAACTAGTAAAACAATGCCAAGAGAAACTAGCTTTGGAAATTCAAAAAAAGGAACACAAAGTCGAGTGTTTTGTAACAGCGAATGTTCCACCAGTTTATGCCGATAAAGATGGAATTGAAAGAGTAGTACTAAACATTTTAACCAATAGCATTAAATATACACCAGAGAATGGAGAAATTAAAATTTACGTTGGATTTGTATATAATGATGCTTATATCAAAGTAATCGACAATGGAATTGGAATTCCAGAAGAGGATCTTTCTCGTATTTTCGAACGTTTTTATCGTGTAGACAAAGCAAGAAGTAGAGAATTAGGAGGAACAGGACTTGGGTTATCAATTGCAAAAGAAATCTTAGATCAGAATAACGGAGAAATTGATATCAAAAGTGAAGTGGGAAAAGGAACAGAAGTTGTAATAAAAATACCAACGAATGTAAAAATTACAAAAATGAATAAAAAGCGATTTGAGGAAGAGGAAATAATCGAGGAAGAAATCGAAAACGAAAAAAAGGAAGAAGAAGAGAATTAAGGCAAATAAAGAAAAAGAGAATGGATCATAATCCATTCTCTTTTTCAGTTTGTTTTTAGTGATGATATTAACGATTTTCAGTTTCGTAAAGTACCCAAAAATTAATTAGTGTAATTCAGAAGTTGCCTCTTGTAAATTAACATGAATAACGGTACCTTCTTCCACAGAAGTTCCATTTGGAATATCCTGAGAAATAACTTTACCAGTTCCAGTATAAGAAATGTTTAAATTTTTAGATTTTAGTGCATTTTTTGCCTGTGCTAAAGTCATTCCTTTTAAGTCTGGAACAGATTGAGAAACCGTTGCGGTAGATTCTGCTGTATATAATTTGATAATTGCAGATTTTTCTAAAGGAGTTCCTTGTGTTGGTACTTGGCTAGTAACAATTTGATCTGAACTGCCAGAAGTGCTACAAATGAAACCTGCATCTTCTAAGATTTGTTTTGCTTCCGAAACCGTTTTATTACGAACGTCTGGCAAGGAAGTTGTTTCTGTTACACTTGTTACTTGAGCTGCTTCTGAATCAGTTGGTATTTCTAAATAAGGTAATACTTCGGATGCAATTTGAGCAAAAACAGGTCCTGCAATTTGACCACCCATATGGCTTTTTCCTTTTGGATTATATAAAGTAACCAAAATAACAAGTTCTGGATTTTCAGAAGGAGCAATACCAATAAAGGAAGCAACATAAGCATCATCATTTCCTTGTGGTTCAGATGTACCAGTTTTTCCAGCAATCGAATATCCTTGTACTTGTCCATAAGTTCCTGTTCCATCATTTACAACAGAAGTTAACATGTCTAGCATTTTTTCTGAAGTCTCTTTCGAAACAACGGAACGGACTTCTTCTGGTTCAATTGTTGTAACAATGCCAGTATCAGCATTTTCAATTTGGCGAACCAAACGAGGTTGCATTAAAACACCATCATTTGCTACTGCTGAAACAGCAGTTACTAATTGAAGAGGAGTGACTGTAATACCTTGACCAAATGACATAGTAGCCAATTCAACTGGACCTAGGTTGGATAAATTATGAAAAAGACCTTTTTCTTCTCCTGCTGTGTCAATTCCTGTTTTAGCTAATAAACCGAAAGCATCATAATATTTATAGAAAGTTTCGCCACCTATTTTTCTTCCAATTTGCATAAATGCTGGGTTACAAGAATTCATTAAAGCTTGTCTTAATGTTTGGTAACCGTGAGAAGCTGCTTTCCAACAACCAATACGAATTCCACTTTCCATATCATAACCGATACAGTTATAGGCAACTTCGTCGGTAACAGCAATTTCTTCTTCTAAAGCGATGGCAGCTGTAATGATTTTAAAGGTAGATCCTGGTTGGTAACTTTCGGAAATTGTACGATTTTTCCAAGTGGATTGGATTGCATTCGTTTGTTCTGCTTCTGTTAAACCATCCCAATTGGTGTATTGTGATTTTAAATTATCGGATGCAACAAATGGTTCATTTAGATTATAATCCGGATAGGATACCATTGCTAAAATGTCACCAGTTTGTGGATTCATAATAATGACCGTACCGCCATCCTCACAATCGTTGTCAATAACAGCTTGTTTTAAATATTTTTCACAAATGGATTGAATATTAGCATCAATGGTAAGAGTTAAATTACAACCATTTTCAGCCTCAATGTATTTTTCATTTTTATCTGGAATGAATTCTTGTTTTGAATCGGTTTGCGTAATAATTCTTCCTGGTGTACCAGTTAAAATACTATCCCATTTTTGCTCTAATCCATAAAGTCCTTGATTATCACTACCACAAAAACCAAGTAGACTAGAAGCTAAGCTTCCATAAGGATAATAACGTTTTTCATCTTCATCAATATTAATTCCAGTGGAATATTCTTCTTCTTCCATCCATGCTTTTAGAGCATCAATTTTTTCTTTTTCCTGTTTACGAGCAATTGTTTCAAGGGATTTGGTACTATTAACTTTGGCTAATGTTTCTTCGTAATCTAACTCAAAAATATCGGAAAAAGCTTTGGCAACTTTTTCTTTTAATTCTTTTGTTTTTGCTTCTGCAACTGCCGCGTCAGAATTTTTTACGCAAATTAAAGTTGGATTAATCGTAACGGTATCGACTTTGGCACTTAATACTAATGCTTTTCCTGTTGTATCGTAAATTTTACCGCGTTTGGTACTAATGGTACGACTGGTTGAAAGCTGTGCCGTCATACTTGCTGTGTATTCTTCACCTTTAACAAATTCGATATAGGCAATACGAATAACTAAAGCAAAGAAAAGAAAGAATACCAAAAGCATAATTCTGCGTAATCTTTTATTTCGATTTTCTGTTAATGAAGCGGGGGACTGAATTTCACCGACACGCTTTTTTGAAATTTTTGCTATTTTAACCACCTACTTTTTTCTTTTGATCCTATTTATTTTCCCTTTTATTTCTTTCGATAATTTTCCATTTTTATTGTACTAAAAGAACGAAAAAAAAGCAATCAAATCGAAGAATTTTCAAAAAGTTACAAAAATGTGGAAAGGAAAAGGAAAAATACTTAGGATCTACCTTGTAAAATCAGTAAAAATTTAGTATAATAGAGAAGAGAGCTAGGAAAGGTTAAAAGAAATGTACGATTTACAAGATGAAACAAGAAGCTTGATGAAAAAATATCAAATTACGGCAAGTAAAAAATTAGGACAAAATTTTTTAATCCGACAAGAAGTAGTCGATCAAATTATAGAAGCGGCTCAACTGACCAAAGAAGATCTTGTGATTGAAATTGGACCTGGACTTGGAACTTTAACTTCTCGCTTACTAGAAAGAAGCGGAAAAGTAATCGCAGTTGAATTAGATGATCGTATGTTACAAATCCTACAAGATCGTTTTGGAGAAAAAGAAAATTTTGAATTAATTCATGAAGATATTTTAAAAGTTCCTTTACAAGAGAAAATTCAACAAGAAAAAGAAAAGGGAAGCTACAAACAGGTTAAAATTGTAGCAAATTTACCTTATTATATTACGACACCAATTATCATGAAGCTATTAGAAGAAAGATTAGAAGTGGAACATATTACGGTAATGGTGCAAAAGGAAGTGGCACAGCGTTTAGTAGCAAATCCTGGTGAAAAATTAGCAGGTGCAATAACGTATGCAGTTCACTATTATACAGAACCAAAATCAGTTACGGTTGTTCCAAGGGAATCTTTTTTACCGGCACCAGAAGTGGACTCTGAAGTAATTCAATTAAAAATTCGTAAGATTCCACCAATTCAACTAGAAAAGGAAGAAGACTTTTTTTCCATCATTAAAGCAAGTTTTATGCAAAGAAGAAAGACATTGAAAAATGGATTAATTCATTCTCAATTATTTGATAAAGAAGAAATGGAAGATCTTTTTCAAATGTGTCATTTAGCAGAAAATTGTCGTGGAGAAAATCTTACCATGGAACAATTTGCACAAATTGCAAATTACTATACCAAGAAGAGAAAAAAATAAAAAAGATTGAATCAAAAAGAAAGGAGAAAATATGAATCAGATTATTGTAACACAAAAGTTATATGTAACCCCAGAACTTCGTAGAAAAAAGAAAATATACAAAGTTCAATTTGCTTTGTCTGTTTTTTTCATGATTCTATTATTCTCCTATTATATCTATGCCGAATACGAAAGAGATAAAAGTGAACAAGTATCACAAGATATTTTAACAAGTCTTGCAGAAGTACAAGAAACGGCAAGTGATAATACTATCAGTCAGGATGAGATTTTGGTAGTTAATTTAGATCAAGTGGCAGAAACAGAGGTAACACCAAATGTAGAGCAGCCAGAAGCAGCTCCAGCAAATTTAGGGACCTATACAGCCGAGGATGGAAAAAGCTATACAACAGAATCCATTTTAAATATACCGGGATTAGGAATTAATTATCCAGTTCTATCCGAACAATCGGAGGAATTACTAAAAATTTCACTGAATAAATATTGGGGACCGGCTCCAAATGAAGTAGGAAATTATTGTATCGTAGGTCATAATTATCGTAGCGGAAAAATGTTTGGAAATCTTTCTAAGATTCAAAATGGAGACAAAGTAGAATTAACGGATGCAAGCGGAAGAACATTAACCTATACCGTATACAATAAATATGTAGTAGAGCCAGATGATACGAGATGTACGAGTCAATTAACCAATGGATATAAAGAGCTAACCTTAATTACTTGTACCAATCAAGGAAAACAACGTTTAGTTGTGAAATGCCGAGAAGTATAGAAAAGACAAGGAATGAGAGATTAAAGAACTCATTCCTTGCCTAATTTTATGTAAAAAGAAGCAAAAAATGAACTAGGAAAAGGGGAAGAAAAATGAAGAACTATTTTTTTACATCAGAAAGTGTAACAGAAGGACATCCAGATAAATTATGTGATTCCATATCGGATGCGATCTTAGATGCTTGTTTACAGCAAGATGAAAATGCAAGAGTTGCGGTAGAAACATTTGCTGCAGGAAATACCTTAACCATTGCTGGACAAATTACAACAACTGCTAAGATTAAAGTAGAAGAAATCGCAAGAGAGAAAATCAAGCAAATTGGATTTGACTGTGCAGAAACGGATATGGATTATCGTACTTGCAAAATTGAAATCAATATTACAAAACAAAGTCCAGACATTGCGATGGGAGTTGATGTTGGAGGAGCAGGTGACCAAGGAATCATGTTTGGCTATGCATGTGATGAAACCGAAGAATATATGCCATATGCCATTGCGATGGCTCATAAACTTGCCAAACGTTTAACCGAAGTGAGAAGAAGCGGTGAAATTCCATATATTCGACCAGATGGCAAAACACAAGTAACGGTGGAATATGAAAATGATCAACCAAAACGTATAGAAACCATTTTAATATCCACACAACATGAAGAAAATGTGGATATGGATACCTTAAAAAAGGATTTAATTGAAAAAGTGATCCGAAAAGTGATACCAGAAGAGAAAATGGATGCACAAACTAAAATCTATATAAATCCTACTGGACGATTTGTCATCGGAGGACCATTGGGAGATACTGGACTAACCGGAAGAAAAATTATCGTGGATACCTATGGTGGATATGCCAAACATGGTGGCGGTTGTTTTTCTGGAAAAGATGCTAGTAAAGTAGATCGTAGTGCTGCGTATATGCTTCGTCATATTGCAAAAAATCTAGTGGCAAATGGATATGCAAAAAAGTGCGAGATTCAAGTAGCATATGCAATTGGAATGAAAGAGCCTTTATCGATTTGTGTGAACACATTTGGAACAAGTGAGAAATCAGAAGAAGAATTGGTAGCATTAATTCAAGAGAAATTTGATTTAACACCAGCAGGAATTATTCAATATTTAGATTTAAAAAGACCAATTTATCAAAAGACAACCAATTACGGACATTTCGGAAAAGAAAATCTTCCGTGGGAACAAATTAAGAAAATTTAGAAGAAAAGAGGTTACCAATCGAATTAGATTGTGTAGCCTTTTTTTGACACTGTTTCTCCTTTTTTACATATGATAGAAAGAGGGGGTGAAAGGAATGGCAAAGATTATCGTATATAATAACGATACTGATCGAATGGAGACATACTATCGAGGAGAATCGGAGTCTATGCCATATAATACAAATGGAACATTAAAGGTTCGAGAATTTCGAGGATCCAGTAAGAGTAATACCTTGTGGACTGAAAAAAGAGCAATGCAGGCATGGAATACCCAAAGATATCTATATGGAAAGCCAATTCCAGTAGGATATGCATTCAAGAGACCTTATGAAGGGGGTCATGGATCACAATCCCAACATTATGCGGGAGTAGCTTTTGATGTAGGACAGAGATTATCCAATGCAGAAAGAGATGCTTTGCGAAGAAGTGCAGTCTCCTCTGGAGTATGGGGCTATGTTGAACCAGCGAATTTAACACCTACTTGGGTACACTTTGACCGAAGAAGAGGAACACCAGCTTGTTCAAGTGGAGGATATCCATTGATCCGTGAAGGTTCAAGAGGAGCTTATGTTTTAATTGCACAAGATGATTTGAATACGTTAGGATATCGTACTGGTGGTTTAGACGGTATTTTCGGAAAGCAAACAACCGAAGCAGTGAAAAGTTACCAAAGAAGTAGAAGACTTGGCGTAGATGGAATTATTGGATGCAATACTTGGCGTTCTTTGCAAGAAGATGTTGTAGGAACTGGGCGTACTTCAACAACGATTGACTAGCAAACAAGAAACAAAAAATAGCTAGAAAAGAATGAGTATACTGATTTCTGCCTCCTTTTGTAAATCAAATTTGATCAGAAAGAAAAGTACGGTTTGAAAATTTTCAAATGGTACTTTTTCTTTAGAAAAAATAAAAGATTTAGTGGATTATCCTTTTGTTATGTAGTAGAATAAAGAAGAGAAAATTGCTCATAAGGAGAAGAAAGAATGACAGAAAAAGAAAAAATGTTAGCAGGAGAGTTATATACATTGGATCAACCCTTGAAAGAAGAATTAATGAATGCAAAAGAATTATGCCATGCATATAACCAGCTAAATCCATCCAAAAAAGAAGAAAGAAGGCAATTGATTCGAAAACTTTTTGGACGAGTTGGAACAACATTTTTAATTGAACAGCCATTTATTTGTGATTATGGTTTTAATATTGAAATTGGAGAAAACTTTTATGCGAACCATCATTTAACCATTTTAGATGGTAACAAAGTTATCTTTGGAGATGATGTATTAATTGCTCCCAATTGTAGTTTCTATACAGCAGGGCATCCACTGGAACCAGAATTAAGAAAAGCAGGTCTGGAATATGCGAAACCAATTCGAATCGGAAATCGTGTATGGATTGGAGGAAACACGGTTGTTCTTCCAGGTGTAACAATTGGAGATGATAGTGTCATTGGAGCAGGAAGTGTTGTAACAAAAGACATTCCAGCAGGAGTAGTTGCAGTAGGAAATCCATGTAAAGTAGTTCGAAAGATTGAACGAGAAATGGAATAGAAGAGGTGAGAAAAATCGAAGGGGTATGGCTAATTTTGATCATTCTGTTTTTGGTGATTTATCCAAGAGAACATAGAATGATTTATCAAATTCAAAAAAGGAAAAAAGAAAGAAAAGGGGGAAAAAGAAAAATGCCAAAAGAATTAATCCAAGAATTTATCGGAAAGGTTTGTTCAATTACCATGTTGAATGATTCATTTGGAGTAACTGGTAAGATCATAGCAGTGGAGGAAAATTGGATCAAAGTAGAGAATAAAAAAGAAGTGCAATTGATTAATGGAGATATGATCCAAAATATTCGAATTTTACCAGAGAAATATCAAAATAAGGAAGGATAAAATGATCGCAAGATTAGAGCAAAACGATATAGAAGAAGTGGGAGATATCTGGCTTTCGAATAATATCACGGCACACTTTTTTATACCAGATTCCTATTGGAAACAAAATCTCTTGGATGTCAAGAAAGCTATGTTAGAAGCAGAAGTATATATCTTCCAAGAGAAAGGAAAAATTTTAGGCTTCATTGGCTTAGAGCAAGAAAACATAGCAGGTATTTTTGTACGTGCCGAAAATCAATCACAAGGAATTGGTAAACAATTATTGGATTTTTGTAAGCAGAAACGAACCAAGCTCATTTTAAATGTTTATCAAAAAAATCCAAGAGCCATTCAATTTTATCAAAGGGAAGGATTTGAAATCATACAAGAGGGAATTGATGAGCAAACTGGAGAGAAAGAATATCAAATGATTTGGAAAAGAAAAAATGGATGAATTGAAGATAAAATTAAAAGTGCAAAGAAAATTTGCACTTTTTGTTTGGCTTGTGTTTAGTTTTTTTCCTTTTTTAAAAAATGATGATAGCCAAATTCACTCAAATTATTGATAAAACTAGCAAGTTCTTCTGGACTTTCTTTTAAACTGGTATCAAACCAATTTTGAATTAAACTGATAGAACCATTAGCAACAAAAAGAAAAATTTTATCTAATTGCTGTGGATCTAGATTTGTTTTTTGTGATTTCCACTCTTCAATGACACTGGTATAAGCGGTTAGATAAACACGTTTAATAAAATCTTTATCTCCATTTTGTGAAAAAAAGACTTTGAAAATTTTCTTTTCTTGTTTTAAATATTCGAAAAGCTTGATCATTAAAAGATAGGTATTACGCTCCGAAGATTCTAAATATTGATTAAAGTAAACAAGAAAA
Source organism: uncultured Clostridia bacterium (assembly GCA_944393505.1). GTDB lineage: Bacteria > Bacillota > Clostridia > TANB77 > CAG-508 > CALYAK01. The sequence goes on along the minus strand of CALYAK010000002.1, from coordinate 74,909 downwards.
TTTTCATATAATTCATTTTCAATTTGATTTAGCAGAACAAAAACATCTGTGTAATAGTAATAAAAAGTACCTCGATTAATATCTGCCAAATGACAAATATCGGTAACCGTGATTTTATCAATTGATTTTTGTTTTAATAATTCAAAAAGACTATTTTGAAGAACCATTTTTGTATATTTCGTTCTTCGATCTAAAGTTGATTTAGCCATATATCCCCCTCCATTTTATTCAACACTTTTCTTGAAAAATGTTGGATATTTTACACTGAAAAAAGAATTGATGATTGTTTCTGCTTAACAAGTATATTATAATAAATAAAACGATAAATATTCAACAACATGTATGAAAAAAAGGAGAAAAAATGTCCTATATTGAATTTAAAAATGTAAAAAAAGAATATAAAATGGGAGAAGTGATTATCCAAGCACTGGATGATACAAATTTTTCAATAGAAAAAGGAGAACTTACTGTAATTGTTGGGCCAAGCGGTGCTGGAAAAACAACGACATTGAACATATTAGGAGGAATGGATCGAGTATCAAGCGGTACGGCAAAGGTAGATGGAAAGGATATTACCAAACTAAAGGAAAAAGAACTTGTAAAATACAGAAGAGATGATATCGGATTTGTTTTTCAATTCTATAATTTGGTTCAAAATTTAACAGCAAAAGAAAATGTAGAATTAGCACTTCAAATTTGTAAAAATCCATTAGACCCGGATCAAGTTTTGGAAGATGTTGGCTTAAAAGAAAGAAAAAACAACTTCCCATCTCAGTTGTCAGGAGGAGAACAACAAAGAGTTTCCATTGCAAGAGCAATTGCTAAAAATCCAAAAATTCTGTTATGTGATGAGCCAACCGGTGCGCTGGACTATAACACCGGAAAACAGATTTTAAAATTGTTACAAGATACTTGTCGAGAAAAGAAAATTACGGTAATTATCATTACCCATAACACAGCAATTGCAGAAATGGCAGATCAAGTGATTTCTTTTAAAAATGGAAAAGTATCCGATATTCGAAAAAATCCAAACCCTACTCCAGTAGAAAGGATTGAGTGGTAGATGAAAGCTATTTCAAAAGATCGAATTCGAACAATTCGAAAAACATGGAAACGATTTTTATCCATTGTTTTAATGGCAATGCTTGGTACTGGTGTTTTTGTGGGAATTCGTGCAAGTGGAAATAATATGCTTCATCAATTAAAAAGCTATTATGATATTTATCCGGTTTTTGATTTAAAGTTATCATCAACTTTAGGAATGACAAAAGAGGATTTGGAAGCAATTCAAAATCTTGATCAAGTAAAAGAAGCTTATGGAATTTATGAGTTGGATGCCTATTTAGAAACAGGAGATACACAACATGTTGTAAAAGTATCGCAAGTTTTACCAGATAAGAAACAATTTGAATTAATTGAAGGAACTTTGCCTTCTGCAATTGATGAATGTGTGATTGATCAAGATATGGCGAAAGATTTGGAAGTGAAAATAGGAGATCAAATTCAGATAAAAGAAGATGCGGAAGAGGAAGAAGAAGAACAAGTATTAGTTCAGACTAATTTAAAAGTTACCGGAATTAGTCAATCTCCATTAGCGATTACCGAAGAAAAAGGAACTTCTACATTAGGTGCACGGAAAAGTAGAATATTTTATTTCAATCCATGCAGACAATATCGATTCTGATCTAGCAACTTCAATTTGTGTTTTGATAGATGGTGCAGAAAAGGAATTAATTGGAACAGATGCCTATGATGAAAAAATTGAGCAAGCGAAAGACCAAATAGAAGCAATTGCAGGAGAAAGAAAACAGATTCGTTATGATGATTTGATTCAAGAAGCAACGACAAAATTAAATGATGCACAAGCTGAATTGGACGAGGAAAAGGAAAAAGCAGAAACCGAAATTGCTAAGGCAGAAAAGGATTTAACAGATGCAGAGGATGAAATAGCGCAAGCAGAAAAAGACTTAAAGACCAATACGAATCAAGCTAACGTAGAATTGAAAAAGGCAGAAACAACATTAACAGAAAAACAAGAAGAATACGAAGAACAAAAACAGGAAGCAGAAAAGGGAATCGAAGAAGCTGAAGCACAGATTGCCCAAATGGAAACCAATCGAGAAACGATGCAAAAACAGTTAACTGAGTTAAAAGCAAGTTATGAAACAGCAACAGAGGAGATAAAACCAACGCTAGAAACTCAAATTAAGCAATTAGAAGAAGGCATTGCTCAAATTGATGCCGGAATTCAGACAGCTGAGAATACCATTACACAAGTGCAAAAAGAATTAACGGATGGAAAAAATCAATTAGAAAGTGCTCAAAAAGAACTTCAGACACAAAAGACAACAACCAATCAACAATTAGAAAAAGCCAAAAAAGAAATTGAAAATGGCAAGACAGAAATTGAGGATGGAAGAAAAGAGTTAGAAGAACAAAAAGCAGAATTTGAAGAAAAAATTGCAGAGGCACAAGAAAAATTAAATGATGCAAAAGAAAAAATTCAAGATATCGAATTTCCTAAATGGTATATCCAAGATCGTGAAGATATTCTACAAGGCTATAACGAACTGGTACAGGAAGCAAAAAGTATTGATAATATTAGTCGAGTATTTCCCATTATCTTTTTTGGTGTAGCGACACTTATGAGTTTAACTTCAATGACGAGAATGATCGATGAAGAAAGAACACAAATTGGTACCAGAAAGGCACTTGGATACGGAAAGATGAAAATTGCTCAAAAGTATATTTTATATGCAACAGAGGCCAGTGTGTTAGGAAATACAATTGGAATTTTTGTTGGATTTTATGTCATTCTTCCAATTATTATTTCGGCTTGTTTAGAAGGATATTCGATTCCAAAATCTCCAATTGTGTTAGATTGGCAAATTGCAATTGTTGGATTTATCTTATCGGTTATCTGTATTGTAGGAGGAGCAATTTACGCAAGTTTTCGAACTTTAAAAGATTCGCCGGCTGAACTGATGCGACCAGAAGCGCCAAAACCAGGAAAACGTGTATTACTAGAAAGAATCACATTTTTATGGAAACATTTATCCTTTATCCAAAAGGTGACAGTTCGTAACATTTTCCGCTACAAGAAACGCTTTTTAATGGCAATTATCGGAATCTGCGGTGCAACGAGTTTGCTTTTGGTTGGCTATGGTGCAAAAGATAGTATTGCTGCACTACCTACAATTCAATTTCAAGAGATTTATCAGTATCAAATGATCTTTGGCTTAAAAGATACCCTAACTCAAGAAGAACAGGATGGTTTATTACAACAATTGGAACAAAGAGAAGAAATTACTGCCGCGTTACCTGCCAATATGCAAAATGTTACGATTGCAAATGATACGATTCAAAGAGAAATTCAGTTAACAGTGGTAAGCGACGAAGCTGATATTGGCTCCTATATTGACTTAAGGGATGAAAAAACAAAAGAACCAGTTCAGTTGGGTTCAGATACCGTTATTTTAACGGAAAAAATAGCGGATGTTTTAGAGGTAAAAGTAGGAGATAAAATCAAAATTCGAAATGACGAAGATATCGAAAAAGAAGTAACCATTGGAGGAATTACGAGACAATATATTTCGAATTATATCTACATGAGACAAAGTTTATATGAAGAAATTTTTGAAACAGAATTAAAAGAAAATATTCTATTTGTTAAAACACAAGATTTCGAAAAAGCAACAGAAGAAAAATTAGGAGAGGAAATTTTAAAAGATTATCGAGTATCTTCTGTTCAATATGTTTCCGATATGAACGTTAATTTTGGTAGCTTGAATTTCGTAATTGCAGCATTAATCTTGCTATCAGGAGGTCTTGCTTTATTAGTTTTATATAACTTATCCAATATCAATATTAGTGAAAGACAAAGAGAATTAGCAACCCTAAAAGTTCTGGGATTCTATAACCGAGAAATTGATCAGTATGTAAATCGAGAAATGATTTTCTTAACACTTTTAGGGATGGGACTGGGATTAATTGTTGGCACTTTATTATCGACTTTTGTTTTAACCGTGGCAGAAAGAGAACAAATGATTTTCCCGAAAGTAATTGAACCAATTAGTTATGTTTATACGATGATTATTATCTTAACGTTTGCAGTGATTACTAACTTTGCATCTCATTTTGCAATGAAGAAAATTAATATGATTGATTCTTTAAAAAGCATTGAATAGGAAAGTAAAAAAGAGGATACAAAAATTGTGTCTTCTTTTTTTGTGTGAAAGATAATGAAAGTACTGTAAGATCAGAGAAAAGATCCAGATACCCCTCTCTTTACAAATACGGGGAAGGGGTATATAATGAAGCAGGTGATCAAAATGGAAGAAAAGAAATGTTGTCAGAAAATAGAAAAAAGAACTTATCGCACACAAGAAGAAAAAAAGAAAATTACGAATCGATTAAATCGAATTGAAGGACAAATTAAAGGAATTAAAAGAATGATCCAAGAAGACCGTTATTGTAATGATGTTTTGATGCAATTATCTGCGATTGAACATTCTGTACAAAGTCTATCAAACCATATTTTAGAAAATCATTTATATACTTGTGTTGCAAATGATTTAGAAAAAGGAAATTTAGAAGTGATGGATGAATTAACCAGTTTATTTAAAAGATTCCATCAAGCATAAAGGAGGAAAAAATGAGTTATTTATTTGAAAGAAGAATTAATTATTATGAAACGGATCGTATGGGAGTTGTACATCATTCTAACTATATTCGATATTTAGAAGAAGCACGTTGTTTTTGGTTGGAAGAGCTTCAAATGCCATTTTCACTTTTTGAAGAAAAAGGGATTACCATTCCTGTATTAGGGGTAAACTGTCGTTATCAGTATCATGTGACATTTGACGATACCATTCAAATCTATGTATCGATCAAAGAATATACGGGAGTACGTATGACAGTTGGATATGAAGTAATTGATAAAAAAACGAAAAAAACAGTTTTAACTGGTGAAACGAAGCATTGTTTTACAGATCGAAATTTAAAACCAATTAACTTAAAAAAGGTAGCACCGGAGTTTAGTGAAAAATATGAAAAATTATATCAAGAATATCAAAAAGAAAAGAAAGAAGGTGGAGAAAAGGAATGAAAGAAAAGATATTAAAAGTAGAAGGGATGATGTGTAGTGGGTGTGAAAACAGAATTGAAAAAGCACTCATGAATCAAGCTGGAATCGAAACAGTGAAGGCAGATCATACCAAAGGTACAGTTTTAATTTCAGCAAAAGAAGAAATGGACTACGAAGAGATAAAAAGAAAAATTGAAAATTTAGGATTCCGAGTAAAGGAAGGATAAAAATGAAAAAAATCGTTTTAGCCATTGGAGGAATGAGTTGTAGTGCTTGTTCCAACGGACTAGAGAAATATTTATTAAAGCAAAATGGAGTTCAAAATGCTTCGGTTAATCTTGTCATGGCAAATGCTTTGATTGAATATGATGAATCAATCCTTGATCAAGAAAAGCTAGAAAAATTTGTTCAAGAAGCTGGATTTGAAAGTTTGGGAATTTATGAAGAAAAAGGAGAGAAGAAGAAATATCAAAAAGAAAAGAGAACCTTCTTTTTCTTTTTGATCCTTGCAATTCTTCTAATGTATGTTTCCATGGGACATATGATTGGACTTCCAACCATACCTGGTTTAGATATGCATCAAAATCCGGTTGCCTATACCTGCGTTTTAGCTGGATTAGCGATTGCCTTTTTATGGTATGGAAGAGATATCTTAAAAAGTGGATGGAAGAATTTAATTCATAAAGCACCAAACATGGATACCTTGGTAACCATTGGTGTAGCAAGTAGTATGGTATATAGTATTTATCATATGGTAGAAATTTTTCAAGGTAATCATCATTCCGTTGAATTACTCTATTTTGAATCAGCAGCAATTGTCATCTTCTTTATCAAATTAGGAAGAATGATTGATGGGATGAGTAAAGATAAAACAAAAGAAGCCATTCAACAATTAGTACAGATTACGCCGAATCATGCAACACGAAAAGTAAATGGAGAAGAGCAAGTTGTTACCATTGATGAAATCGAAAAAGGTGATATTCTCGTTTGTAAACCAGGAGAAAAAATTGCAGTGGATGGAATGATTGTTTCAGGAAGTGCGCATATTGATGAGTCCTTTATTACCGGAGAAAGCAAACCAGCTAAAAAGCAACAAGGGGACAAAGTGGTAGCAGGAAGTATCAATTATGACGGATACTTTGAATATCAAGCAGAAAAAATTGGAAAAGATTCTACGATATCAGAAATTGTAAGATTGGTTATTGAAGCAACTGGAACCAAAGCTCCAATTGCAAAAGTAGCCGATAAAGTAAGTGGCTATTTTGTACCAGCTGTAATAGGAATTGCCATTCTTACCTTTTTGGCTTATTGGATTTTTGCAAAAAATTTCTCTATGGGATTAAATGCATTTGTCACGATTTTAGTGGTAGCTTGTCCTTGCAGTTTGGGACTTGCTACACCACTTGCGATCGTAGTTAGCGAAGGCGTTTGTGCGAAAAAAGGTATTTTGGTCAAAAAGAGTGAAATCTTAGAAAACGCACAAAAAACAAACACAATCGTGTTTGATAAAACAGGAACACTAACTTATGGTAAATTAAAAATAGCAGAGGTAATCAAAGATTCCGAATGGAAGGAAACCGATCTTTTACGAATTGTCGGAAGCATTGAAAAACAATCCACCCACCCAATCGGAAAAGCTTTTTCGGAATATTTAGCAGAACATCAATTACGACCGATGGAAGTAGAAGAATTTCAAGAATTCAGTGGACTTGGAATTACAGGAACAGTAGAGGGAAAAACGTTTTTGATTGGAAATGCAAAATTGCTTGCCCAGTATGGAATTGCAAATAACAAAAAGGAAGAAGAAAATCGATTAACAAGCCAAGGACACAGCGTAGTTTATGTAGCAGAAAAAGAAAAGATTTTAGCTTTAATTGGCGTAAATGATATCGTAAGAGAGAATGCAAAAGAAGTGATTCAAGAATTAAAGCAAAATAAAATTGAAACCATTATGCTAACTGGAGATAATCAACAAACAGCTGAAAAAATAGCACAAAATATTGGAATTCAAACCGTAATTGCCAATGTTTTACCACATGAAAAAGCAAAGAAAATTAAAGCGTTAAAAGAACAAAATAAAGTAGTTATGATGTGTGGAGATGGAATCAACGATAGTCCAGCTTTAGCAAGTTGTGATATTGGAGTAAGTGTAAATAGCGGTACGGATATTGCAATGGATTCAGCTGATGTGATTTTGACACAAAATAACTTAGAACGTATTGTGGATTTAATTTTTATTAGTAAAAAAACAATTCAAAATATTAAGCAAAATTTATTCTGGGCTTTTTTCTATAATTCTTTGATGATTCCAATTGCAATGGGAGTTTTAACACCATTTGGAATTACCATCAATCCAATGATTGCAAGTTTTGCGATGATTTTAAGTAGCTTTACGGTTATTTTAAATGCACTTCGATTAAAAGGATTAGAAAAAGAAAGAAAAAAATAAAAAAACATTGACGAAAAACAACTTTCTACTTAATATAATAAAAAAAGAGGAGGTAAGAAAATGAAAGTATTACTTGTAAATGGAAGTCCTCATAAAGAAGGCTGTACTTATACCGCATTAAGTGAGGTAGCAAAAACGTTAGAGGAAGAAGGAATCCAAACCGAAATCTATTGGGTTGGAAATAAACCAGTTGGTGGTTGCATTGCTTGTAAAGCTTGTGCAAAATTAGGGAAATGTGTATTTGAGGATACGGTAAATGAATTTGTAGAAAAAGCAAAAGAAGCAGATGGTTTTATCTTTGGAAGTCCCGTTCATTATGCGGGAGCAACTGGAAATATGACAGGATTTATGGATCGAGCTTTTTATTCTGCTTTCCAAGCTGGAAAAGGAGATGTATTTTTATACAAACCAGCAGCAACTGTGATCTCAGCAAGAAGAGCTGGTACGACTGCAACCTATGATCAGTTAAATAAATATTTCGGAATTACACAGATGCCGATTATTTCATCTCGATACTGGAATATGGTACATGGAGCAACACCGGATGATGTAAGAAAAGATGAAGAAGGTATGCAAATAATGAGAATTTTAGGAAGAAATATGGCATATTATCTAAAATGCATTGAGGCAGGAAAAGAAAAAGGAATTGAGCTTCCAAAACAAGAAGAAATTCATTTCACCAATTTTATTCGATAGAGTTTCGAAAAAAGAGCAGATTTAATTGGAAATTTGCTCTTTTTTTGATAAAATAGATCAAAGAAAAATGAATGAAAAAGCAAAGTAAGAAAAAAGGATAAAGATATGATAACAACCAAACAAGAAGTTTATGAAAAATTAAAAGAATTAGGCATTTCATTTTCTGTCACAGAACATAAGCCAGTCTATACAATTGAAGAAATGAATGAGCTAGGAATGGAGAAAACAGAGAATGTGATCAAAAATCTTTTTTTACGAGATGATAAGAAACGTAACTATTATCTCGTACTTTTGCAAAAGGATAAAAGCATTTCTTTGAAACAATTACGCGAAATGTTAGGAGCAAGGCCACTGAGTTTTGCAAGTGAAGAGGATTTGTATTTGCATTTAGGCTTAAAAAAAGGATCGGTAACGCCAATGGGAATTTTAAATGACAAAGAAGGAATGGTAAAAGTAATCATCGATTCTGAGATTCTGTCATTTGATGTAATAGGAGTTCATCCAAACGAAAATACAGCAACAATTTGGATACAACCAAAGGATTTAGAAAAAATGTTAAAAGACAACGGAAATGAAATACAAAGATTCGAGTTTTAAGATAAGATACAAAAAAGAAAAATAGGAGAATGATGTATGAAAAAAAGAATAAAAATTGTGATTTCACTATTTTTAATCATGAGTTTATGTACAACAATGTGCTATGCCAGAGTGGGAGGCGGGGGATCTTCCGGAGGAGGCAGTTCTTCTGGAGGTTCTAGTTCAAGTAGTAGTTCTTCTTCTGGTTCTCATTCACATGCACAAAGTAATAGTAATTCTAACCCAATTGTGACAATTTTTCAATATATCATGTTTTCGATTGTAGCTGGATTTTCAGCCATTGTTTTTCGATTTCGATTAAAAAAAGCAAAAAGAAACAGTAAAAAGCTGATGGATTTGTTAGATGATAAAGATGCGATGTGGAAATACAAAAAAATTCAAAAACAAGTAGAAACAGCTTATTATAAAATTCAGAAAGCGTGGGGAGATCAAGATATGACCCAAGCAAAAGACTGGATTGAAGAAGAATATTACCAGACACTTCAGACGAAAATTGAATGGATGAAAATCCGTAACCAGAAAAATGTTTTAAAAAAGATTTCGCTATTAGAAGCAATACCTGTTTCGGTGCAAGATGATCCGGACAATACCAAAGACTGTGTTTGGTATTATATTCGTGGGAGTATGATTGACTATACAATCGATACAACGACCAATCTCATTGTAGAAGGAAAAAATGCAAAAACAATATTTGTCGAATATTGGAAATTTGTTCGAGATGAAGAAGCGGCTCGATGGAAGTTAGCTCAAATATTACAAGCAGATGAGAAAGACAAAATTGTTTTTCAAGAAGAAATACCCAAAAAGTAAGAAAAAGGAGTCATAACATGGATCGAGAGGAAATGATTGAATATATCCAAGAAAAACATAAAGGGCAAAAAAGAAAACAGGGAACCCCTTATTATTTACATCCTATAGCAGTCAGTAATTTGCTAAAAGAAAAAGGATTTCCAATGGATTATCAAATCGTAGGACTGTTTCATGATTTATTAGAAGATACAGATACTACTTATGAAGAAATTCTAGAAAAGACAAATCCAGAAATTGCAGAAGCGGTAAGATTAGTAACCAAAGAGCCGGGATACCAAATGAAGGAATATATGAACAGAATCAAAAAGAATGATATGGCGAGAATGGTTAAACTAGCAGATCGAATTCATAATTTAGCAGAAGCACATTTTGCTTCCATCCTATTTCAAAAAAAGTATATTTACGAAACAGAAAAATGGTTTTTCGATTTGGCAAAAGATACGGTATTTGAGCAGGATTTAAAACAAGTCTTAGAAAAATTAAAAAAGAAAAATAAAATTTTTTAAGGAGAGATTTATGATCGAAATTCGACAAGAAAGAGAAAGTGATTATGAAGAAGTTGGTCAAGTCATTAAATTTGCATTTGCTTCAGCAGAACATTGCGATGGAAATGAGGCGGATTTAGTTGCAAATCTTAGAAAAAGTCAAGCCTTTATTCCAGAATTATCTCTAGTGGCTGTTGAACAACAAAAAGTGATTGGACATATTCTGTTTTCCAAAGTGAAAATTGGAAAAAAGACAGAACTTGCTTTAGCACCTTTAGCGGTATTACCGGAATACCAGAGAAAAGGCATAGGAAAGAGTCTTATCCAAGAAGGTCATCGTATCGCGCAACAATTAAATTATGATTATTCAATTGTTTTAGGATCTCCCAACTATTATTCAAAGTTTGGATGCATTCCGGCTAGTCAATATCAGATAACAGCACCTTTTCCAGTAGAAGATGAATTTTTCATGGCATTAAAATTGAATGCAAAAGCAGATGCTGTAAATGGAGTGGTAGAATACGATCCGGCCTTTGGAATTTGTTAAAAGAGGAGATAAGATGTTAAAAATTTATCCAATTGAAGAAAAGCAAGAATATTTAAGAGAAGTATCCGAATTAACACAAAAAGAGTGGGGAAGCAAAACAAATTCTGAGAAAGAATTTCAAGAAAAAATTGAAAAGAAGATTGCAAAGATAAAAGCAAATTTCAAGAATCCAAATTATTGCAAATTGATTCTATTAGAAGATGAAAAATTAATTGGCTTTATTTCAATTTTTGAATTTGATGGAGAAGAACGAAGAGACCTATCACCGTGGTATGCAACGATGTATGTCAAAGAAGAATATCGTGGAAGAGGCTATTCGAGAAGTTTAAATGATGCAATTTTAGAAGAAGCAAGAAAGAGAAAATTTAAAAAGCTTTATTTAAAAACGAATTTAGAAAATTATTACGAAAAATTTGGCGCAATCTATCTTGAAAAATTAAGCAATGGGGAAAAACTTTACTATTTTGACTTAGAAAAAAATAAGAATGGAAAATAGAAAAAAATAGAAAAAAAGGAAGAGAGGAAGAATATGAAATATCTTGTTGTATCCGATATTCACGGATCAAACTATTATGCGAATCAGATCAAAGAAATCATTCAAAGAGAGGAACCAGATCAAATCATCCTATTAGGTGACCTGTATTATCACGGACCGAGAAATCCACTAACCAAAGAATACAATCCGAAGGAAGTGGCCAATACTTTGAATCAATTCAAAGAAAAAATTTTGTGTGTAAGAGGAAATTGTGATGCAGAAGTGGATGAAATGATATCTGAGTTTCCTTTTGAAAATCAGATTCGTATGACGATTCACGGGGTTCGTTTCTTTTTTACACATGGGCATCACGAAAATATTGATCATTTGCCAGACGATATGGATGTGATTGTGTATGGGCATTTTCATACCGGATTCATCAAGGAAAAAGATGGAATCTTAGCAGTTAATGCAGGTTCAATCTCATTACCAAAAGAGCAAACACCACATAGCTATTTAGTGATTGATGATCAAGAAATTCAATTAAAAGATATCGAAGGTAATTGTATAGAAGCTCGAAATTATCGAAAATAGAAAGCAGGATTCCTGCTTTTTTGTTTGAAAGCAAGAAGAGAAAGGGAAGAAGTGTTGGAAAAAAGCGGAAAATGTGATATAATACCAGACGAAAACAGAAAAAGAGGAAGTAGACATGGAGACAATCTATCTAGATTTTAGAAATCACGAAAATGGAGAAAAGAAAGATTTAACAAAAGCAGTAGAAGCCTTACAAAATGGAGAACTTGTCATTATGCCGACAGAAACGGTATATGGACTAGGTGCAGATGGATTACAAAGCAAAGCAGTTCGAAAAATTTTTGAAGCAAAAGGAAGAAAACAGGATAATCCTTTAATTTTACATGTGGCAGACCGAAACATGATTGATCAAGTAGCAGTCGTAACAAGTCAAATGGAAGAAAAATTGATCCAAGCTTTTATGCCAGGACCACTAACCATCATTTTACAGAAAAAAGAATGTGTACCAGATGAAGTAACAGCAGGAAATGATACGGTTGGAATTCGTATGCCAAGTGACGAGATTGCGCATCAGTTAATTCAAGAGCTTGGAAGACCAATTGCAGCACCAAGTGCCAATTTATCCGGAAAACCAAGTGGAACCTTAATGGAAGATATTGATCAAGGCTTAAAACAAAAAGTAGCGGTACTCATTGATGGTGGACAGAGCCGTATTGGATTAGAATCTACGGTTGTCAAAGTAATCGATGGAATCCCTACGATCCTAAGACCGGGAAGAGTAACCTTGGAGGAGATTCAAAAAGTTTGTGGAAAAGGTGAGATTGATTCTCATATATTTCAACAAATCCAAAAGCAGGATGAAAAAGTAGAATCACCGGGAATGAAATATCGCCATTATGCACCGAAAACAAAATGTCGTATGATCTATAGCCAAGATCCAGTATGGATGGTTCAAGGGATGAAAAGCGAAATTCAAAAGGCAAATCAGGAAGGCAAGAAAATCTTAGTACTTGCATTGAGTGAAGATCTCGAAAAATATCGAACAGAAAAGATTGAAGACATTTTGGATATGGGAAAAAGAGAGAACTTAGAAGAAGTATCCAATCGAATCTTTACCTTACTTCGAAAAGTGGATCATTATGGAGCGGATCTTGTTTTAATCGAAGGAGTTCGAAAAGAAGAACTTGGACTTGCCATTATGAACCGTTTGATTCGAGCTTGTGAATATGATTATCGAGAAATTGAAAAAAGAGAGGAATAAGAAAGATGAGACAATCTCATTCCATTGAAGAATATTTAAAAACGATTTATGTATTGGAAAAAGAAAATCAAAATGTGCGTGTAACCGATATTGCGCAAAAAAGAGCATGTTCCAAACCAAGTGTAAACCGAGCTTTAAAGGTATTAGACGCACAAGGATTTATTCAATATGAAGCCTATGGAAAAATTAATTTGACTCCACGCGGAAAAGAAGAAGCGGAAAAAATCCAAAAAACATGGGTGGTATTAAAAGCGTTTTTGATGAAAGTGTTAGAAGTACCAGAAGAAGTTGCAAGTCAGGAAGCAGAAAGTATGAAGTATGCCATCTCAGAAGAAACAGTTCAAAAGTTGGAACAATATATTGAAAGTATTATTGATATTGAAGATTTGGATTGCTGTTATGATGGAAAAAGAAAAAAATGTAGAGAATGTGAAAGAGTAAAAAATCGAAAGAAAGAGAGAAACCAATAAATGAATCAAAAAGAAAAAGTTTTACTAGGAATGAGTGGAGGTGTAGACAGTAGCGTTTCAGCTATTTTACTAAAAGAGCAAGGGTATGAAGTCGTTGGTGTAACCATGAACTTAATTGGAACCAATGAAAAAGAAAGGGAAGATGCTAAGAAAGTATGTGATCAATTAGGAATCCAACATTATACCTTAGATGAAACAGCAGAATTCAAAAGGAGAGTGATTGATCCTTTTGTGAAATGTTATGAGCAGTGTCTAACTCCGAATCCTTGTGTAGAATGTAATCGTTACTTGAAATTTGGAAAAATGTATGAGTTTGCTCAAAGCTTAGGAATTGATAAAATTGCAACAGGGCATTATGCAAGGATTGAAAAAGATGTAGAGACGGGAGAGATGGTTTTAAAAAAATCTGCTTCTTTGCAAAAGGATCAAAGCTATGTACTATATGCTATTCCAAAAGAGTTATTATCCCATATTTTGTTCCCATTGGAAGGTTATGAAAGCAAGGAAGAAATTCGAGAAATTGCAAAAAAATATCAGTTACCAATTGCTGAAAAACCGGATAGCCAAGATATTTGCTTTATTCCAGATGGCGATTATGCAAGTTTCCTAGAAAAACAAATGGGAAAGAAAGCAAAGAAAGGAAAAATTGTCAATCAAGAAGGAAAAATCCTTGGCATTCATAAAGGGTTACACCACTATACCATTGGACAAAGAAGAGGATTAGGAATTGCTAATCCTGTACCACTTTTTGTGAGAGGTTTTCGCGAGGAAAAAAATGAACTTGTCGTTGGAGAAGAAGCCGAACTTTACCAAAGTCAATTCCAAGTTAGTGATGTTAATTGGTTAAGTGATTACAAAGAAAAAACACTTGAGGTAACGGTAAAGGTTCGCTATCATGCAAAAGAAGCGAAAGCAAAGATCAGCAAGCAAGGTGAAAAGGTGATCGTTGACCTCTATGAGCCACAAAAAGGAATTACACCAGGTCAATCTGCGGTTTTCTATCAAAAAGATCAAGTGATTGGCGGAGGAAAGATTGAAAGGATGAAAGAATAGATGAAAATACACGTTGTTATGGTCGAACCAGAAATACCACAAAATACAGGAAATATTGCTAGAACTTGTGCTGCCATTGGAGCAAAACTACATTTAGTAAAACCATTAGGATTTGAAATTCAGGATAAGTATTTAAAAAGAGCAGGATTGGATTATTGGGACAAACTAGAAATTGAAGAACATGAATCTTTAACAGAGTTTTTGAAAGCCTATCCAATCGAACAACATGCGATGTTTTTAGCAAGTACAAAGTCTCAGAAAACCTATACAGAAGTAGATTATACTAAAATGGAAGAAGTATTTGTGTTGTTTGGAAAAGAAACGAAAGGACTTCCGGAGGATCTATTACAAGAACATTTAGATCGTGCTATTCGTATCCCCATGAGAAGTACACTTCGTTCTTTAAATTTATCGAATTCAGTTGCGATCATTGTGTATGAAATTTTAAGACAAAAAGAATTTGAAGGCTTGGAAGAAATTAGTTCCTACTTTCAATAAAATAGAAAAAAATAAAGGAAAATTAAATAAGGTAAAGGTAAAGTTAAAGAAAAAATTAGAAAGAAAAATGGAAAGGAAAAATAAAAAAGTCTTTGTTTAGGTGAAAACAAAGGCTTTTTTTCTGTATGAATAAGAGAATTTTTATCATTTCTGTGGAAAACCGTTTTCATTCTTAGTAAAAAGATGAAAAATTTTTCGAAAAAAATGAAAAAAGTACTTGATTTTTTAAATATCCTATAATAAAATTTATTCAGGTGGAGAGAAGTGGTACAAAGTGGAGTAAAAATGTTAGTGAGGTGAGAGAAAGTGTTAATAGGGGAATATGAACATTCCTTAGATGCAAAAGGCAGATTAATCATGCCAGCAAAGATCAGGGATGACATAGGAGAAAAGTTCATCGTAACAAAAGGGTTAGATGGATGCCTATTCGGTTTTTCTCAAAATGAATGGAAAAACTTTGAAGAGAAGTTAAAAACGCTACCACTAACAAATAAAAATGCTCGTGATTTTGTAAGATTCTTTCTATCTGGAGCAACAGAATGCGAAATTGATAAACAAGGAAGATTCTTAATTGCTTCGAATTTAAGAGAATATGCTTGTATGGACAAAGAAGCAGTCATTATTGGTGTTGGTACAAGAATTGAAATTTGGAACAAAGAAAAATGGAAAGTCTATAACAGTGATGAAAATATTTCTGCAGATGAAATCGCTGAAAATATGACAATGTTAGGTATATAACTTGCAAAAGTTTATATAAATCAAACCAAAGATAAAATTTTGAAAAGCACAAAAGATAAATATCTAATCTATTATTTTTACAAAAGAAAAAAACAAAAAGAAACAAAAGAAAATCAAAAATTACCAAAGAAAAAAGAAGAAAGTACAAAAGATAAATGCACAAAATTGTGCAAAAAAGTAAAACCAAAGATGGATAAATAACAAAAGATTTCGAAACGATTTGGAGAGAAACAAAAGATAGAGGAAGGCATACAGTTGGTATTTTTTTAATACCAACTGCTTATGCTATCAAAGACTTGGAAGGGTAAAAAATGGAATTTAAACATATACCAGTCTTACGAGATGAGTGCATCGAAGGACTAGAAATCAAAGAAAATGGAATTTATGTGGATGGAACATTAGGAGGAGCAGGTCATAGTAAAGCAATCCTAGAACATTTATCAAAAGAAGGAATGCTAATTGGAATTGATCGAGATGAAGAAGCTCTAAAAGCTGCGAAAGAAACACTAAAGGAATATTCAAATGTTCAATATATCCATGGAAACCATGATGATATCAAAGAAATTTTAAATAGCCTAGGTATCAAAAAAGTAGATGGAATTCTTCTCGATTTAGGTGTTTCTTCCTATCAATTGGATGAAAAAGAAAGAGGTTTTAGCTATTTAGGGGAAAATGATCTAGACATGCGAATGGATCAATCACAAGAACTAACAGCAAAAATTGTAGTTAATACCTATCCAGAAGAAAAACTTGTTCAAATCCTATTTGATTATGGAGAAGAAAGATTTGCCAAAAACATAGCTCGTAATATTTGCAAGAAACGTTCAGAAAAAGAAATTTGCACAACCAAGGAATTAGTAGAAATCATTGAAGGATCCATACCAAAAGCAAAACAAAAAGATGGACATCCTGCTAAAAGAACATTTCAAGCAATTCGTATTGAAGTCAATAATGAAATTCAACCATTAAAACATACGATTCAAGATTGTATTGATGTTTTAAAGGGAAGAGGAAGATTGTGTGTCATTACTTTTCATTCATTAGAAGACCGAGCAGTGAAACAAGTATATGCAGAAGCACAAGGAAAATGTACTTGTCCAAAAGATTTACCATATTGTGTATGTGGTGCGAAAAGTTTAGGCAAAATTGTAAATCGAAAACCAATTATAGCATCGGAAAAAGAAATGCAAGAAAATACAAGAGCAAAAAGTGCAAAATTACGAATTTTTGAAAAAAATGAAGAATGATCAAAGAGAAAAGAGGTGATTCAAGTGGCATATGGTGGGTATCAATATGAGACGAGCCCAAGAAAATTGCAGCCAGAATATGAACCGAAAAAGAGAAAACAAGCGAAGAAAAAGATACAAAAAACTGTAACACAAAAACAGGCTCCTAAAAAGCAAGAAAAAAGAAAATTAAAAACAGAAGCAAAGATGGTGATCTATATTCTTCTTGGCTTTGCAATTCTATGTGTCATTAGTTACCGTAACTCTTTGATTAATGAAAGTTTCAATGCAAAGGAATCGTTAAAACAAGAACTTGCTGTTTTACAAAAAGAAAATGAGCAATTGCAAGTGAATATTGAAAACAATTTAAACTTAGCAACAATTGAGCAAGCAGCAAAAGAAAAACTTGGTATGCAGAAATTAAATAACAGTCAGAAAGTTTATGTAAGTTTACCGAAGAAGGACTATATTGAAGCAGCATCCGAAGAAATTATCATGGAAGAAGATAAGACCTTCTTAGATCAATTAAAAGAATATTTCAAAGATTTATTCTAAAAGACTAAAATAAGTTATCAATATTTTAGTCTTTTTTGTTGCCTTTTGAATAGGATAGAAGAGAAACAACATAAGGTGGGAGAGGATGAATCGTGAAAAAAAAGACGAAAAAAGATAGCTTGAAAAAAATGCAAAAGCTGCAAAAAGAGATTAATATTCCAAAAGAAAGAAAAAGAAAACGAAGGAAATGGAAGGTATCGCAAGAAAAAATGGAAAAGCCTGAAAAAAAATTTGGCGATATTACCCGAAAAAAAGTCCTTCGTTTTCTTTTGCTCTTTGTTCTATTATTGCTGATGGCTCTAATTGGACGAATGGCGTATTTACAATTAATCAAAGGCCCAGAATATGCTGAAATGGCATATATGCAGCAGAGTCTAGCAAGAAAAATTAGCCCGAAAAGAGGCACCATTTACGATGCGACTGGAACTGAGATTTTGGCGGCAAGTGCTACTGTTGAAATGGTAACGGTAAATCCTACCAATATTGCAAAAGAAGATAAAGAAAAGGTATCTAAAGCATTATCTGAAATTTTAGAGGTGGACTATGATACGGTATATAAACGTGTGAATAAACATAGCTCCATTGAAACGATAGCTCGAAAGGTAGAAAAAGAAAAAACGAATCAATTAAGAGTTTGGATGCAAGAAAATCAAATTACATCTGGAATTAATATTGATGAAGATATGAAACGATATTATCCACATAATCAATTAGCTGCTCAAGTGATTGGTTTTTGCGGAAGTGATAATCAAGGGCTAGAAGGAATTGAAGCAAAATATGATGAAGAATTAAAAGGATCCAGTGGAAAGATCACGAAAATAACGGATGCGAAAGGAAAAGATATCGCAGACTCTGTCGAAGAATATACAGATGCAAAAGATGGAAATGACTTAATTTTAACCATTGATGCGACCATTCAAGGAATTGCAGAAAAGTATTTAGAAGAAGCTTGTATTGACAATGTTTGCACAGATGGTGGAAATATTGTGATTATGAATCCAAAAAATGGCGATATTTTAGCGTTAGCGAGTTATCCGTCATATAACTTAAATGAACCATATGAACCGAATACGGAAGAATTAAAAAATGCTTGGGAATCTATGTCGCAATCCGATCGAACCAAAGCACTTCAACAAGCTTGGAGAAATAAAGCGATTGCGGATACATATGAACCAGGATCCACTTTTAAATTGATCACAGCTTCTGCAGCTTTAGAAGAAGGAATTACAACGACGGATAAAGAAGGAGAATTCTGTTGTACGGGAGGAATTGAAATTGCAGGAGTAAGAATTAAATGTTGGCGATATTATCGACCACATGGATCGGAAAGTTTGCGACAGGCATTAATGAATTCTTGTAATCCAGTTTTTATTGGTCTTGGGCAAAAAATAGGAGTGACCAAATATTATGAATATTTGAGGAAATTTGGACTATTAGAAAAAACAAAGGTTGACTTACCAGGAGAAGCAAATAGTATTTTTTTGAAAGAATCCAAAGTGGGACCAGTGGAACTTGCAACGATTTCATTTGGGCAACGTTTTGAGGTAACACCAATTCAAATGGTAACTGCTGTTTCGACAATTGCCAATGGAGGAACTTATGTCCAACCAAGAATTGTAAAAGCAATTGTTGATTCGGAAACAGGAGAAAGAAGAGAAATCGAAGTTGTCAAAAAAGATCGTGTTATTGGAGAAGAAACATCGAAAAATATTTTAAGTATGATGGAGAGCGTTGTGGCAGAAGGAACCGGAAAAAATGCACAAGTGAAAGGATATTCGATCGGAGGAAAAACCGGAACTTCAGAAGATGGTGTTAATACCAATAAATATGTGACATCCTTTATGGGAGTTGCACCAGTGGAAGATCCACAGATTGTCATTCTCATTGTTCTATACAATCCGACAGGAGAGGGGGGACACCAAGGAGGTGATGGGTGTATTTTAGGAACACAGAAAGATGAGAAAAGGGTAAGAAAAGAAAAAGACTTGTAGTTCTGTTCTGTCTATGATAAGATAGGAGAAGAGAAAAGAAGAAATAAGGGAGAAAAAGATGCAAGAGCATGTAGAATTAGAAGTTGCATTAGAAATCATCATGGCTAGAATTGCACAAAAGATTTCAGATTTAAAAGGAGCAACCAGTGAAAAGCAAAAAAAACAACGAGAGATCGAATTAGAAGAAATGATGAAAATGCAGGAAGAAGCTTATCAAGGAAATCGAAAAGTAATTCAAGCAATATTAGAAAAGAAAGAAGAAACGAAATAAGATGGAAAAAAGAGAAATATCCCAAGAAGTTTATGAAAAAATCCGAAAAGATATTCCAGAAGCTATTATTCAAATGTTACCAGATCGACCAGAAAACTTGAGAAAATATGCCAAAAGAGTGAAAGAAGTACAATTTTCAAAAGGAATACCGGATGAAGTCAAACAAAAAATGATTGCTCACCGTTTGAGTGATGAAGAATATTTAAAAACATTCTATGATGTAATGGCAATTACATTTTATCAAAAAAAGCCGGTGGACAAGCCAAAAATGACGATTGTTGCAGCTCAAACAGGAAGTGGGAAAAGTAATTTGACGGCAAAGCTTTTAAGAGAAAATAATAACTGTATATTTGTCGATTCCGATAAATACAAACATTTTCGCTATGATGCGCAAGAAATTGCAAGCAAGGAGCAAGTCCTTTATCCTTTCTTAACAGGACCAGATGCTTATGATCATGCCGATAACATTTACCAATATGCGCGAGAGCACCGCTATAACATTATCAAGGAATCAGCTCCTTCTATGACAAAAGGATTGTTCGGAAAAGATAGCGAAGATTTATTAAAAAATGGATATCAAATTCAAGTTCATGTTTTAGCAGTAGGAAAGCTAAACAGTGCGCTTTCTGTGCATGAACGATATGAACTTCAAATTATCCATGGATTAAAAACAGCGAAACTAACGGACCGCAAAAGACATGATGAATCCTATGAAGCATTAGAGGAAAATATTAGACAGATCCAAGATCGATTTGAAGTCCAGGTATATACAAGGGGTAGGAAAGAAAATAATTTTGAGCCAATTCGCATTTATCCAGATAAAAAATATGCATCTGCAGTGGATGCTATTGCTGCTGCAAGAAAAGAAGATAATCAAATCACAGTAAGTGAATTAGGAGAACGATATCAATTAATCCAAAGACAAATGGATGCTAGAAATGCACCAAAAGAGCAAAAAGAACAATTGATCAATCTATGTGAAGGAGAAAAAAATGAGAAGTGAAGAAATTAACTTAGCTTTGGAAATTGTCAATGACCGAATTAGCCAATTAATGAATGTTTTTTCTGTTGAAAAAGATCAAGCAAAAAGCAAAGAATTTGCAGAAAAGATTGATGTTTTACAAAAAGTGAGAGAACAGGTATATTTGGGAAATCAAGAAATCATCGAGAAAGTAATTTTAAAGAAAGAAGAAGGAATATTATAATGGATGACAAGAAATTAAGGGGAATATCAGAAGAAACACTAGAAAGGGTATTAGGAGAATTAAGTCCAGATTTTATCGCAACACTTCCAGCAGATCCGAGTAGGTTGTTACATTATGCGACAAGAAGAGCAGATCCTGTTATATCTGCTAATATCAGTTATGAACTTGGAAGAAAAATGCTGGACTATCGATTAAGTGATGAAGAATATTTAAAGACCTATTTTCGAATTGCTGCAGATGTTTTTGCTGGTAGATATCCAGAACAAGAAGGAAAAGCATATGTACTTTTAGCACAAACTGGTGCTGGAAAAACAAAATTAAGAGAAAAAACGTTAAGACAAGATACCAATACAGTTGTGATTAATTCAGATGAATACAAAAAATTTCGAGCTGATGCAGAACAAATTCGTAGGGAGGATCCAGTTCATTTTGGAGCTTTAACAGGAATTGATTGCTATGACCATGCTCGTAATATTGTTACTTTCGCTGTTGAAAATGCCTATAACATTTTAATTGAAGTAGCACCATCCCTACAACAAGGAATGGTAGGAGTGGACTTAGAACAACTAAAACGAAATGGATATGAGATTCATTTTCAATTTTTAGCAGTGGGAGATCTCGTAAGTGGATTAGCTATTCATAAACGATACGAAGATGACTTAGAAAAGAAAAAACCAGGTGCAAAATTAACGGATCTTAAAAGACATGAAGAATCTTATCAAGCTTTAGAAAAGTCATTAGAAGAGGCAGGAAAAGTGGAAGGAAGCAAAATTGAGATCTATGTGAGAGGAAAAGGAATTGATTACTTACCAGAAAGAGTTAGTACGGAAGAAGGTGCTTCCGAAGAGAGCAAGAGAGTTCTTCAAAAAGAGAGAGAAAGATCTAATTTTGAATATGTCATGACTAGAAAATTTGAGCAAGATTATCAAGAGGTCAAAGGACGTATGAAGCAAAGAGAAGCTTTACCAGAAGAACAAAGGCAATTAGAAATGATCAATGAAAAGTATGAGCTATATTTTGTTAAAAGATTGAAAGGACTAGGAGAATCAAGATAGAAAAGACGAGAAAAAACACTTCAAAATAGTTGCGGTGTTTTTTTTCTTATGAAAAAGAAAAACTGGAAAGAAAACATTAAAACATCTTGACTTTCTTTTAGATCTTTGATAAAAAAATGAAAAAACGAAGGAGGAATTATGAAGCATCTAATTGATATAAAAGAATTGTCAAAAGACGAAATAAAAGAATTGATTGAAGTAGCCAAAGACATTATGCAGTCACCGGAAAAATATTCCGAAAAATGTAAGCATAAAAAATTGGCTACTTTATTTTTTGAGCCAAGTACGAGAACAAGACTTAGTTTTGAAGCTGCTATGTTGGAATTAGGAGGAAGTGTTTTAGGATTTTCAGAGGCTGGTTCTAGTTCAACAGCAAAGGGAGAAAGTGTTTCGGATACGATTCAGGTAGTTGGGTGTTACAGTGATATCATTGTAATGAGACATCCAAAAGAAGGAGCTCCTTTTGTCGCTTCTTTGAAATCGAGTGTGCCGATTATCAATGCAGGTGATGGAGGCCACAACCATCCGACACAAACGTTAACCGATTTATTAACCATTGCTTGCGAGAAAAAACGTTTTGATCATCTTACCATTGGAATTTGTGGAGATTTAAAATTCGGGAGAACGGTCCATTCTCTTGTAACAGCAATGGCTCGCTATGCTGGTATAAAATTTGTCTTTATTTCGCCAGAGGAATTAAAAATGCCAGAATACATCAAAGAGGAAATCTTACAAAAAAACAAAATTGAGTATGTCGAGACAAATGATTTGGAAAAGTACATGGGTGATCTTGATATCTTGTATATGACAAGAGTTCAAAAGGAAAGATTTTTTAATGAAGAAGACTATATTCGCTTGAAAGATTACTTTATCCTAAACCGAAGCAAATTAGAAAAAGCGAAAAAAGATTTATGTATCATGCATCCATTACCAAGAGTCAACGAAATTGCAACAGAAGTGGATGATGACCCAAGAGCTTGCTATTTTAAGCAAGCAAGATATGGAAAATATATCCGAATGGCTTTGATTTTAAAATTATTAGAAATAAAATAGGAGAGAAGTATGAATATTGATAGTATTAAAAATGGAATCGTAATTGACCATATTCAAGCAAAAAAAGGAATGGAAATTTATGAAGCTTTAAAATTGGGAGATTTAGATTGTTCGGTAGCGATCATAACCAATGCAAGAAGTCAGAAAATGGGGAAAAAGGATATTATCAAAATTGATCAAAATATGGATTTGGACTTAACCGTATTAGGTTATTTAGATCCCAATATTACGATTAACATCATAAAGGACAATCAAAGAGTGGAAAAAAGACATGTCCAATTACCACAAGAAGTCGAGAATCTCATTCAATGTAAAAATCCGAGATGCATCACATCAACGGAACAAGATTTGAAGCATGTTTTTGTATTAACCGATCCTGAAAAAAGAGCATATCGTTGTAAATATTGTGAAACGTTAAAAGAAGAATAATGAATTCTGACAGAAAAATGTATAAAAAAACCAAAGAAATCGAAGAATAACTTTGGGTGAAGAAAAAATGAAATCAATTTGGCTAACAGAAAATCAAGAAGGATTCCAAACCAATTGGATGGGAAATCCAATGCGAACCGATATTGTTATCATTGGAGCAGGAATGTTTGGAATAACAACAGCACATTATTTAACAGAAGCTGGTGCCGATGTTTTGGTATTAGACAAATCTGGAATCGGAAGAATGACGACAGGCCATACCACTGCAAAGATTACAAGCCAGCATGGTTTGCTTTATCAATATTTGCTTGAAAAATATGGAGTCGATTTTGCAAAAGAATACTTTGAGGCGAATGAAGAATCTATTCAAGAAATCGAAGGAATTGTACAAGCTTATCAAATTGATTGCGATTTTGAAAGACAAGATCATACCATGTTTACAAAGAGTGCAAATGAAAAACGAAAAATTGTAGAAGAAGTTCGTGCGATGAAACAATTTACGAGTCAAGTTGAAAAGGTAACCAAAACAGAATTACCTTTTGAAATTGAATTAGGGATTACAGTAAAAGATCAAGCACAATTTCATCCGATTCGTTATCTAAGAGGCTTAGCTAAAAATATTTTAGAAAAAGGAAATAAGATTATCCTAGATACGACTTGTTATGATTTAAAAAAAGAAAAAGATGGATATCGAATACAAACACAAAAAGGAGAGGTATTAGCCAAAAAAGTAGTTTTGGCATCCCATTATCCCTTTATCAAATATCCAGGACTCTACTTTTTCAAGATGTATCAATCTTCTTCTTATGTAATTGCTTTTGATCCAAAGAAAGATATTTTTTCAGGAATGTATTTGCAAGTGGAAGAACCCAAATTTTCGTTTCGAAGTGCGATTGATTCAGATGGAAAAAGAATTCTTATCTTAGGAGGAGCAGGTCATAAAACGGGAAAGTCAGTAACGGATCAAATGACTTATGAACAATTAAAACAAGAAGTGCAACAAGAATTTCCGGAAGCGGAAATTCGTTATTGGTGGAGTACAAGGGATTGTATTACCTTAGATAAACTTCCATATATTGGACAGTTTTCCAATCTTTTGCCAAATGTATATATTGGTACTGGATTTAATAAATGGGGGATGACGACCAGTAATTTAGCAGCACGTATTGTATCGGATGAAATTTTAGAAAAAAAGAATCGTCATCAACATCTATTTCTTGCTACACGAATGCAACCAATCGAAAATCGAGAAGAAGTAAAAAACATTTTAGCCCAATCCGTAAAATCTCTTGTGGTACAAAGAGTAAAACCAAGTCAACTGAGAGTCGAAGATCTTGCCAATGGAGAAGGAGGGATTGTTCAGCTACAAGGGAAAAAAGTAGGTGTTTATCGAGATGAAAACGGAAAAATTTATGCAGTAAAACCAGTATGTACGCATTTAGGGTGTCTCTTAAACTGGAATGGAGCAGATAAAACATGGGATTGTCCTTGCCATGGATCTCGTTATCGTTTTGATGGTAAGAATTTATATGATCCAGCGATGAAAGATTTGGAAACCATTTCAGTCAAAGAAGAAAAGGAACAAGAATAAAAAATAAAGAGAATCAAGAGAAGAGAGGAATTGAATCAAACAATTCCTCTTTTTTGCTTTGGAAAGAAAGAGAAATTCCAAGCACTTTTTTGAATAAATCAAAATAGCTTGTCATAAGGTAGAAAGAGAAAAAGGAGGAAGAAAAAGTGAAGGATTTGGAAGAAGAACTTGAGAAAAAAAATGTAGAAAAGATGATCGTACAAGACCATTTGATTCAAATTGTTTTTTCCGAAGAGGGAAAAAGCTTGGAAGATTGT
Organism: uncultured Clostridia bacterium; assembly: GCA_944393505.1. Classification (GTDB taxonomy): domain Bacteria; phylum Bacillota; class Clostridia; order TANB77; family CAG-508; genus CALYAK01. The sequence goes on along the minus strand of CALYAK010000002.1, from coordinate 49,577 downwards.
TTACTACAATATCTATTCCGAAAGTGTTAAAAGAAAATGGCTGGGAGAAAATCAAAAAATAAAGAATCGACACAAAAGAAAGAAAAAAAATGGTCTTGTGCTTGCTACATACGTCTTTCTCAAGAGGACAAAGATTTAAGTGAAGAAAAACTGGAAAGTAATAGTATTTCCAGTCAAAAAGCGTTATTAGAATCCTATCTTTTCAAACAAAAGGATTTGATTTTAAAAGATTGGTATATTGATGATGGATATACGGGTACAAATTTCAATCGACCAGGTTTTCAAAGAATGCTTCAGGATATGAAAGATGGTAGAATCAATTGTGTTTTGGTAAAAGACTTGTCTCGTTTAGGAAGGAACTATATTGAAGTCGGAAACTACTTAGAACAAGTTTTTCCACTCTTTCATATTCGTTTTATTGCTTTAAATGATCAAGTGGATAATGAGAAAAATCCGGCTAGTACAGATAATATTTTAATTCCATTTAAAAATTTGTTAAATGATGAATATTGTCGTGATACTTCTTTAAAGATTCGTTCCTCTTTAGATGGAAGAAAAAGAAAAGGAGAGTTTGTTGGTGCTTTTGCACCCTATGGTTATCAAAAAGATCCTTTGGATAAGCATCGACTCATTATTGATCCGGAAGCAGCTGAAATTGTAAAAAAGATTTTTTCTTGGTATGTGTTCGATGGAGTTGGAAAAATTGGGATTTGTCATCGTTTAAATGAAATGGGAATTTTAAATCCAACAGCATATAAAAGAAAAATTCAAAAACAAGCCTATGCCAATGGAAATTGTAGTTTTTTTTGGACTCCTTCTACAATCCGAACAATTTTAAAAAATGAGGTATATCTTGGACATACCATTCAAGGAAAAAGAAGAGTAAAGAGCTATAAAATTCACAAAATTGAAAATGTACCAGAAGAAAAGTGGATTCGTGTGGAACATACCCATCCTTCCGTTATCTCTAAAGAGATTTTCCAAAAGGCACAAGAATTATCACAAAAAGATTTAAAGGTACAGAATGGAAAAGAGACCGTATCCATTTGGGCAGGAATTCTCCGATGTGCAGATTGCGGGAAAGCAATGCATCGAAAAACAAGTAGAAATGGGTATGGAACCGTATATACCTATTACTTATGCAGTACTTATCAGAAAAAGTCACATCAGCTGTGTCAAAGCCATCGTATTCGAGAAAAAGAATTAGAACAAGTCGTGCTAGCCGTTTTACAAGAACAAGTTCGAACCTTAATTCAGAAACAGGAATTTTGGCAAAGATTCAAACAAGAAAAGGAAAAACAAGAAACAAAACAAGAAACGAAAGATGAAAAGTTTCGAAAACAAAAAGAAATCCTCAAACTTCAAAAAAGAAAACAGGAACTTTACGAAGATTGGAAAAATGGAGATATTACCAAGGAAGAATATCATCAATATAAACAAAACTATGAAAAAATGGAACAAGAAGTAAGAGTGCAAATAGAGAAAAGAAAAGAATTCCAACAAAAGCAAGAAGAAAAGAAAAAAAAAGAAGAAGAATGGATTCGAAAGTTTCAGGAAACAGAAATCATTTCAGAATTGTCAAGAGAACTGATTCTAGAATTAATGGAAGAGATTCGAGTGAAAGAAAATGGAGAATTCATCTTTTTCGTAAAGTTTTCAAAATTCAAAAAAGAAGAAAAACACTTTGAAAAAAATGAGAAATAGGTTGTATAAATTTTTTTTCAATAATATAATGAAGAAAAAAAGAGAAAAAGGAGATATTATGTGCGATTGTGTAGAAAAAAGAATTCGTGAAGAAGTCGAAACCATTTTAGAACAATATGTACCAACCAAGGATAACCTAATTCAAATTCTAAACGAAGTTCAAGAAAAATATGGATACATACCAAAGACTGCTCAGTTTGCTATATCGGAATATTTAAAAATTCCAATGGCAGAAATTTTTGGAGTTATTACTTTTTATTCTAGATTTACCTTAGAACCAAAAGGAAAATATCATATTTCTGTTTGTTTGGGTACGGCATGTTTTGTAAAAGGCTCTCAAAAAATCTTAGATCGTTTAAAAGAACGTTTGCAGTTAGAAGAAGGAAAAACAAGTCCAGATGGAAAATTCTCTTTAGATACAACAAGATGTGTAGGAGCTTGCGGAATTGCACCAGTTTTTACCGTCAATAAAGAAGTTTATGGCCATGCAACCGTAAAAAAATTGGATGAAGTACTAGATGCTTTAGAAAACGAGGAAGAGGGAGGTAAATAGGATGAAAACGATACAAGAAATCGAAGAAATTCGAAAAAAGACCTATCAGAAAATTGCTCTTCGAAAAAATACAAAGGAGGACACAAGAGAAAAGCATATTTTAATTTGCCATGGTACGGGATGTACTTCCTCAAAATCACCAGAAATTTTAAGTCAATTTCAAAAGATATTGAAAGAAAAAAATATCGAACATGTTAAAGTGATTATGACAGGTTGCTTTGGCCTTTGTGCCAAAGGACCAATTGTAATTATCCGTCCAGAAGATGTTTTCTATGCAATGGTAAAACCAGAAGATTGTCTTGAGATTATTGAAAGCCATATTGAAAAAGGTGAAATTGTTGAAAGACTTTTGTGTAAAGACATTGACGGATCAAAAGTAAAAACTTTAGATGATCTTACTTTCTATAAAAAACAAGAGCGTATCGTTTTAAAAAATTGTGGAACGATCAACCCAGAAAATATTGATGAATATCTTGCTTTTGATGGATATCGTGCCTTGGAGAAAGTATTAACGAGTATGTCGCCAGAAGAAGTCATTCAAGAAATAACAGAATCTGGATTACGCGGAAGAGGTGGAGCTGGGTTTCCAACCGGAAAAAAGTGGGCTTTAACCAAACAAGAAGAAGCAGATCAAAAATATGTAGTTTGTAATGCTGACGAAGGAGATCCGGGAGCTTTTATGGATCGTAGTATTCTAGAAGGAGATCCGCATACGGTGTTAGAGGCAATGACAATTGCTGGTTATGCAATAGGAGCGACAAAAGGATATATCTATGTTCGTGCAGAATATCCAATTGCTGTTCAGAGATTAAAAATTGCAATTGAACAAGCTCGAGAATATGGATTGTTGGGAGAACATCTTTTAGGGACGGACTATTCCTTTGATATTGAAATTCGTTTAGGTGCGGGAGCATTTGTTTGTGGAGAAGAAACTGCTCTTCTAGAATCCATTGAAGGAAGAAGAGGACAACCAAGAGTAAAACCACCATTCCCAGCACAAAAAGGATTATGGGAAAAACCAACTTTAATTAATAACGTAGAAACTTATGCTAATGTTTGCCAAATCATTTTAAAAGGAGCAAAATGGTTTTCATCAATTGGTACAGAAAATTCAAAGGGAACCAAAGTATTTGCTTTGGGAGGAAATGTACAAAATATTGGGTTAGTAGAAGTGCCAATGGGAACTACGCTTCGAGAAATCGTTTACGATATTGGGGGAGGGATTCCAAATGGAAGACAATTTAAAGCAGCACAAACTGGCGGACCTTCTGGCGGTTGTATTCCAAGAGAGCATTTAGATACACCAATCGATTATGAATCTTTAAAAGAGATTGGATCCATGATGGGATCTGGTGGATTGATTGTCATGGATGATACCAAATGTATGGTAAACCTAGCAAAATTTTATCTAGAATTTACGGTTGACGAATCATGTGGCAAATGTACACCATGCCGTATTGGAACCAAAAGAATGCTCGAAATTTTAGAGAAAATTTGCGAAGGAAATGCAAGTTTGGTCGATTTAGATAAGTTAGAAGCATTAGCAATTAATATTGAAAAAACAGCAATTTGTGGACTAGGACAAACCGCTCCAAATCCGGTTTTATCGACGCTAAAATATTTCCGTGATGAGTATTTAGCTCATATCAAATACAAACAATGTACAGCAGGAGAATGTAAAGCATTAACAAGTATTCGCATTAATCCAGAAGAGTGCAGAGGATGTGGATTATGTAAGAAAAATTGTCCTGTTGGAGCGATTCATGGAGAGCCAGGAACACCTCACCATATTGAAAAAGAAAAATGTATTAAATGTGGTACTTGCATTGCGAAATGTCCATTCCATGCAATTGTAACGAAAGGAGAGTAGCAATGGTTCATGTAAAAATTGATCAAAAGGAAATTGAAGTTCCAGAAGGAACGACGATATTAGAAGCTGCTAGAATGGCAGGAATTGATATTCCGACTTTATGTTTTTTAAAGGATATTAATGAAATTGGAGATTGCCGAATCTGTATTACAAAAGTAGATGGAAGAAGAGGATTTGCAACTTCTTGTATTACTAAAGTAGAGGATGGAATGGTGATCCATACGAATTCACCAGATGTTATCGAAGGTAGAAAGATGATCTTAGATCTCATTTTGTCCAACCATAATCGTGAATGTTTAACTTGTACTCGAAATGGAAATTGTGAACTTCAAAACCTAGCTCACAAATATAATGTAACAGAAATTTCTTATCAAGGAGAAAGAAGTCCAGAAAAAATTGACGATTTATCTCCAGCGATTGTTAGAGATTCGAGTAAATGCATTTTATGCAGAAGATGTATCGGAGCTTGCAAAAATGTACAAAAAATTGGAGCGATTGATACCTTACAAAGAGGATTTTCATCCAAGATTGGAACGGTAGGAGAACATAGCTTAAAAGATGTCAATTGTACCTATTGTGGACAATGTATTGAAGCTTGCCCAGTGGGAGCTTTAAAAGAAAAAGAATCGAGTGATATTGTTTGGGAAAAACTACAAGATGAAGATACTTATGTAATTGTACAAACAGCACCTGCGGTTCGAGTAGCGTTGGGAGAAGAATTTGGCTTACCAATCGGAACAAATGTAGCTGGAAAAATGGTAAATGCTTTAAAACGTTTGGGATTTAATCGTGTATTTGATACCAATACAGGAGCAGACTTTACCATCATGGAAGAAGGAACGGAATTGATTCATCGATTACAAGAGCAAGATCATTTGCCAATGATTACTTCTTGTTGCCCAGGCTGGGTGAGATATATTGAAGGAAATTATCCAGACTTATTACCACATTTATCTACTTGTAAATCACCACATCAGATGTTTGGAGCTCTTTTAAAAACCTATTATGCAGAAAAAAATAAAATTGATCCAAAAGATATTTTTGTTGTATCGGTTATGCCATGTATTGCGAAAAAATATGAAAGACAAAGAGAAGAAATGAAAGAAAATGGAATCGATGATGTTGATGCTGTTATTACGACAAGAGAATTAGCTCGTATGATCAAACAAGCAAACATTGAGTTTGTTGAATTAGAAGAAGAAGGGTTTGATGATCCAATGGGAGAAGCTTCTGGAGCTGGAGCAATTTTTGGAGTAACGGGTGGTGTTATGGAAGCAGCTTTAAGAAGTGTGTCTGAACTTGTTACTGGGAAGGAATTAGAAAAGATCGAATTTGAAGAAGTACGTGGAAAAAATGGAATTAAAGAAGCAACAATTCAAATTGGAGATCAGAACTTAAAAGTAGCAGTGGCTCATGGATTGGGAAATGCACAAACCATTATGAATCAAATTCAGGAAGGTAAGAGTGATTATCAATTTGTTGAAATCATGGCTTGTCCTGGCGGATGTGTTATGGGAGGCGGACAACCAATTAAAACCGCTAAAATTCAATCAACCATTGATGTAAGAGCAAAAAGAACTGAATCAATGTATACCATCGATGAGAAAAGTGTTATCCGAAAATCTCATGAGAATCCAGTATTAAAAAGAATTTATCAAGAATATTTAGGAGAGCCAGGAGGCGAAAAAGCTCATCATTTACTACATACGCATTATTCCGCAAAGGAAAAATATCAAATTTAAAAAGAAAAGGAGTTAGATTTAAGAACCTAACTCCTTTTCTGGTAACTGTTTTGTTTTCTCTTCCGTAGAATCATAACTAGTGAAAAGTAAAATAAGTAATAAGATATCGACAATGGTAATGCTAAATAAACGGTAGGTAAAGAATGGATGCAAAAAAGCATGATTGCGAATAAGTAAACACCATAAAAATGGAAAAGTTGCACTAATCCAAAAAGGAATACTTAGTTTAAAAAGTTCAGCATAATTTCGTTTCTTTTTTCGATTACGAAACCATTGAACAACTCCTAAAATCACAGCAAAAGTAGCAACAAAATAAATTACGTTTGGTGATAAAAACAAATAAACACGTTCAAAGGTTTTAGCTGGTGAAAGAGTAATATCAGTACTACGAATATGAATTTGTTCAAAAGCTTGTAAAAGAAGACCACGATCAAAAAATACATCTACTAAGATCCATTTTACAAGCCAGGTGAAAGCGTAACCCATTACCCATAAAAATCCATAAAGGAAAAAGGTTTTTAAAAGTTCTTTCCAATTAGCATGATCGATTCTTAATTTACAAACTAAAAGTAAGGTTAATAGAAGGATACAGCCAAGCATTGGTGAAGTTAATAAATCAAAGTAGTTGATGATCGATCCAATCACAAAAAAGAATGGTCCAAAGTTTTTTTCTTTTCGGTAACGACACAATAAAAAGATCATACTTCCCAAGGTAAATAAGAAAAGAAGGGCTTCATTGAGGGAACGCGTTAAGGTAAGGACAGATGCACTAAGAAATCCAATGGTAAAGGCGATCGCGGTAAGGACTCCCAATTTTTTTGTCGTAAAAAAGAAAAAAAGCAAAAGCAAAAGAAGCATGCAAACAAAAAAGAGAATACGAATTCCTTCTAAATCAAAAAGTAATAACAATGGTCGTAGAAGCACTTGATGACCATGCCAATAACGATTATATTCCCAAGAAGTAGTAAGAACATCTCCGTGGGTCATACCATAAAATTCACGGATCAAACAATTTTGATCTGGCTCCAAATATTGAGAGTCTGCTGGTATCGAAACGTTTATGGTTGTGTTTTGAATTTGATTATATTCTGGCACATAACTCTTTCGAGAAAGAAGAGCGGATTCAAATGGATGGGAAGAGTCAACCGAAGTGATTAAATTTAAGATTAAAGCATCGGAGTAATAGAATAACATTTCATCTTTATAGGGTAAATGAATATATTGTTTTTCATTTTCTGTGATCAGTGTTTCAGAAGACTTTTGTAAATTTTCATAAATCCAAGATGTAGGAATTAAGTTGGTAACAACGAGCAAAATGAGATAACTAGCAATACAGGCTGAAAAAATACCGAAATAGCGAAGAAGAGTTTTACAGTTTTTTAAGTTCATAAAGAAAATCCCCTTTTTATCTATTGATTAAATTTTGTTTTTTATGGTACTATTATAGCGAAAAAAGAAAAAAAAGGGAAGGACAATTAATCAAAAAATGAGGCAAAAAATGTTACAAATGAAGAAACTAAAAGAGATTGAAACAAAAGAGTTTATTTGGATTCTTATCAGAATTCTAATAATCCTTGAATTTATTTTTCTTTCATTCATTGGAATCATGAATCATGAAAAATGGGGAGATGAAGCACAGGCGTGGTTATTAGCAAGAGATACAAGTTTATCAGAACTTATCTTTTTTTATGCGAGTTATGAAGGAACTCCTGTTTTATGGCATCTCATTTTGAAATTAGCTATTTCTTTGCGGTCTTACTTATTCGTGGTTTGGTGTGATTCCATTGATTGCAAGTACGATTGGTGTTTGTATTTTAGAATTTAAGTTGAAATTACCATGGTACATAAAAATATTACTACCATTTACTTACTATTTATTTTATCAATATACAATTGTTGCAAGAAGTTATTGCTTAATCTTTCCAGCACTTTGTTATTTGGCTATGCTCTATCCCAAAAGAAGGGAAAAACCAATTGCCTATGGATTAGGATTATTATTTCTAGCAGGAATTAGTTTACATATGAGTTTGCTATCTGGATTTTTATTTTTGTTGTATCTAGGAGAGTACGTGACTAGCAGATGGAAGGATGAAAAGAGTTTGAAAAGTCTTTTCAAAGAAAAAAAGGTTTGTGTGATGCTATTCATCCTAGCAATTTTTTATTGTTTGATAATTGTAACACTAATTCCGAAAGAGGGAATTCCGACATTTTTTACGAATAATAAAGTTACCAAACTTGAAAAAGCAATTCAAGTGGTAGGAGAATCCTTGGTAAGTTCAAGTGAAAGTAATCAAATCCTAAATCTTTTTTCCACCATATGGATGATCAGTATAACTGGAATATTACTAATTCGAGCAAGAAAGGATCGAAAAATTATAATTGTTTTTTTTCCAGTTTTCCTATTTTTAACGTTCTTCTATTGTAACCAGTGGCATATTGGAATCTTAACCGAACTGATCTTTTTTATCTGGTACATTCTTTATCAAGATAGAGATCCAGAAAAAGTACAAAAATTTGAGAAACGATTTTTACAGTTGAGCATAATTGCTATTTTGTCGATACAAGTTATATGGAATTGCCAGTCACTAATTGGAGATATAAAAAATATTTATTCTCAAGGTCAAAATATGGCGATATATTTACAAGAAAAAGTAGAAGAAAATAAAGTTATTTACGGAGTGGATTATTCAGTAACTGCGATCTTGCCATATTTTGAAACTAATATTTTTGCAAATTATCCAGATCCAGAAAAGAGTTTTTATCATTGGGGCTCAAATTCAGGAAGAAAAGAAAAAGATTCTGAAATATATGCAGCAGATGCCGATATTTATGTGTTTTCAGAGGTATACTATTCAAATCGAAAAGAAATTATTGGAAAACTAGAAGAAAAGGGATATCAGATCAAACGATTAAGTAGTAGTACTTATTTTAAAAACAAACCATATGAGCTTTCAGGATACATTTTCCTTGAAAAAAAGGAGAATTGACAACAAAGTAGAAATATGGTAAGATAAGCTCAATTAAGAGTATACCTAGTAATTGAAAAATTATAAGCGGTATAGGATGATGGGATGTCATTTACACTTGTTAAGTAAGAAATAGACCTTACAAGAGGAGTCTTAAGAAGAGATTTCTTTGTGAGGTCTTTTTTTGAAAGAAGGAGGAGGAAAGATGAAAAAATATTTTAAGAAATTAGTAGGAGACCATATCTACTTATCTCCAATTCATACAGATGACGTGGGGATTTTTACCGAATGGTTAAATGATTTTGAAACTTCTGACTATATTGGAAGAAGTATGCGTGTAACATCTTTGGGAGAAGAAGCGGAATTCTTAGCAAAATTGCAAAAAGAAGAAGCAACTTTTGGAATTGTAACATTGGAACATGATCAATTAATCGGAATTGTTAGTTTAAATAAGATTGATCATATTAAAAGAAGGGCAACGCTAGGAATTTTTATCGGAGACCATGAGAGTCGAAACAAGGGATATGGAACAGAAGCCATCCGCTTAATTTTGGACTTTGGATTTTCTTATTTAAATTTAAACAATATTGATTTAAGCTGTATTGAGTTTAATCAAAGAGCCTATCGTTGTTATCAAAAATGTGGTTTCAAAGAATATGGAAGAAGAAGAAAAGCAGAATTTTTAAATGGCAAGTATTATGATATGATTCAAATGGATATTTTAGCAGAAGAATGGAAAGAAAGTTTTATTCGCAATAAAAATCGATAGAAAAGAAGGAAGATGCGATTAGATGGAATATAAAGAAATTTTTTCGAAACTAGCAAAATCAAAATTTCGAAGTCGTTTTTTTCTAAGGAGAGTAGAAAAAGACTATGCAAAAGAAAAAGGTTATCGAAAAATTCAAGAACATGCCTATGATTTCATTCAAAAAAGGCTTGCTCCAGCAGTAATTCCGAATGATGGAAAGCAAACTCCTATGAAAGGACATCCTGTCTTTCTTGCACAGCATGCAACAGCAACTTGTTGTAGAGGTTGTTTAGAAAAATGGTATGGAATTCCGAAATGTAGAGAATTAACAAAAGAAGAAATTGATTATATAGTAGGAATTATTATGGAGTGGATTACAAGACAAGTAAAAAATTGAGAAAAGAATCTTGGAAGAAATGAAAAAAAGTACTATTAAAAAGAAGAATGTTATGATAAACTAAAAAAGAAAAAAGGAGGAAAAAATGGCTACCATTGATGAATTTCAAAAAATTGATATTCGAGTAGGTACAATTCTAGAAGCAACCATTAATCAAAAAGCAAGAAAACCGGCCTATCGATTAAAAATTGATTTTGGAAAAGAAATTGGGATTAAAACATCTTCTGCACAGATTACAGAGCGATACCAACCAGAGGATTTAATTGGTATGCAAATTATTGGAGTTGTAAACTTTCCATCAAGAAGAATAGCAGATGTGACAAGTGAAGTTCTGGTTTTAGGAACGGATTCTAAACAAGGAATTGTACTATTAAATCCGACGGAAAAAGTCGAAAACGGAGATATTGTTTGTTAAAGGAAAACAACACAGAAAATTTAGAAAATTTTCACAGAAACGTAACAAGAAGAAAATAAAATGATAAAATAAAGGAAAAATAAAAGGAATAGGAGGAAACAAAATGGTAATTGAATATTTAAAAAAACATGAGAAGGCATCGATCTTAATTTCGATTCTAATGATCATTGTTTCCATTTTACTGATTATAAGACCAACTACATTTTTAACAACAGTAATTTTGATCTTTGGTTTTGGAATTGTTTTAGAAGGTTTGATGCGTATTATTGTTTATATCTTTTTACCAAAAGAAGAGAAAATATACAGTTATGATATTTTAGAGGGAATTTTTTCAATCCTTGCAGGTATTCTCATTTTAGCATGGAAGGAAAGAGTAATGGCAGTCTTCCCACTTTTGATTAGCTTTTGGATTGTCATTAAAAGTATGTTAAAAATTCAATTTTCTTTCCAATTAAAAAATTTGGATGAGAAAAGTTGGATTGGAGTTTTAATTTCTGGAATTCTTACCCTTATTTTTGGATTAATCATATTCTTTAATCCATGGGGAACCGTGATTACTTTAACCGTTTTATCCGGAATTATGCTATTAATAACTGGAATTGTAGAACTTTGTGGTAGTATCTATTGGTTATATCATTTTCGTAAAGTATAGAGAAAATGAAAGAAACGAAATAAATTCATAAAACGAGACTAAGAAAAATAAAATAAGACAAGGAGGGAAAGAGATGAAAGGTTACCGTTTAAATCCTGACAAAGAGTATGTAGAAAAAATCATGGAAGGAATTCGTAGGAAAGATGGGCATTGTCCTTGTCGTGTAAAGGTAGATGAAACAACACTTTGTCCTTGTGATGAATTCGTAGGAGAAGGAATTTGCAAATGTAATCTATTTGTAAAAGAAGAGAAATAAAGGAGGAAAAGATGGCTGTTATTTCAATTAATCAAAATAATTTCAAAGAAGAAGTACAAGCACAGCAAGGAATTATGTTATTAGATTTTTGGGCAACTTGGTGTGGACCATGCTCTATGATTGCACCGATTGTTGATCAAGTTGCAGAAGAAGAGAACATTAAAGTAGGAAAGATCAATATCGATGAGGAGAGAAATCTTGCTTATCAATTTGAGATCGAAGCAATTCCAACTATTATTCTGATGAAAGATGGAAAAGAAATCAATCGTCAAGTTGGATTTATGGATAAAAATGAATTAAAGGCTTTTCTTCAAAAATAAAAAATTAAGAAACAATCTTCAAACTTTCAACAGTTGGAGGATTGTTTTTTTTGTCATAAAGAAGTATTCAAAAAATGGGAATTTAATTGGATATGAAGGAGGATGGGAGAAAAAAGAACAGCTTTTAAAAATTGAGAAAAAGAAAAAATGAGAAAATAGTTGTTTTTCATTTTTTGTTATTGTATGATAGTAAGGAAAAGGGGGCCAGGTAAATGAAAGATAGCACACTTTATAAAATATTAGGAGTTATTATTCTCATATTTTTTATTTTTCTTGCTTGGAAGATATTTATTTTTCCGAAAACAGTACAGGCTTCTGGAAGTAACGTTCCACAAGAGCCAGCTCAAGTAACAGAAAATTTAGTAGAAAATCAACAAACCAATTTATTTGTTGAAAATGAATTAATAGAAAATGAAATAAATAATACAACCAATCAAGTTGCGGATCAAGGAACGCAAACTTCTCAATCAACGAATGTGTTTAACAGCCAATTAGACCAGTATAAAGGAATCCATAAAGGGGCAGAAGTACGTAATATGTTGGAAAGTGTTCGTAATTCCAATCTACTTGAAGATGTATATCGAATTTCAGTTGAGTACAATGGAGAAACTTATATAAGCAATGTTTATGAATTAAAAGAAAAAATTGAAAATTCCAAAACCTATGAAGTTCGTTTTCAATATCGAGACAACACACAATATATTGAAAAAATTATAATAGAACAAAAACCATAATGAGCACTTTCTTTGTGAAAGTTTTGTGAAATAAATTTACAAATAAACAAAAAGATACTATACTTATATAGCATGCTATTTGAGATGCTATGTTTGTATAGTATTTTATTTTGAGGAGTAAAAGATGGGAGAAGAATTAAGAATTTTTAAATTAATTAAAGAAATTCACAAAGAAAACCAAAAAAAGTGTAATAAAGCTATGGCGGACGAAGGGTTGAAAATAACGAAACCACAATTAGACATGATGGTTTATTTAAAAGAAAATCAAGATAGAGAAATTAATGCAAAAAATATCGAGGAAGACTTTCACTTAACGAATCCTACCGTAGCCGGTTTTTTAAATCGATTAGAGAAAAAGCAATTAATTCAGAAAAAGAAGAGTGAGAAAGGCTTCAAATATAAAGCAATTGAATTAACGAAAAAAGGAGAAGAATTATTAGAAGCCATTCAAAAAAGAGGAATGAATTTTACACTTTTGGCATTAAAAGATATTCCGAAAGAAGATTTAATCACAATAGCGAATACTTTAGAAAAAATTTTAGTAAATATTCAAAAAAATTAAAAGGAGGAAATTATGTTTAAAATTTTGAAACGAATGAATCGAAAATCAGTTGGACTTATTCTAATTTGTATCGTTTTTATTGTATTTCAAGTTTGGCTTGATTTACGTTTACCAGATTATATGTCTAATATTACAAAGCTGGTACAAACGGAAGGTAGCCAAATGAGTGAAATTCTAGAGCAAGGGGGATATATGATCCTTTGTGCTTTAGGAAGCTTAGCATCTGCAATTATTGTTGGATATTTTGCGTCCTATATTGCTGCTTCTTTTTCAAAACAATTGAGAAGGGATGTCTTCTATAAGGTTGAAAACTTTGGAATGGAAGAATTAAAAAAGTTTTCAACCAGCAGTTTATTAACCAGAACAACCAATGATATTACGCAAATTCAAATGCTAATTGTAATGGGATTACAATTGACGATTAAAGCACCAATTACTGCTGTTTGGGCAGTTTCAAAAATTGCAGGAAAGAACATGGAATGGACCGTTTTAACAGGAGGAGCGGTATTAGTTTTAATTCTTTTCATTTCGATTTTGATTGCAATAACATTACCAAAAACACGAAAAGTACAAGAGCTTACGGATAATTTAAACCGTGTTACAAGGGAAAATTTAAAAGGAATTCGAGTTGTAAGAGCTTTTAATGCAGAAGAATATCAAGAAGCAAAATTTAATGAAGCAAATGAAGCTTTGACAAAAACCAATCTTTTTGTTCAACGTATGATGGGACTTATGACACCATTGATGCAGTTTGTGATGTCTGGTATTAGTTTAGGAATTTATATTATTGGAGCATATCTAATTAATGCAGCAGGATTGACAGATCGACTAAATTTATTTAGTGACATGGTTGTTTTCTCATCTTATTCAATGCAGGTTATTATGGCTTTCATGATGCTAATTGTTATTTTCATTATTTTACCAAGAGCACAAGTTTCTGCTAATCGTATTTTAGAAGTTCTAAATACAGAAGAAAAGATTAAGGACGGTACGATCAATAAAACAGATGGAAAAGTAAAAGGAAAAGTTGAATTTCGAGATGTTTCTTTCCAATATCCAGATGCTGATGAACCAATCCTAGAACATATTAGCTTTACTGCCGAAAAAGGAGAAACGGTAGCGTTTATTGGATCAACAGGTTCAGGGAAATCTACTTTAATTAATTTAGTTCCAAGATTTTACGATGTTACCGAAGGAGAAGTTTTAGTAGATGATATTAATGTAAAAGATTATACCTTAGAAGCACTTCATAATAAATTAGGATATATTCCGCAAAAAGCTGTCCTATTCCGAGGTACCATTGAATCCAACGTAACTTATGGAAAAACTGATCACGAGAAACCAAATCAGGAGAAAGTAAAAGAAGCGATTCGTGTAGCGCAAGCTAGTGAGTTTGTAGAAAAGAAGCCAGAAAAATATCAGGCTCCAATTGCACAAGGTGGTAGCAATGTAAGTGGAGGACAAAAACAAAGATTGGCAATTGCAAGAGCAATCGCAAGAGATCCAGAAATCTATATCTTTGATGATAGTTTTTCTGCACTAGATTATAAAACTGATTTTGTTTTGCGAAAAGAATTGAAAGAATATACCAAAGAAGCAACTACTTTAATTGTTGCACAAAGAATTGGTACAGTTAAAAATGCAGACAAAATTATTGTGTTAGATGAAGGAAAAATGGTAGGGTGTGGAACCCATGAAGAATTATTAAAAACTTGCAAAGTCTATCAAGAAATTGCATTATCACAATTAAGTAAGGAGGAGTTGGAGAATGGATAAACAAACAAGACCAGTAAGACCCGGCGGAATGGGACGAATGCGTGGATCTGCAGAAAAAGCAAAAGATTTTAAAACAGCAATGAAGAAATTAATCCGCTATAGTAAACCATTTTGGCCAGCAGTCCTTGTCGCTATTATATTAGCAATTGGAAGTGCAATTTTAACGATTATAGGACCAGATCAAATTAGTCGTATTACGGATGAAATTACGAAAGGATTAACCTCACAAATTGATCTAGAAAAAATAAAAGAAATTGCAATATTTGTTGGATCATTGTATGTCACAAGTGGAATTCTTGGCTATCTTCAAAGTTTTATTATGGCAACCATTACACAAAAATTTAGCAGAAAAATGAGAAATGAAATTTCCGTTAAAATTAATAAACTACCATTAAAATACTTTGATCAACATAGTTATGGAGATACACTTTCCCGCGTTACCAACGATGTTGACACAATTGGGCAGTCCTTAAACCAAAGTATTGGTAGTCTTGTTTCAGCTGTTACAACTTTAATTGGTGTTGTAATTATGATGGTCATTACCAATTGGCAAATGGCATTAACAGCAATTCTAGCAAGTTTATTTGGATTTAGTATAATGTTCCAAATTTTGAAAAGATCGCAAAAGTACTTTGATCGCCAACAAGAAGAATTAGGACAATTAAATGGTCATATCGAGGAAGTCTATTCTGGACATAATGTAGTAAAAGTATACAATGGTGTAGAAGATGCGAAAAAGGTTTTTGATGAGTATAACCAGAGACTATTTACTTGCGTACGCAAAAGTCAATTTTTATCTGGTATGATGCACCCACTTATGAACTTTATTGGAAACTTTGGGTATGTGGCAGTATGTATTGTAGGTGCTCTATTAACGATGAATCATGTTATTTCCTTTGGTGTCATTGTAGCTTTTATGATTTATGTAAGACTATTTACCAATCCACTTACAACAATTGCACAAGCTACCAGCAGTTTACAATCCGCAGCAGCTGCTGCAGAAAGAATTTTTGAATTTATCGAAGAAGTAGAATTAGAAGATGAATCTCAAAAAACAAAAAAACTAGATCCAAAACAAGTAAAAGGAAAAATCGAATTCGAAAATGTAAAATTTTCTTATGAACCAGGAAAAGAAATTATTAAAAACTTTTCGGCAAAAGCAGAACCGGGTCAAAAGATTGCGATTGTAGGACCAACAGGAGCTGGAAAGACAACAATGGTAAATCTATTAATGCGTTTTTATGAAATTGACTCAGGAGAAATTAGGATTGACGGAGTTCCAATTCGTGAATTAACCAGAGAGAATGTGCACGAATTGTTCTGTATGGTATTGCAAGACACTTGGCTTTTCGAAGGAACGATCAAAGAAAATATTCGATATAATAAAAAAGATGTATCCGATGAGAAAATCCGAGAGGCTTGCAAAGTGGTAGGAGTCGATCACTTTATTCGTAGTTTGCCGAAAGGATATGATTCTGTGATTGAAGATAATGATTCAATGTCGGCAGGACAAAAGCAGTTAATTACAATTGCAAGAGGAATGATAGAAGATTCTCCATTTTTAATTTTAGATGAGGCTACTTCATCAGTAGATACTAGAACAGAGGAATTAGTGCAAAAAGCAATGGATAAATTAACAGAAGGAAGAACATCCTTTATTATTGCACACCGTTTGTCAACAATTAAAAATGCAGATTTAATTCTTGTTATGAAAGATGGAAATATCATTGAACAAGGAAACCACGAAGAATTGCTTGCGCAAAATGGATTTTATGCAGATTTATATAATTCTCAATTCGACGAGCTTTGATGGATGAAAAAGTAGAATATTTTGTAGCATATGAGAAAGAGCATCTTGAGAATATCTCCATGAAACACAAAGAACAAATGCAAAATACTATAAGTAGTAGAAAATTTAATGTTAAGTGGGCTTTGCCACTTAAAGATTTTGAAATAGAAGTTAAGAAAGAGAATAAAGTATATGATGATTTATGATCATATACTTTATTTTTATAAAAAAGAAAAATATTCTATTGACAACAAAACACATGTTTGATAAAATCAGAAAAAGGATGTGATAGTGTGAAAAATTTCGAAGTCTTAGATACAAGAATAAACTATTATAATGAAGGTAATGAAGATTATATATCTTTAACAGATATGCTAAAATCAAAGGACGGTGAATTCTTTATTTCAGATTGGTTAAGAAATAGAAATACAATTGAATTTTTAGGAATATGGGAAAAATTGCATAATCCTAATTTTAATTATGGCGAATTCGCCATAATTAAAAGTCAAGCAGGTTTAAATAGTTACAAAATAAGTGTTAAAGAATGGTCGAATAAAACAAATGCAATTGGAATAGTTGCAAAAACAGGAAGATATGGTGGAACTTACGCACATAAAGATATAGCATTTGAGTTTGGAATGTGGATTAGTCCAAAATTCAAAATATATTTAATTAAAGAATTTGAAAGATTAAAACAAGAAGAACAAAAAGAACTAGGATGGAATGCAAAAAGAGATTTAGCAAAAGTTAATTATAGAATACATACAGACGCAATAAAAAACAACTTAATACCTAAAGAATTAACAAATAAACAAGTAAATTTAGTATATGCTGAAGAAGCTGATGTATTAAATATGGCATTATTTGGCATGACAGCAAAAGAATGGAGAGAAAAGAATCCAAATAAAAAAGGGAATATAAGAGATTATGCAAGTATAAATGAATTAATATGTTTAGCGAATTTAGAAAATACAAATTCAATATTTATAAATGAAGGAATGCAACAATCTCAAAGGTTGTATAAATTAAATCAAATAGCAATATCACAAATGAAAATATTAACGAAAGATAATGAAAGAAAATTATTAAAATAAAATGAAGAAGGAGAAAGTAAATGGAGGAAAGTTTAATCGAGGAAATAAAAGTATTAAATAGTGGAAATGATATGTTTGGAACTTATGATAAAGCAATAGCAATTTGTAATTTTTTACAATTAGAAAATAATAAAAAATTATTAGAAAAAAACAATTTAATTGCTATATATGGTCCATGGGGAATTGGTAAAAGTTGCTTAATGAAAACAATACAAAGTAACTTGCCTGAAAATAAATTTGAAACAGTATGGTTTGACACTTGGAAATATGAAAAAGATGATAATTTACCATATTCATTGCTAAAATTTATGACTAAGGATAAGAAAATCAGTAAATTAAAAGAAAATGGAAAAAATATACTAGAAATAGGATACAGTATATTAAAAAGCATGGCAAAGGGAATAGATGTTAATTTAGGAATAATAAATATAAAGCCAGGAGAGGCTATAGATGAGGTACAAAAATTAGATGAAGAAAGAGTAAAAAATATAAAAGATAATAAATGCTTGTGGGAAAAAATAGATGAATTCGAAAAAGAATATAGTAAAATGACTTTTAATAATAAAAAATTAGTTGTATTTTTAGATGATTTGGATAGATGTGAATCAGAAAATATTATTAATCTAATATCTTCTATAAAATTGCTATTATCTGTAAATAAAAATATTATATTTATAATTGGAATAGATAAAAAAGCTGTTACTTTAGCATTGCAAAATAAATATAATAATGATTTTAACAAAGCAGATGAATATTTAGAAAAAATATTTCCTATTAATTTTAGTATAAGCAATAATATAAATGTAGAAAATTTTGAAGATAATATTGTTAAGATTATGAATATTAGCCATGAGGATTCGAAAAAAATAGTGGATTTTTTTGATAGTATTGATTTTAGCAATTCTAGACATATAAAGAAAGTGTTAAGGAAATATATTTCAATAAAAGAATATTTAATAAGAAAAAATATTGACTTAAGTAATATATATAATATTATTTTAGTGTTGTATTTTATAATTATACACATTTTTCATAATGATGAATATAAATACTTATTATTAGAAAATAAGGAAACAGTTTATAATAAAATATTATTAATAAATTATGATAGAAACACAGGAAGAAAACTAGAAAATCAATTTGAGCAATATAATAAAAAGGAGTGCAATGTAAATTATAATAATGGGAAAAAATATGAAGTATTTAAAATATTAGTAAGGTTTTCTTCATATAAATTAAAAATAAAAGAGTTAAAAGCAGCTAAATACCTTGAAGGAGGAGCATCTATAGAATATTATAATTGGCTTGGATTATTTGATGATTCTATTTGTAAGAATTTTATTCAATTCATTATGAGTGATACTAATTTTTTAGATATGCTTTTTGAAAATGGAACATATAACGATGAAAGAGTATACAATATAATAAATAAAATAAATAATATTATATAATTAATTTTCCTCACTCGAAGATACACAACACAATTTGAGAGTATTTTAGAATAACCGAAAAATAAAGTATATGAGATCGTATCATATACTTTATTTTTGTGAGAAAAAGAAAAAAGCGATATGATATCAGTAAATAAAGGAAATAACTAGGATAAAAGAAAGAAAGCAGTTCTTATTGGAAAATCTTACGATTTGATCCTAGACGCATAATATGGTATAGTATAAAGTGCAAAAGTCAAAAAGGAGAAGATATGAACAAAATATTGAGTACCTATCGAAAAAGGGATTTAACCATTTATTTTATTCTAAGAGGATTCGTGATTCTTACCATTATTATTCAAGCTTGGAGAGGAAATTGGGAAAATGTATTTATGGCTGTATTAACATTACTGCTATTTTTAATCCCGTTTTTTATCGATCGAAGATTGAATATTAAATTACCGAATGCTTTGGAAGTAATGATTTTGCTTTTTATTTTCTCGGCAGAAATTTTAGGAGAAATTCAAAATTTTTATGGGATTTTTCGTCATTGGGATACGATCTTACATACCATTAATGGATTCTTATGTGCAGCTATTGGTTTTTCATTGATTGACATTTTAAATCGATCACAAAAATTTCATACCAAAATGAAACCGATTTTCGTAGCTCTTGTTGCGTTTTGCTTTTCTATGACAATTGGGGTATTATGGGAGTTTTTTGAATTTGGTATGGATGAAACCATCAGAACAGATATGCAAAAAGACCGTATTGCAACGGTGATATCGTCTGTTGCACTAAATGAAGAAAAAGAGAATGTTCCAATCGTGATAAAAAACATAGAAGAAACCAAAATTTATGGAGAAATTGATAATGAAAAAACAGAAATTACGATTAAGGGTGGATATTTAGATATAGGCTTAAAAGATACCATGAAAGATCTGTTAGTTAATTTTGTTGGAGCGATTATTTTTTCTTGTATAGGATTACTTTATATTAAAGATCGTGATGAATATCGCTTTGCAGAAAATTTTATTCCAATTATGAAAACAGAAGCAGAAATCGAAGAAACAAAACGAGAATTAGCGAGACTAGAAGCGGTACTTGCTGAAAAGAAAGAAAAAAAGGAAAAGAAAGAGAATAAGAAAAAAAGAAAACAAAAAGAAGAGAATTAGGGAGTAAAAATGGGAGAAAAACAAACAAAAATCCTTGTCCTATCTTGTGGAACAGGAGGAGGTCACAATTCGGCAGCAAAAGCGATTGTAGAAGCTTTTCAGAGACAAAAAATTTCTTGTGACTTTAAAGAATATTTAGAAGTTATTAATCCAAAGGTTAAAAATTGTGTCAATCGATTATACATTCGATCAACTGGAGGAAAGGGAAATGTTTTTAAAGTAACCTATCATTTAGGAGAGCTTTATCAAAAAACAAAGATCAAGTCTCCAGTGTATGGATTAAATAGTTTAAGCCATCGAAAACTCTATCATTATTTAATTGAGAATGATTATCAGTATGTGATTACAACACATTTATTTGCAGCGCAGGCTTTGACAACAATTAAGAAAAAACATGAGGTACATTTTATTGCAATTGCTACTGACTATGTTTGTATTCCTTTTTGGGAAGAAACGGATCCAGATTATTTTATTATTCCGAGTGCAGATTTAAAACAAAGCTTTCTAGAGAAAGGAATACCGGAAGAAAAATTAATTCCACTTGGAATTCCGGTTTCATTAAAAGTGCAAGAAAAAGTAGACGAAAAAGAGCTAAAGCAGAAATTAGGTCTAAATCCACAAAAACGATACTTATTAATTGCAACAGGAAGTATGGGATTTGGAAGAAACGAAGAGGTCGTAACAAGACTGCTAGAAGAGAAGGAACCACAAGATGTCATAATTTTTGCATGTCGGAAATAATGAAAAGATGAAACAGGATTTGGAAGAAAAAATTGGAAAACGAGACGATTGTATTTTTTTACCTTATACGGATGAATTAATTTCTTATATGAAAATAGCAGATATTATTTTAACAAAACCAGGAGGTTTAACAACAACAGAAGTTGCAGCAATGCGAAAGCCACTGATCCATACCATGCCAATTCCAGGGTGTGAAAATTACAATGCAGAATATTTTTCAAAGAAAAAAATGTCTTTGAAAAGTGAAAATGTAGAAGAGATTTGTCAGAATATCAAAAAAGTATGGCAAGATCATAATTTACGAGAAGAAATGATCGAAAATCAAAAACAACAAATTGATCCACATGCAAGTGAAAAAATTGTGCAATTTGTGTTAGATCAAATAAAGGAGACTCAGAAAGAAAAATGAAAGAGGAAATAATCGTTGATTTATTAGAAGAGGAAAATGCGATAGAGCCATGGGCGACACTAGACTTTCCAATTGATGAAAACTATGAGTATCAGTCTTCTGATCCCATATTTCAGTTTTTTTCAGACTTTATCTATTATGGAATTGCTTTTCCAGTTTTAAAAATCTTAACGAAAATGATCTACGATTTCAAAATCGAGGGAAAAGAAAATTTAAAGAAAGTAAAAACAGGAGCAGTGAGTGTATCAAACCATGTACTTGTTTTAGACTGTGCAATGGTTGGATTAGCTTGGGGTGGACGAAAAGTGGTTTATACAACGCAAGAAGAAAATTTTCAAATACCATTTGTTCGAAAATTAATTCGAGTGTTAAATGCAATTCCAATTCCAAAGGGAATTGGAAATCGAAAATTTTTTATCCAAGCAGTTAATCGTATGTTAAAACAAAATGAGATCGTTCATTTTTATCCAGAAGCGGTCTTACATCCCTATTCTAAAAAGATTCGAGATTTCAAAAATGGAGCATTCGATTTTGCAATTAAAAATGAAGTGCCAGTTGTACCAATGGTTTTTCAATTCCGTGAACCAAAAGGAATCCGCAAGATACTGAAGAAAAAGAAAGATGTAACACTTTGTATTTTAGAACCGGTTTTTACAAACGGAAAGAAGGAAAAAGTAGAAGATCTTAAGAATGAAGTGCGAGAGAAAATGCAGTGCGTGCAAAACGGATAGAGGAGAAAGAAAATGAAAAAAGTCTATATTATTTTATCCTATACGGGAACTTGGATAGCAAAAGTAATTCGTTATTATACCAAAAAAGAATATTCCCATGTATCGATTTCACTTGATGAAAATCTTCAGAGAATGTATTCATTTGGACGAAAAAATCCATATATTAGTTTTTGGGGAGGATTTGTTCATGAATCAACGCGTTATGGAACATTTAAGCGTTTCCAACAAACAAAAGCAGTTATTTATCAAATTGAAATAACAGACGAACAATATCAAAAACTATCAAATCTAATTTTAGAATTTAAGAAAAAAAGAAAAATGTACCGTTTTAATATATTGGGGTTAATGGGAGTTGCTTTTCATAAGAAAAGAAAAAAAGAAAATTATTTTTATTGTGCAGAGTTTGTACGCTACATGTTGGAAAATGCGAATATTGTAAAGAAACCACTTCCAGAAGTGATTAAGCCAGAAGATTTTAAAGAGATTCCAGATTTACAAATCGTATATGAAGGGATATTAAAAGAATATCAAAAGATGAAAGATAAAGAAAAGAAAGAAAAAAGAGATTTCAAAAACAAAGACAAAAAAAGATAGCGGAATGTTAGGAAATTCCGTTATCTTTTTTTAGATAGTTTAATTGAACATATAATTTATTGACAAAGGTTTGAACCACATTTTTTAATAAGTATTGTTCTTCAGTTAGAATAGAAGGAGAAGAATATTCTTCTCCTGAGAAAGTGGAGACAAAAGATTCTTCCAAAACATCGCAAAAACGGTTATATGCGATATCGGCAGGAGAAGTAGAAAGTGCAAGCTGTATCAGTTTTTGAATATCGCCAATACTATAAACTTGTTTTAAAAATGTAATGACGATAAGTTCTGCAATATGCAAGCGGTTATATTTCTTTTTGGTTGGTGCAGCAATAATCTCTTGCTTCACATAATTATTGATCATTGTTTTTGTAATATAGGGTTCTTCAAAATCTGTTTGTATAATTTCTGGAATGGCTTCTTCCATATAATTTAAAACTTGATCCATATAGAGATCGATATTAGGAAGTTCACTCCAACGGGGAATATGAATTTTAGAAGTTGATAAGTTTGCCATTGTTTCACCTCATTGTTTGTTTGTCTAAAATATCATACCATTTTTTGAATTATGAGTCAAATCGGTTGAAATTGTTTGCTTGGTTTGATAACATAGTATAGAAAACTAGATTATAGGAGGATGGAATGAAAGAAAAAAAACCAGCTCAAATAGAGGAAGTTCAAAACATAAAAGAACTAATCTATCAAGTAGTTCAAAAATATAAAGATCGAATTGCTTTCCAAATCAAACTAACACCTGTTGGACAAAAGGAAAATGTAACATATCGATCGATTAGCTATCAAGAGCTTTTGGAAGATGTGAATGCATTAGGTACAAGTCTTTATCAAATGGGATTAAAAGATACAAGGATTGCAATCAGTGGAAGAAACCAATATGGTTGGGTTGTAGCTCACTTATCGAATCTATTAGGAGGAATGTTATCCATTCCTTTAGATAAAGATTTGCAAGTAGAAGAGCTAGAAAACTCCTTAATTCGTAGTAAAGCAAAGGTGTTTTTCTTTGATGAAAAACATGAAGAAAAAATCAAAATGATTCAAGAAAGAAATCAAACAGAAGTAGAACATTTTATTTGCCTTACTGAAAAAGAAGGGTACTTGAATTTACCAAGTCTAATTCAGCAGGGAAAACAATTCTTAAAACAGGGGAAAAAGGAATTTCTAGAACATGAAGTCGACTCCTATGGAATGAGTATTTTGCTATTTACCTCTGGTACAACGTCGAAGTCAAAAGCCGTTATGCTTTCGCAATATGGAATCGCAATGAATATTTACGATATGCTTTTAGTGGAGCATTTTTATGAAGATGATGTTAATATTGCATTTTTACCTTATCATCATATTTTTGGATCAACCTGTATGTTAGTTATGCTAGCGGCAGGAGTAAAGACTGTTTTCCCAGATGGATTACGATACATTCAAGCAAACTTAAAAGAGTATGGTGTAAGTGTTTTTGTTGGAGTACCAGTTTTAGTAGATAAAATGTATAAGACGATTGAAAAAGAAATCGAAAGACAGGGAAAAACAAAACTAATTGCAGTTGCAACAAAAATTAGTAATTTTCTTCTTCACTTCAAGATTGATATTCGAAGAAAAATTTTCCGTCAGATTCTAGATGCTCTTGGTGGAAAAATTCGTTTTGTTATATCTGGAGGTGCACCACTCGATAAACGAATTGCTCAAAAGTTCACGGAATTTGGAATTGAAATGGTGCAAGGATACGGATTAACCGAGACCTCGCCAGTTTTAGTAGCAGAGGATCGAGAGCATCATAAATATGGTTCCATTGGAATTCCTTTAAAACATGTTACCTTAGAAATTGCAGATCCAGATGAAAAAGGGGTTGGAGAAATCCGTGTAAAAGGACCAAATGTAATGCTAGGCTATTATGAAAATGAGGAAGCAACCAAAGAAGTATTAAGAGATGGATGGTTCTATACAGGAGATTTGGCTTATCGTGATCCAGATGGACTAATTTTCATTACTGGTAGAAAAAAAGATATGATTGTTTTAAAAAACGGAAAGAAAGTATTCCCAGAAGAATTAGAAATTTTAATCAATCGAATCAGTGGGGTTGAAGAATCCATGGTTTTTGGAATGCCAGAAGCGGATGATCCAAATGATATAAAAGTTTCTTGTAAAGTAGTTTATCAAGAGAATGAGATAAAGGAGAAATATGGCGATATTTCCGAAGAGGAAATTCATCAAAAGATTTGGGAAGAAATTAAGAAAATTAACCAAACCTTACCTCCATACAAATACATAAAAGGATTAATTGTAACCAAAGAACCATTGATTAAAACAACAACCAATAAAGTAAAAAGAATGGAAGAAATGAAATTAATTTTAAAATAAAATAAAAGAAAAGATAAAAGGAAACAAAGTAAATTTGGTAATCTTTGTTTCCTTTTTTGTAAGAATTGCTTGCTCAAAGAGCATTTAAGATTTATAATGAAATCGAATAAAAAAGGAAATAAAAAGAAAAAATAATGCTATAAAATGAAAAGGAGAAAAAGCATACATGAAAGATTTTAAAGTAACAGACTCTATTTTTTATACAGGAGCGGATGATACTACTTTAGATTTATTCGAAGGACAATATAAAATTCCAGATGGTATTTCCTATAATTCCTATTGCATTATGGATGATAAGATTACGATTATGGATACCGTTGATAAAAGAATGACAAAAGAATGGCTTGCAAATTTAAACCATATTTTGCAAGGAAGAGAGCCAGACTATTTAGTGATCTCCCATTTAGAGCCAGATCACTCTGCCAATATTCAATTACTAGCGGAAACCTATCCAAAGATGAAATTAGTTGGTAATCAAAAAACATTCACTCTTTTACCGCAATTTTTTGACTTCCCAATCGAAGAACGTAAGGTGATCGTAGCAGAAGGAGATGTACTTGACTTAGGTAAACATAAATTACAATTTTTTATGGCACCAATGGTACATTGGCCAGAAGTTATGGTTACGTATGAACAAACAGAAGAAATTCTTTTTTCGGCAGATGGGTTTGGTAAATTTGGTGCACTTGCTAAAGAAGAGGAATGGACAGAAGAAGCAAGAAGATACTATTTTAACATTGTTGGAAAATATGGAGCTCCGGTACAACAATTATTAAAAAAAGCAGCGAATCTTAAAATTCGTTGCATCTGTCCACTTCATGGTCCAATCTTGGAGCATAATCTTGAATTTTATTTAAAGAAATATGATATTTGGAGCCGTTATGAGCCAGAAGAAGAAGGAATCTTCATTGCATATAATTCGATTTATGGAAATACCAGAAAAGCAGTGGAAGAGTTAGCAGAACAATTAAAGAAGCGTGGAGCGAAAAACGTAATTTTGACCGATCTTGCAAGAGATGATATGGCAAAAGCGGTATCTGATGCTTTTTGTTATGATAAAATGATTGTAGCAGCAACAACTTATGATGCAGGAATATTCCCAGCTGTAGAGAATTTCTTAAGAAGATTAAAACACAAAAATTATCAGAATCGAAAAGTTGGAATTATTGAAAATGGATCATGGGCGCCTATGGCAGCTAAAAATATGAGAGAACTTTTGGAAGGAATGCAAAAGATCGAAATTTGTGAACCAATTGTATCGATTCCAACTACTTTAAAAGGCAATGCGAAAGAACAAATGGATCAATTAATCGAAGAAATATTAAAATAGAACAAGGAGGTGAAGGAAATGAAATATCGTTGCATACCATGTGGTTATATCTATGATGAAGCTGTTGAAACCATTAAATTTGAAGATTTACCGGAGGATTGGACATGTCCTTTATGCGGAGTAGGAAAAGATATGTTTGAACCAGTAGAAGAATAGAAAAAATGGTTTAGAAGAAAAGAAAACTTCTAAACCATTTTTTGTGTTCCTAAAATGATCCAAGGAGGAGGTGTGGCTGCCCCAATTGGATCACAAGTTTTAGGGGAAGTTCTTCCTTATCTCAATATTGAAAAAACAGAAGAAATGAATGAAGAAGAAAAAGAAATTGAGGTACCAAATATAGAAGGAATGACATTAAAAGAAGCCAAGCAAACCTTAAAAGAAGTAAATCTTTTACTCGAAATTGAAGAAAATAAGAGTGATTCTCAAGATGAAAATCAGGAAAATCAAGAGAATCAAGCACAAGATGAAAGGATTATTCAAAATCAAGTTCCAAAAGCAGGAATTAAAATTTTAGAGGGAAAGGCAGTAAGAGTGGAAATTTAGGCAAGAAAAAAGTAAAAAATAGGGTATACAAAAGAAAAAAATCGTTATATAATGGATCTGGAAAATGATAGAAATGAGGTAGAAATATGGAATTAAAAAACATATTAGCTGGAATAGAAGGGCTAAAAGTAAGAGGAAATTTAGATCTTGAGATTCCGAATTTAGAAAGTGACTCAAGAGCCATTAAAAAAGGAGATCTATTTGTTGCAATTAAAGGATTTGATGTAGACGGGCATGAATATATTCAAAAAGCAATCGAAAATGGTGCAGTTGCAATTTTAGCACAAGAAGATGCAAAAAAAGAAATTTTAAAAGCAATTCCGGAAGAAGTAACATTGATTGTAGCACCAGATACGAGACTTGCTCTTGCAATTGCGGCATGTAACTTTTATCAAGATCCATCCAAAGAATTTAAATTAATTGGTGTAACGGGAACAAAGGGAAAAACCACCACTACCTATATGATTAAAGAAATATTAGAAAAACAAGGAATGAAAGTTGGTTTAGTAGGAACCATTGCTACCTATATTGGTGGAAAAAAATTAGAAGATAGTGATCGTACAACACCAGAGAGCTTGAAACTTCAAAGATTATTCCGTCAAATGGCAAATGAAGGTTGTCAAGCTGTTGTTATGGAAGTATCATCACAAAGTTTAAAATTAAATCGTGTAGCTGGATGTGATTTTGATATTGGTGTATTTACTAATTTCTCAGAAGATCACATTAGTCCAAAAGAACATCCAGATATGAATGATTATTTCCAATCGAAATTAAAACTATTTAACATGTGTAAAGTAGGATTCGTAAATGCAGACGATCTATATGCATCAAGAGTTCCAAAATTAGTGCTAGATTGTAAAATCGAGACTTATGGAATTGATAATTATTGCAATTTACTTGCAAAAGATATTACTATTACAAATTCCTATGTTGATTTTAAAGTAAAAATTGGAGATAAAAATGAACGTGTAAAAACTTGTATTCCAGGAAGATTTAGTGTTTATAACTCACTTGCTGCAATTAGTGTAGCAAGATACTTGGGATGCGATGCAGAAAAGATTAAAGAAGCATTAGTAGAAGTTCGTGTACCTGGTAGAAGTGAATTAGTAAATAACAAAAAAGAACTAACGATCATGATTGATTATGCTCACTCTCCAGAAAGTTTGGAAAATATTTTAAATGCAGTCAAATCTTATACAAGAGGTAGAGTTATTTCGGTATTTGGTTGTGGAGGAGACCGTGATCCAGGGAAAAGACCAATCATGGGAGAAATTTCAGGTAGAATTGCGGATTATACCATTATCACATCCGATAATCCAAGAACAGAAGATCCGGATAAGATTGTAGCACAAATCGAAGAAGGTATAAAAAAGACAAAAGGAAAATATATATGTATCGTAGACCGTATTGAAGCAATTCGACATGCCATTGAAATTGCAAATAAAAAAGATATTATTGTACTTGCTGGAAAAGGCCATGAACCATACCAAGAAATCAACAAAGAAAAATATCCATTTGATGAAAGAATTATCGTCAACCAAATCATCGATGGTGAGCTATAAAAGATAGCAGGGAGGAAAAATGAACGAACAAATTATTCTATTATTGACTTCATTTGCAATTAGTTTTGTATTATCTCTTATTATTATACCGCTCTTGAAAAAACTGAAAGTAGGGCAAATTGAAAGAACAGATGGACCACAATCCCATTTAAAAAAACAAGGAACTCCTACCATGGGTGGAGTGATTATGATACTAAATATCATTATTATGGCAATTATTACAATGATTCAAAACCAGGGAGGAGATTGGGCAGGAGAACAGAATTTATTAGTTTTAGCCTTTATTACTGTTGGATTTGGAATTGTAGGATTAGTAGATGATTTGAAAAAATTATTAGGAAAAAATACAAAGGGATTAGAACCAAAATTAAAAATGCTTGGATTATTACTAATTGCTGTTATTTATGTTGTATTTTTAACGAATGTTTTAAAAATTGGAACGGATATTTATATTCCATTCTTTGAAAACACGTTAACACTACCAATTTGGTTATATATCCCATTTGCTGTATTTGTTTTATTAGCAACAACAAATGCTGTAAATTTAACAGATGGGGTAGATGGATTAGCAACAACTGTTACAACCATTATTTTTACTTGTTTAACGGTAATTGGTATTATGACAGAAACAAAAGAAGTTGCCTTAATGGGTTCTATTTTAGTAGGAACTTGTCTATCTTTCTTATTATTCAACTTACATCCAGCAAAAGTAATGATGGGAGATACAGGATCTTTACTTTTAGGAGGAGCGATGGCAGGCATAGCATTATATTTAAAAATGCCTCTTCTTTTATTAATCATTGCTCTTATTCCGGTAATTGAAACATTATCGGTAATGATTCAGGTAGCTTATTACAAAAAAACAGGAAAAAGAGTTTTCAAAATGGCTCCGATCCATCACCACTTTGAATTATGCGGATGGAGAGAAAATAAAGTGGTAGCTGTTTTTGGAGCAGTGACATTAGTACTTTGTATCATTGGATTAATGTCCATATCCTAATATTTCCAAGGAGGAAATGACACGTGCAAAAGAAAACAAAAAGGACTTCACAAAATAATAAATCAAAATTGGATTTTGCTTTATGCATCACAGTGTTTTTATTACTGGCATTAGGCATTGTTATGGTACTTTCTGCAAGTGCTCCTTCTGCTTTATCGGAAACAGGAAAAAGTTATACCTATTTTGAAAGACAATTAGGATTTGCCATTGCAGGAATTATTTTAATGTTTATTATTTCACGAATCAATTATAAAATTTATCTTCGTTTTTATAAGTTGATTTATGTTTTTTCAGTATTAATCCTATTACTTGTTCTTGTTCCAAAAATAGGATCCTCTGGAGGAGGAGCAACGAGATGGATTACTTTACTTGGAATTCGTTTTCAACCATCCGAGATTACAAAGATTGGTTTAGTTGTCTTTTATGCAGGATATTTTACCGAACATCGTGATAAAATTGGAACTTTTAAATACGGATTTTTGATCCCAATTTTATTTCTACTTCCACCGCTTGCCTGTTTGATGATTTTGCAAAGTCACTTAAGTGCAACGATATTAGTTGGAACAGTTTGTATTACTGTTATGTTAGTAGCAGGAACAAAGATAAAATATATTGCTATTCCAGGAGCTATTGGAGGAGCAGGAGCAGTAGCACTTGTTTCCTATTTTATCAAAAATGGAGGAGGAGGCTACCAGATGGATCGAATTCGATCTTGGTTAGATCCTTTTGCTGATAAAATTGGAGATGGCTGGCAAGTTGTACAAAGTTTTTATGCGATTGGCTCAGGAGGACTATTTGGTGTAGGCTTGGGTGAAAGTAAACAGAAATATTTATACATACCAGAGCCACATAATGACTTTATCTTTGCTATTTTAGCAGAAGAGCTAGGATTAGTTGGCTGTATGGTTGTCATTATTCTATTTGGCATTTTCATTTGGAGAGGAATCTTAATTGCTATGAAAGCAGATGACCTATTTGGTACATTGCTAGCAACTGGAATTGTTGCAATTATTGGATTACAAGCTATGTTAAATATTGCTGTTGTAACAGGATCAATTCCAAACACCGGAATTTCCTTACCATTCTTTAGTTATGGTGGAACAGCCCTAATCATTACACTAGCAAGTGTTGGTGTATTATTGAATATATCCAGAAATGCCAAAAAAATATAAAGAGGGGGAAAGAAAATGAAAGTAGTGATAGCAGCAGCAGGTACAGGCGGACATATTAATCCAGGAATTGCAATTGCTAATCAAATCAAAGAAAAAAATCCAGATGCAGAAATAGTCTTTATTGGAACCAATCGAGGATTGGAAAATGATTTAGTTCCGAGAGCTGGTTATCAACTAAAAACAATTGAAGCCTATGGACTACAAAAAGAAATTTCGATTCGTAATCTTCGAAATGTGATCAAAACATTTCAAAGCAAAAAAGATATTCAAAAATACTTTGATGAATTTCAGCCTGATGTTGTTATTGGTACAGGGGGATATATTTGTGTTCCTGTCTTTGCCGTCGCAACAAAAATGCATTTACCAACCATTTTACATGAGAGTAACGCTTTTCCTGGTAGAGCTGTTAAAATGTATGCCAAAAAAGTAAGTTGTGTACTAGTAGGATTTTCGGATACAAAAGAATTTCTGAAAAAGGTTGATCATGTTGTTGTAACAGGAAATCCAACAAAAGTAAAAAAGAAAACGATTTCGCCAGAAGAAAAGAAATCAATTTTAGAATTGATGGGGATTAAAAATGATTTACCAATTGTTCTAGTGTTTGGAGGAAGTCAAGGAGCAAAACGTATTAATGAGGCTGTGTTTGGCTTGATTCACGAAAAGAAAAATGAAAAATATCAAATTATTTGGGCTACAGGTCCAAAACAATATGATGAAATTAAAGAAATGTTTGAAAAGGAAAATGAGAATATCAATCATATTCCAAATAGCAAAATTGTGCCATATATCTATAACATGGAAGAATTAATGAACCTAGCAGATTTATTAGTATGTCGAAGTGGTGCAATGACTATTACAGAAGTTGCAAACGTGGGAAAACCAGCCATTTTTATTCCTTTACCAAGTAGAATGGCCAATCGACAGGAAGATAATGCGAGGGTTTTAGAAAAAATTGGTGCAGCAAAAATGATCTTAAATGATGAATTAAATTCTGAAAATTTGGCAAAAGAAATTGATTCCATTGTTTTAGATCCAGAAAAAAGAGAAAAAATGGGTAAAAAAGCAACGAAAATTTCCATCGAAGGAGTGGAAGAAAAGATCTATCAAGAAATCGAGAAAAGCTTGCAAAAATAAATGCAGGCTTTTTTTTGGAAACGATTTGTCGAAATTTGCAGAACACTGTCGACAGAAAGTTCTTGAAGAATTGAATAGTTAGGTATATAGTAAAAAAATACGGGTTATCTGAAATGAAAAGGAAACAATAGAAAATAAGAAAGGGAGGAACGAATGAAAATAGAAAAGGAATTTTATGGAGAAGTGGACCTAGATGAAGAAGATTCACTAGAACTACAAACTCCAATAAAAGTGAAATATTATAAAATTAAAAATATCGGTTTGGAAGAAGAGGGGTGTTCTTATGGAATAGAAATTATAAAAGAACAAAATGATTTGCTTGAAAGTAAAAGAGAAAAAGAGGAGATTCGTTCTATATATAAAAATGAAGACAAGACCAATGAAATTTTAGAAATACTGAAAAGAAATAAAGTTACTCCAATAGAATTAAAAGATGTCATTCAAGATTTGACTTACAAACTGGAATAGGTCTTAAAAAAACTTTCAAAATAAGATAACTGTATGCTAAGTAAATAAAATAAATGAAAAGCATTCAAGCAAAACATCGATTAATTAGATAAAATTATTTTGTAATTACAAGATTAGAAAATTTTACTCATTTTTACATAATATTAATATATGAATAAAAGGAAAAATAAAATGGAAATATCAGAAAAACTATGCACATACGACAGTTGCATTTAAAATTCGTCAATGCTATAATAACATTACATGGAGATACGCAAAGGAAAAGGTGAAAAAGATGGATTTTATTCTAGTAGTTATTTATATACTAGTATTATTAATATTTTCATTAAGTGCTTTAGCTGTTCTGCAAATAAAAATGGCAGGAATCAAAGTAAAAGACTTTTGGAGTTTTGTAGAGGCTAACCAAATTTTAGATAAATTATATCGATTCTCAAAATATTATGATAGTATGAGTCCTCAGGAGCAAGTTATATTTCTAAAACAGGCAGAAGAAGTATTTGATGCTTTTGAGAAAGTACCAGATGTTGTTTGGGAAGATGAACATTCAAAATATATATTTGTTTTAGATACTTATAAAAATATTAAACTTGCAAGGTGGAATCAAGGGTCTAAAAAGGTTGTACCAACAAGTAAAAAATAAAAGAAGATTATTATGGTAGAAATAATCTTCTTTTTTCTTTGCATAAAGAAAATAAACCAGTCAATACTATCAATAGAATGGAAAAAATAAAAAAAATTAGTATCGGATTATTAGCAGGTTTTATTTGCGGGATCTTTGCTTCGGGAGGAGGCTTGATCTTACTGCCAGCATTTGTTCATTTATTAAAGTTAGAGGAAAAAGAGGCAAGAGCTACGGCTATTTATTGTATTACTCCACTTGTTTTAACTTCTTTTTTCATTTATTCGCAAAATAGTTTGATTGAATGGAAAACAGGGATATTAAGTGCAATCGGAGGAATTTTTGGAGGAGTACTTGGAGCTAAATTATTAAATCGAATTCCAAATTTATGGCTCAAAATCTTACTAATTTTGCTTCTTTTGTATTCTGCCTTTCGAATGATTCGATAGAAAGAAGAGGAAAATGCCGATCATCTATGGATTATTAGCAGGAATTACAAGTGGTTTTGGAATGGGAGGAGGGACCATTCTCATTTTATGTTTAACTGCCTTTGAAGGAATGGAACAGCATGTAGCGCAAGCGACTAATCTTGTTTTCTTCCTTCCGGCAAGCATAGCGGCTATTATTACGAATCGAAAGAAGTATCAAGTGGATAAAAAATTAGTAGGAACGATTATTTTTTGGGGGATTGTAGGAGCAATTCTTCGGCTCTAATTTATCGTTTCAATTAGAAGTTGGTACATTAAGAAAGGCTTTTGCTGTTTTTCTATTTTTAATTGCGGTTCATGAAATTTATTCGATTTATAAAATGCATAAAAAAAGAAAAACGAAACATAATAAAAATACGAGTATCAGAAAATAAGGAGGAAATGATATGAAATTTATCAAAGGAATGATTATCGGTGGTATGGCAACAGCTGGAGCTGTTATGTTATACAAGGAGACAATGGGAAAACAGAACAAAATGATGATGAAAAAAGGAAAGCAATTTGCAAGAAAATTAGGTATTTTATAAAAAAACGAGTAGAAAATTTTCTACTCGCTTTTTGGTTAGTCACACATATCTGATTTATGATCGTCACAAGGACATTCTAGTTGTTTACAATCCATGTCAACACCTTTTAAGCATTTACCACTGTGTTCGCAAGTGGTACATACTTTACAATGTTGAACTCGATTTACCCAAATTTCAATTTCGTAGAAACGGTTTGCACATAGAGGTCCAAATACAAATTGACCATGCTTATCGGTAAACGTATGAGAAACTGGTTTACGGACTTCTTTACCACATTTGATTTCTACTTCAATTAGTTTTACAACAGCATCTTCAACAGGTTCTTGATAGCAGTCTTTTACAACGCCATAAATAACTCCTCTTGAATCTTCTGGAATGGTAATATCAAAGTCAAATTGTTTTCCAGCAGCACCGACTCCATCAATCTTTACAACTGGGCATATATTTTTTTCGTAATCCATAAAAAATCATCCTTTCTTTTGTTTTCAACAGGCCTGCTTAGTATATATTTTATGAGAGCAGGATAAAATTGGTGAAAGGTACTAGTCATTCTAAAGAAAAGTATAGTATAATAAAAATGCAAAAAAGAAAGGAAGTTTTTTTATGAAAAATCAGCCAATTGGAATGTTTGACTCTGGAATTGGAGGTATGACCGTTTTTCAAGAAGTAAAAGAAGAATTAAAAAATGAAAAGATTCTTTATTTAGGAGATACGTTAAATTTTCCTTATGGAGGAAAATCCAGAGAAAGTATTCAAGCTTTAACGAAAAAAGGACTTGAATTTTGTTATCAAAAAGGTGCGAAAATCCTAGTGATAGCATGTGGAACTGCAACTTCACAAGCTTTAGAAGAAATTAAAAAAAGCATGCCTGTTCCGGTCATTGGAATTATTGAACCAACAATCGACTACATCCAAGAAAAAAAAGACTTAAAAAAAATCGGCGTAATTGCTACAGCCGGAAGTATTCGAAGTCAAGGATGGCAAAAGGCATTAAAAAAGGCGAGACCCGATCTAGAAATTAAAACAAATGCCTGTCCGCTTTTAGCTCCAATGGCAGAAGAGGGATGGATTAAAAATGAAGTAGCAAGATTAACCATCCAAGAATACTTAAAAGATATGCACGATATAGATGCTTTAATTTTAGGATGCACACATTATCCATTGTTTGAAGAATTAATCCAAGAAGAGTTAGGAAAAGAGATCGAATTAATTAATACAGGTAAGTTAGTTGCAAAAAAATTAAAAGAAATTTTGAAAAGAACCGATTCTTTCAATGAGGAAAAGGTTGATTTTAAAAAGCAATATCAAATCTTTGTAACAGATCAAGAACCTAACTTGGATCGAATGACCAATCTAATTTTAAAAAATGAAAAAATGAAGGATCAAATTCAGCTTGTTCGTATTTAAATGAAGCTCTCTTTTTTTCGGTATATTTTAAAAATCCAAACATATATTGGTATTATAAAATCTATCGAGGAAAGGGAGTTTTTTATGAGAAAGAAAATAAGGATTATTAGTAGTCTTGTATTTCTTATGATCATCTGCTTTTGCAGCTCTTGTTTTGCGGCGAATGGATATGATTTTGAAGTTAACTATACAGGAGATATCATTGCTAATCAAGAAAAAGCTGCAGAAGTTGTTCTGGTAGGAGATGGAAGTGGAACTGGATATTCAAAAGTAAGAATCAAAATCGATATTGCAGGACCATCTACGCCAAAGATTTTAGCAACAGATACAAGTTTAGTTGAACATGATATTGCACAACTTGGTTATTGGGGACCAGAGGAAGGATTTGCAATTCCAGATACGGTACGAAATGTAACACCAGTCAAAGCAACTTTTGACCAACCAGGGGAATATAAAATTACTTTAAGTTTAATTAATAAAGAGGCAGCAGATGCAGTGATCACTTCAAAAGAAGTTACCATGGTGGTAAAAGAGGATACACCTCCTGCAAACGAAACAACCAATCAAGTAAATGAGGTTGTAGAAAATGAAATTGTTACAAATGAAATAACCAATGGGGTCATTGATGAGCTTCCAAAGACAGGAGCAAGTGTTACAGAACTAATCCTATATACGATTGCGATTGTTGGAATTATCATGTTTGCGATTTATCGAATTCGTTATCAAAATAACTAACCTTAGACAAACACATTTGAAAAGATTTTGCATAATATGATTTTGAATGTGTTTTTGTGTAAGGAGTTATGATGAAAAAGAAAAAGAAAATTCTAATAGGAACAATGATGTTCGTTCTCATTTTACTTGCTATTCTTTTATGGATTATCCTAGGGAATCGAGCAGAAAACCAAACCAAAGTGATTACCAAAAATCTAAAGATTGAGGAAATGGAACAAACGGAAAAAGAAGAAAAAGAAATTCAAAACAAAGAAGAAATTAAAGTAAATTTACCAGAGTATCAGAATATGAAACAAGAGATTGGAGGATACAAAGTAATTGGAAAATTAACGATACCAAAGATTCAACTAGAAAAATATATTTTAGAAAAAACAGATGAGAAATCGTTAAAATTAGGAATCACCAAAATCTATGGACCTGCGATTAATCAAGAGGGTAACTTTTGTATTGTAGGGCATAATTATCAAAGCTCTTTTGGAAAATTAAAGAAACTAGAAGTAGGAGATTCCTTTACTTTAACCGATACTTATCAAAGAAGTGTGAACTACATCATTTACGAGATTCAAAAAGTTTCTCCAGATAATACAGCGTGTTTAAATCAAGATACAAGAGGAGAAAGAGAAGTAACTTTAATTACTTGTACGTTAGGAGCGATACAAAGACTGATCATCAAAGGAATCGAAGTTTATGATTAAAGGAAGGATTAGAAGAGATATGTTTTTTGTAATTAACAAAGAAAAAATATTTTCATTTGTATTGGCAGTAGGAATGGTTGGTGTCTTATTGGGAATGACAAATTCTATGACAAATGAATCGAATACGGTAGAAACTTCTTCTTCTGTGGTGCAAAATCAAGTAATTGTGAATCAAACAAACAAGATAGAAAACGAACCAAATGGATAGAGAAGAATCCCTTCCGAAAAAGCCGAATAAGAAAAGAAATACGAGGGATACTAACCATAAAAAGAAAGAGCCCAAAAGATAAGGAGAGAGTATGGCTTTCGTCGGTATTATTGCAAAAAAGAAAAATCAAAAAGAATTAGAAAAAATAAAACAAGTCGTTTATCCGCATGAGTTAATCTATATTTCACAAAAAAATCTAGACAATATGAAGAATATTAAATTTGAAACGATTTTAATTCAAGATGCAATTTCAATGGATGAAAATTTAGAAAAAATCATTCAAAACTGCCAATACTTAATCATTAATAGTGATTCTGTTGAGTGGAATGCTGACAAAACAAAAGACGGATTAGCAGTTATTACGTATGGTTATCATTTTAAAGATACGGTAACTTTTTCAAGTTTGACTGAACAAAATATCCAAGTATGTTTACAAAGAAATATTCAAAAACAGACTGGAGAATGGATTGAACCGCAAGAAATTCTTCTTCAGCGAAAGCAAAACGATGAGATTCATTCGTTATTAGAATATGGAACTTTGAAGATTTTATACCGCGAAAAAGGAGATAAAAAAGTCGAAATAGAGGAAAAACAGTAATTTTAAGAGAAAAAACATACAAAATTTAACAAAAATAAACTTTTTATGTAGACAAAAATGGAAAAAAGTAGTATAATGAGAAATATGAGTGAAGCATTCTAAAAACTTACCGGATGAATAAAAATAGATTAGATAAACAAAAGTAGGGGAGGAAATTCTATTGAATACGAATTATGATGAGAATAACCACTTAGTGTTAGTGGGAAAGGTAACAAGTGAGAAAAGATTCAGTCATGAAGTTTACGGAGAAAAATTTTATAATTTTGATTTAAGTGTACCAAGATTAAGCGGAAATGCCGACTTGATACCAATTACTATTTCAGAAAGATTATTAACGAATAAGGATATTGAAATGGATAGTAAAGTAACCGTAATTGGTCAATTCCGTTCGTATAATAGCTATGACAATGATCGAAATCGTTTAATTTTAACCGTTTTTGCAAAGGATATTACATTTGCAGAAGACCAAGAAAATGATGTAAAAGTAGGAAAAGACATCGTTTCTAATGAGGTTGTTTTGAACGGATACATATGCAAAAAGCCAA
This sequence comes from uncultured Clostridia bacterium, assembly GCA_944393505.1. Lineage (GTDB taxonomy): Bacteria > Bacillota > Clostridia > TANB77 > CAG-508 > CALYAK01. The sequence continues at coordinate 11,521 of CALYAK010000002.1, read as the reverse complement.
TTTACCGTAAAACACCATTTGGAAGAGAAATTTCAGATATTCTTTTAGCAGTAAATCGTGCTTATAACAAATCAGACTATATTCCTTGTATCGCTTGGGGAAGAAATGCTCGTTTCTGCGAAAATATGGAAGTTGGCACAGCTGTTAAAATTATTGGTAGAGTTCAATCAAGAACTTATGAGAAGAAACATGAAGATGGAACAGTCGAAACAAGAGTTGCTTATGAAGTATCTGTTGCAAGCTTAGAAATTTGTAATGAAGATGATGATCACACTGCAGAACAAAAAGAAGAAGCAATTTAACAATAATGAAATAAAGAAAATAAAAAAGAGGATATATTGAAAAGATATATCCTCTTTTAAGATTTTTTTTCTTTTTCTTCTGGAACAATAATATGTTTTTTCTTTTCATTGGTAGGTTTTTGAATCTCAATATGATCATAAACAGGAGAGATGTCCAAATCCTTTGGATTTCCAGAAACAACGCGGATTTCCTTTGGTTCTTCTCTCTTTTCTTCGTTTTTTGGATCTTCCATGAAAAAACCTCCTTTTCAAAACTAACCATATCGTAACATAGAACCTAGAATTTTTCAAATGTTTTTCAATATTTATTGCCAGAAAACGGAAAATAGTATAAAATAGACTTGTATCCTTGGACGAAAAAGCAAAGAGAGGAGGCCTTTATGGAATATGACAAAAAGAAAGCGATTATCGAAGCAATCTTATTTGCCGCAGGCAGAGAAGTTGATGTAAGCGAATTTATGTCAGCTTTAGAAATAAGTAGTGATGAAGTAATCCAGATCATTCAACAAATGAGAGAAGAATATGCAAAAGAAGATCGTGGTATTGAGATTATCCAGGTAAATGGTGCTTACCAGATGTGTACCAAAAAAGAATTTTATGAATATATTTATCCGATTTTTGATAATCGAACAAAACCAAACTTATCACAAGCAGCCTTAGAAACATTATCTATTATTGCTTATAATCCAAAGATTACAAGAGCAGAAGTAGAAGCAATTCGTGGAGTAAATTCAGATGGTACCATTTATAAATTATTAGACTATAACCTAATTAAAGAGGTTGGAAAATTAGATGCACCAGGAAGGCCAATGACTTACCGAGTAACAAGCGAATTTTATCGTATGTTTGGAATTGGTAGTATGGAAGAATTGCCAGAACTTCCAAAATACAAATTAGATGAAAATGAACAAATCGTATTAGATGAGTTTCAAGACGAAGAAGATAGAAAAAATGAGGCTCCAATGCCCGAAAGGGAAGACAGAGAGGAAGAACAAGAAGATCAAAAAGAAGGAGAGTAAAAAAATGAAATTATCACAAGCTGGAATGGGAACCATGAGAATTCACAATTTAGATGAGATGTACCCAGTACAAGATTTATTATTGCAATCTGGACAATTAGTTCAATACGGAACAGGGATTTATGCTTATGGCAATATCCCAATGTTAGTGAAAAGAAAATTAGAAAGAATTATTGAAGAAGCCTTAAATAAAGCAGGTTGTATTGAAGTACAACTTCCAACGTTACAACCAGATAGTATTTGGAAAGCATCCCAACGATGGGATAAATATGTAGAAGATGGCGTAATGCTTGTTGTAGAATCAGACAAAGGAACTTTCTGTTTAGCTCCAACAGCAGAAGAAGCTGTTGTAGAGTATGCAAGAGAAAAACTAAAATCGTATAAACATCTACCAGCAACCATTTATCAGATAGGAGAAAAATATCGTAATGAAATTCGAACAAGAGGTTATTTATTAAGAGGAAAATCATTCTTAATGATGGATGCCTATAGTTTTGATACCGATTTAAAAGGATTAGAACAATCTTATCAAAAGGTAAGAGAAGCCTATCTAGAAATTGCAGAAAAAATGGGATTAGAGTTAATTCCAGTTGTAGCAGACAATGGCGACATGGGTGGAAAAAAGAGTGAAGAATTTATGCTCATTTCTCCAATTGGAGAGGATACGATTCTTTATGATGAAGAGACAAAAACTGCTCTAAATACAGAGATATTAGAAAGAGAAGATTATCAAGAATATCTAGAAAAAGAATATGGCATTACGGATATTACACATTTACAAGAAAAAAAGGCAATTGAACTTGGTCATATTTTCCAATTGGGAACTCGTTATTCTGAAATTATGAATGCTAATTTTATTGATCAAGATGGAAAAGAAAAACCATATTATATGGGATGCTATGGAATTGGAGTGAGTAGAGCCCTAGCTGCAATCTACGAGGCTTCTGCTTTAAAAGATGCAGAGGGAAAAGTGAATGGAATTGCACTTCCAATCAATCTTGCTCCATATAAAATTCAAATTGTTCCAAAGATTGAAAATGATGAAAAGAAGAAAGAAGCATTTGCTTTATACGATACTCTACAAAAAGCAGGAGTAGGAGTAATCCTAGATGACCGTGAAAATTTATCGATCGGAGCAAAAATGAAAGATTGTAAAGTTTTGGGAACACCATATATGGCTGTTTTAGGAGAGAAAGTTGAAAACGGAAAAGTAGAGCTGGAAGATGTAAGAAGCGGAGAAAAAGAGGTTATTTCTATCGAAGAACTTGTTACCAAAATGAAACAATTTTGTGACTAGAACAGAAAAAACAAAACAAGAAACAATAATTAAAATCTAGAAAATAAGGCAAGAAAAAAGAAGTTTGATGAAAAACTTCTTTTTTCTTGGTTTTGGTTATAGATGAGCACATAATTAGATTAATAACTCATGTTCTTATTTTATCACAACTACCTAGGGAAAAAGCAAGCTTTTTCCGAAATTAATTTATTTTTTTTCTTCTTTCTTGTTCGATGTTGTTAATAAGTTTAAAATTTGTGGATAAATCGTAGAAGCATTTGCTTTCCAATTATCAACAATATCCTTTGCTTGCTCACGAGAATTAGCAAAGGTTTTTACTTCAAAAGTTGTTTCATTATCTTCCATAATTCTGCAGTCAACAATATAATGATTTTCACTTCGTGGGGTATATTCTGCAATGATGGAATATTCATCTTCCGATGATTTTAATAAATTTTTAAAATTCGTATCTAATTTTAATTTGATAATACCAGGCAAAATATCAATGGTAAGATCAAGAGTATTCTTTCCAAGCTCTGTAATTTCATAAACCGTTTGGTTTTCCTTTGGAAAACTGATCACAAATTTGGAATCGATTAAATCTAATAAAAATTGTTGGAAATAAAAATAGTTCATATCAAGTGCAGATAAAACTAGTTTATATAAGCTATCATTGGTAATCGGTTTTTTTAGTTTTCCTAAAATGTATAAGATTAGGACTTTATTCTCTGCTAAGGTTTCATTATCCGATGTTAATTTCACGTTTCTCACTCCTAAATTCTATGATGGTCACATTATAGCATAAAAAAACAAAAAATACTATTCTTTTTCAAATAGAAATGATATACTGAATGAAGAGTATGAAATAAAGAGGGGATTCATGAAAAATCTATATGATATTTTACAAGTAAGTGAAAATGCATCGGATGAAATCATTGAAAAAGCATATAAAACACTCGTAAAGAAATATCACCCAGATCTGCAACCAAAAGAAAAGAAACAAGTTGCGGAAGCAATGATGAAAAGTCTAAATGAAGCATATGAAATTTTGTCTGACCCAACCAAAAGAGAAAAATATGACCGAGAGCGAGCAGAAATAAGAAGACAACAAGAAGCTGAACGAGAAGCAAAATTACAAAAGGAACAAGTTTATCATACACAAGAAAGATCGGTACCAAGACAGGAAGAATTTAGACAAGAGTCGATTCGACAGACAGAGGAACAACAAACTCCAAAAGAAGAAACATTTCTAGGTTATATGGGCAATTTAGTGACAGGTGTTTTTTCAAAGAGAAATCGAGAAAGAAGAAAAGTTCAGAATGCATACCGTGAAGGGTATCAAGATGCTTATGCAAGTTATTGGAGAGCACAAGGATATCAAGTAAAAGAGCCGTGGAATTTAAAAAGAATAAAAGAACTTGTGAAATCCATCGCAATTTTTGCCATCGTTTTATTAGCAATTTGGTTTTTTCCACCAACCCATAATTTTTTGGTGGAAACCTATGAAAGCAATGAAATGTTAAAAGGGTTAGTAGATTCAATTATCCAATTTTTTAAAAGATTTTTTGAAAATTTATTTTCCTAATTTCGGAAAGAACTTCGTATTTTTAGTTTGTATAAAAATAGGAGATTGATACAAACTATTAATAAATATAAGAAACAAAGGAGAGATGAAAAAATGGATCGTAAGGTAAGAGTCGTACAAATTGGTACAGGAAAAATGGCAGTTTACACCATGCGCTATGTTTATGAAAAGGGCGGAGAAGTCGTTGGAGCAGTGGATGTAAACCCAGACGTTATCGGAAAAGACATTGGAAGCATCATGAATTCAGAAGACAAAAATGTAAAAGTAACTGCATTGGAAAATGCAGAAGAAATGCTAAAAGAAGTAAAACCAGATATTTGTATTGTAGAAACTATGAGTCTATTTGCAGATGTAGAAGATGTACTTTATCTATGTGCAAAATTAGGAATTAATGCAATTACGACTTGTGAGGAAGCTTTCTTCCCAGAAAATTCAAACCCAAATGCAACAAAGAAAATTGATGAAATGGCAAAACAAACCGGTTGTACCATAACTGGAAGTGGATACCAAGATATCTATTGGGGACAATTAATTTCTTCGATTGCAGGATCAACGCAGACCATTAAAAAAATTAAAGGAAGTTCTAGCTATAACGTAGAAGATTATGGAATTGCTTTAGCAAAAGCTCATGGAGCAGGTTTAACTTTACAAGAATTCGATGAGCAAATTGCTTCTGTTGATCGAATTTCAGATGAAGAAAGACAAAAAGTAATTGAAAAAGGTGAATATTTACCGTCATATATGTGGAACGTAAATGGATGGTTATGCGAGAAATTAGGCTTAACCGTAGAAAGCCAAACACAAAAAACAGTACCACAAACACATACAGAAGATATTTATTCAACAACATTAGGAATGACGGTAAAAGTAGGGGACGCAACAGGAATGAGTGCAGTTGTTACAACAACGACAAAAGAAGGTATTGTCATCGAAAGTGAATGTATTGGAAAAGTATATTCAAAAGATGATTTTGATAAAAATGAATGGACTGTTTATGGAGAGCCAGATACTACGATTGTTGTATCAAGACCAGCTACTGTAGAATTAACTTGCGCAACGATTGTAAATCGTATTCCAGATGTCATCAATAGCAAACCTGGATATGTGCCAACCGAAAAAATGGGAGATCTACAATTCAAAATAAAGCCATTAAATGAATATGTAAAATAAAAAAGAAAAAGAAAAAATAAAAAATAGAGAACGAGTGAAATTTCGGAAAGAAATTTCACTCGTTCTCTCAAAATTGACAAACATAGTGAAATTTGGTACAATTTTAATAGTTTACATAAACTAATTTTGAAAAGGAATGGTGAGAGATGGCATCAAAAGTGTTATCGAAGCGGAAATATCCCACGATTGTATCCAAGGACAAAGAGGTATTGGTAACAGTTACTTCTCAAAAAAATTCCTGTGCAATTTCGCTATGGATTCCTAACAAGGAGATTGCGGATCACGGAAAACTACTTGCCAGCGCAGATCATCGTTTTAAACTGGAACTGTATTTTCGGTGCAAAAGTGAAAAAACGGAATATCGGGAAGAAATCCATTTAAACTTCACACACTGCTATCCAAAAGATGAATTAGGCATACTGACAAGCCGTGATACCTGTTTTACGATCCAATTTGATTCAGGAGATTTTTTTGGTAAGTTGGTACTTTATCCCAATGCTTATCTACCAAGTTCTCGAATAGGACAAATTCGCAAAGGCAGAAAAAAGAAGAAAGACAGACTCTTTACCTATTTAACTGCGGATACCAAACCAAGTCAAAGCAAATATACTCCGTATAAGGCGAGTAATATCGCAAAACCCTACCAAGGAGGCCGGGTATCTCCGAAATAGAGACGTTCCAAACATGCCAAAAGCTAATTTAGGCAAAAAAGAAGCAAGAAAGAGGACGACAAAACCTCAATCTTGTTTCTTTTTTTGCATAACGAGTAACAATCGTTGTACTTGTGATCTTAGCAGGAATCACTCTAAATGCAGTAATCGGAGAAGATGGAATTATCTTTCAAGCAAAAGATACCAAGAATATGATAACAAACGAAACAGAATATGATAATCAGCAATTAGCAGCTTTGCAAGAAGAATTAAGAGATAATCAGCTCTATACCGGAATTGGTATTATCCCGGGTACCGATACAGGAGGAAGCTCCGAGGGCGGCGAAAATGGAAGTAGTGGAGGAGGCAACCAAGTAGGATCAAACAGCGGAGGAACGAATACCAACACCGGTGGAAGTGATGGAAGTATGATCGGAGGAGATGCAGTATCACCAACCATTACGGTACTAGAAGGAGAAGAGATCGCAGCAAGCTTTTTCCGAAGTGATGTAACCATCCAAATTGCAACAACGGATAAAACATTAAGAATTAAATATATTCTAACAACAACCGTTGATGAAATTAATAACGAACTTTATCCAAGTGGATTAATTAAAGAGATTGATATTGAAAATGGTGGAACGTTAACCTTTACCAAAGATGGAGAATATACCATTACAGCATATAGCTATGATTTAGAAGGAAAAAAATCAAACTCAAGTATTATGTGGTTAAAAAGAGAAACAGGATCAACAGCAGGAAATGGAGTAACAGTCAGTGTAGCTAGTGGAAATATGGGACAAAATGAATGGTATACGAGTAATATTACCCTTCGTGTATTAGGAACAGATACAGGATCATCCAGAGTAACGTATCGAGTAAGAGGAACAGCATATAGTAACGGAACAATTGGAAATACGGAATACCAAGCAGGAGAAGTCGATACAGGAGAGGTAGATATCGCCAATGGAACAACTTTCCGAATCGCAATAGATGGAAGTTTTGCAATTGTAGCATATACGTATGATAGTGGAGGAATGAGACTATCGACAGCACCAACATTAAATGTGAGAAGAGATGCATCAAGACCAATTGTAACACTGTATAAAGGAGAGCAAGTAATCGGAGAGGGATTCCGAATTAGTATGTCAGCAGATGATTATGCATCAGGTTTAGCAACAGAAGGAAGATATACATATCGCCATAAATTAGCACCCAATATGACGTATACAGATAACTTAAGTCAAGAAACAACGTATTTGTATACTGGATTAGAAGCAGATAAAACCTATGATATGTATATGATCGTAAAAGATGAAGCAGGAAATATGACAGCAAGTGATGTCATCTCAAGACCAGCAATCTGGATAAGTAATACACCAACCGTAGGAGATACAGTAAGTGGAGGAGTAGAAGGAGCAAGAAAATATTGTAGTACGGATGTAGATGTAAGTCTAACAGGACAAGATGAAAATAATGTAGATATCTCAAGAGTAACGTATCAGATACTAGGAACAACAACCGGAGCAGGAAACATGGATGGAACGTATTATGATAAAGGAGTTGCTCTAAGTGAAGATGAGATTGAGATGGCAAATGAGAAAACAATTCAAATACGAGCAGATGGAAACTGGACAATCAAGATCCATACATATAACAAAGAAAATGTAAGAGTAACAACAAATACATTAGAAGTAACAAGAGATACAGTAACCCCAGAACCACCAGTGATTGAAGTAGTAAGTGGAACAATGGGAGAAGAGACATATTACAGAAGTGATATAACGGTAAAACTAAGTAGTCAAGATGATACCTGTTACAAGAAAACAACGTATACAGTAACGGGAACAGCAACAGGAAATGGAACAATAGGAGGAGTAAGTATCACAAGTGGACAACAAGTAAATATTACTGAAACAGATATTGCAAATAATGGAACATTTGTCATCGCAGCAGATGGAAGGTGGACAGTAAAAGGATATACGTATGATAAAGCAGGAAGAAAATCGGTAGTAGCAGAAGGAATCATCGTAACAAGGGATATGGTAAATCCAACAGCAAATACACCAACGGTATCGAGTGGAACACAGGGAGAAGCAAGTTATTACAGAAGTAATGTAACAGTAAGAATGAATGGTGGAAGTGATGTGACAAGTCCAATGGAAACAAAAATGACTTATCGAGTAACAGGAACAGCAAAAGGAAATGGAACAGTAGCAGGACAAAGTGTAACAACAAATCAAAGTGTAGATACGGGAGAATTAGAAACAACAACAAGTGGAACATTCACAGTAGAAGCAGATGGAACATGGACAGTTACAGCATATAGCTATGATTATTCGGGAAGAAAGTCAGCAGCAAGTATAGGATTAGTCTTTACAAGAGATACAGTAGGACCAACGATATCAAGTATTACAAAAACAGGAATAGGAGCGACAACATTATCGGTAAGAGTAAGTGCAAGTGATGCGTTTAGTGGATTAGCAAGTAGTGGAACCTATCAATATTATTTAAATAATGCAAGTAAAACAACGCAAACAGGAAATACATATACCTATACAGGAATAAATTATACAAGTAAACCAAGTTCATTTAGTGCAAAAGTAGTCGTAAAAGATAAAGCAGGAAATACAAGTGAAAAGACCCAAAGTATAGCAATAACCTATACAGTAAAGAACTTTGCCTATACAGGAGGAGCACAAAGCTATACGACAACAAGTAACTGTGCAGTTATCCTAGAAGTATGGGGCGCTCAAGGTGGAAATGGTGATGCGGGAGCAGGAGGATTAGGAGGATATTCTGTTGGAACGATATCACTTTCTTCAGGAACAACACTATATATTTATGTGGGAGGACAAGGTGGTTCTAGCAGTGGTAGTGCTTCTGGAGGATTTAATGGAGGAGGAAATATGCAAAATGCTAATAGAACCGAAACAACAGGAGGTGCTGGAGGTGGAGGAACCGATATTCGAATTAAATCTACTTCTTTATACGCAAGAGTGATTGTAGCTGGCGGAGGTGGAGGTTCTGGAGGTGGAGGTTCTGGAGGTGGTGCGTGGCATTCAGTAGGAGGAGCCGGTGGTGGAACATCTGGTACAAAAGCAGCAAATTCATCAGATAATACGAGAACAGGAGGCGGCGGAGGCACTCAAACTAGTGGAGGAAGTTATGGAACATATCAGGGTAATAATTATGGAGCGACAAGTGGAAGTTTTGGCCAAGGAGGTAGATCTGGATCAGGAGCGTCGGCGGGTAACTCTTATCATGGAGGAGGCGGCCGGGGGTGGCTGGTATGGTGGCCGGAGGTGGAGGAGCTGGTGGACCTGGAGGTGGAGGTGGCTCTGGTTATGTATATACTTCATCCACCGCATCAAGTTATCCTTCCGGTTGTCTATTAAATAGTTCATACTATTTAACGAATGCATCCACAACAGGAAATAGTCGATCTGGCAATGGTTATGCTAGAATCACATTAGTGGAATAAATTGTAGAAAGAAGAAGGGGAAATCCTTCTTCTTTTCACTTATAAGAAAAAAACGAAAAGGTATTGCTTTTCTTTCACTTTTCTGATATAATAATGCCTGTTAAAAATACACACATAAGATGGAGTTGAAGAAGAGTGCTTGTTTTTTAGAGCAAGTTTTTTTCAATGTTGGACATCTTATGGAGGAATAACTAAAAGGAGGAAAAGAAAAATGGCAGTAGTTGCAATGAAACAATTACTAGAAGCAGGTGTTCATTTCGGACATCAAACAAGAAGATGGGATCCTAAAATGGCTGAATACATTTTCCAAGCTAGAAACGGAATCCATATCATCGACTTACAAAAAACATCAAAAAAATTAGATGAAGCTTATGCTTTCATGAAAGAGCAAGCAGAAGAAGGAAAAACAGTTCTATTTGTTGGAACAAAGAAACAAGCACAAGAATGTGTAAAAGAAGCAGCTGAAAAAAGCGGAATGTTCTATGTTAACCAAAGATGGTTAGGTGGAATGCTTACAAACTTCGAAACCATTCGTGCAAGAGTAGAAAGACTAAAAGAACTTGAAACAATGCAAGAAGATGGAACTTTCGATGTATTACCAAAAAAAGAAGTTATCATCTTAAAGAAAGAAATGGAAAAACTAGAAAAGAACTTAGGTGGAATTAAAGGAATGGAAGAACTACCAGGTGTTCTATTCATCGTTGATCCAAAGAAAGAAAGAATTGGTATTCTAGAAGCTAGAAAACTAAATATCCCAGTTGTTGGATTAATTGATACAAACTGCAATCCAGAAGATGTTGATTATCCAATCCCTGGAAATGATGATGCAATTCGTGCTGTAAAATTAATTACTGACGTAATGGCAAATGCGATTATTGAAGGAAGACAAGGAGAATCTCTAGAAATGGTTGAAGAACAAGAAGAAGTTGTTTCAGAAGAACCAAGTATCGAAGAGGTTGCAGCAAACGAAGAAGCTGAAGCAGAAACTGTTGAAGAAGAGACAAAATAGATGAAAATGTTTAAGAAAAAGGGTAGGGCTTTTATCTGCCCTATCCTTTTCAAATAGATAAAGGAGGATAAAAATGATTACAGCAAGCCAAGTTAAAGAATTAAGAGAGAAAACAGGTGCAGGAATGATGGACTGTAAAAAAGTTCTTGCAGAAACAAATGGAGATGAAGAAAAAGCAATTGAACTTTTACGTGAAAGAGGAATTGCAAAAGCTGCAAAAAAATCAGATCGTATTGCTGCAGAAGGGTTAGTAGAAACATATATTACACCAGATGCAAAAGTTGGTGTAGCAGTTGAAGTAAATGCAGAGACAGACTTCGTTGCAAAAAATGAAGAATTCCGTAGCTTTGTAAAAGAAGTTGCAAAACAAATTGCTGAAACCAAACCAGCAGATGTAGAAGAATTACTTTCTCAAAAATCAATTAGTGATGCAAGCAAAACAGTAAAAGACGTATTAACCGATAAAATTGCAAAAATCGGAGAAAATATGTCGATTCGTAGATTTGAAAGATTCGAAACAGATAATTTTATCGAATCATATATCCATGGAGACGGAAAAATTGCTGTATTAGTAGAGATAAAAGGAAATGATAAAGAATTTGCAAAAGATGTTTGTATGCAAATCGCAGCTGCAAGACCAGAATTCTTAGCAAGAGAAAATGTTCCAGCAGAACGTGTTGAAAAAGAAATGGAAATTTTAAAAGCACAAGCAATGAATGAAGGAAAACCAGCCGAAATTGCAGAAAAAATGGTAAAAGGAAGAATTGGAAAATTCTACGGAGAAATTTGTTTAGTAGAGCAAGAATTCGTAAAAGATCCAGATATCAAAGTTGGAGATTTAGCAAAACAAAAAGGATGCGAAATTATAAGATTCGTAAGACTAGAAAAAGGTGAAGGACTTCAAAAGAAAGAAGAAAATTTCGCAGAAGAAGTTGCAAAACAAATTAATGGCTGATTGTCAATTGTTGGGGTGGAAAACTTTGAAAGTTTTCTGCCTCAATATTTTTATGCCTAAAAAAAGAAAAA
>CALYAK010000001.1 GCA_944393505.1 uncultured Clostridia bacterium | reverse complement strand
TTCTTTTTTTAGGCAGAAAAATATTGAGGCAGAAAACTTTCAAAGTTTTCCACCCCAACAATTGACAATCAGCCTTTTTATTCTTCTTCTCCTTTTAACCTTTCAGCACGATCTGCTGCAATTAAATTATCGATCATTCCATCTAAATTTCCATTTAAAAAGTCTTCCATTTGATAAATACTTAAACCAATTCGATGATCCGTAATTCTTCCTTGAGGATAATTATATGTTCTAATTTTTTCACTACGATCTCCACTACCTACTTGGCTTTTTCTTTCATTCGCTAATTTTTGATCTTGCTCTTGTTTTTCTTTTTCATAAATTCTTGACTTTAAAAGTCTCATTGCATATTCACGGTTTTGAAGTTGTGATCTTTCTGTTTGACACTCTGCGATAATTCCTGTTGGTTCGTGAATCAATCTTACTGCAGATGAAGTTTTATTAACGTGTTGTCCCCCTGCACCAGAAGCACGATAAACTTCCATACGAATATCGGATGGATTTAATTCGACTTGAACGTCTTCTACTTCTGGCAAAACAGCAACTGTCGCTGTTGATGTATGAATTCTTCCACTCGCTTCTGTATCTGGAACTCTTTGTACACGATGAACTCCACTTTCGAATTTTAAACGGCTATAAGCACCTTTTCCTGTAATCATAAAAGATATTTCTTTATATCCGCCTAATTCGGTTGCATTTTCATTTAAAACTTCTAGTTTCCAATGTTTTCTTTCTGCATACATTGAATACATACGAAATAAAGTTCCTGCAAATAGTGCAGCTTCTTCACCACCTGCACCTCCTCTAATTTCGCAAATAACGTTTTTATCATCATCTGGGTCTTTTGGGATTAATAATATTTTTAATTCTTCTTCTAATTTTGGCATTTTTTCTTTTGCTTCTAGCATTTCCATTTCTGCCAAATCGCGTATTTCTTTATCAGAATCTCCCATCATCGCTTTCGCTTCTTCATAGTCGTTTTTTACTTTTTTATACTCACGATATTTTAATACAATTGGTTCTATTTCTGCATGTTCTTTCATATATTCTCGCCATTCGTTTTGACGATTAATAATTTCTGGATCACTTATTTTTAATGTTAATTCTTCATAACGCTTCTCTACATCATCTAATTTTTGAAACATAAATTTCTCTCCTTTATTTTGAACGTTTCTATTATATCCTATTTTTATGATCTTTTCAAGTATTCTGCTTGGAAAGTCCTTTCTGCATTTTAATAAATTCGTTCACAAGTTTCATTATAAATTAAAGTTTATTGCTAATTAGCAAAAATATATTGAAAGAACAAGAACTAGCAACTTAATAAACTTAATAAATGATAAAAGGATTTAATTTATTATTTTTATATTATTTATTTGATTAATTCGAATTTAAATATTTGTTGAAATAATAAATTAAATTATTTTTCAAAAAATTTTTATGATTATTTCTTTTTATTTTAATTATTTTTTGTTTTATTCAATTTTTATTTTATTAATATTTATTTTAAAGAGAAATATTTAATTATTTTCCATTTTATTTTTTAAATAATTCACTTATTTTTAAAATTTAAATTTATTTTGCAATATTTTTGGTTGTTTTTTTGTTTCATTAATTTTCTTTTTGTTTTTTGTTAAAAAGACTATGTTTTTTCTCTTTCGTTTTTCTTTTGTCCTTTCCTTTCTTGTTTCTCCTTTTCTGCACATACTTCTCTTCTCTTTTCTTTCGTACACTTTTTTCTTTCTTTCATTTTTCGATACAACGAAAAACGGAAAATTTTTATCTTTTTTAGTCATTAAAGCAATTTCATTTTTACTTTTTCGTAATTTTTGTCTTAAAAGCCCCTCTATTTTTTATCGTTTCTCGCGATTTTCTCTTAGGGGCAACTCATCTTTATGTTTTTCTTAAAAACCCCCTTTTTCTGAGAATCCTTTCTCACTTTTCTTCTCTCTTTTCAGATATTTTCTTCTAAATCTTATCTGGATCACTTCGTTTTTTCCAAAGATACCCCCTTATTTTTTCCTTTTCTTCTGTTATTTTTCTTCTATCTTTCACAATCTATTTTTCTCTGTTTTAAAAATTCGATTATTCCTGTTTCTGTATTGCTTATCCGCCTAGGTTTTGCCGAATTTTAGGTTCTTCATATTTTCTGTAAACCTACATTTTTTCTATTCTAGTCCCTTTGCTTTCCTCTTCTTCGTCCTCTTATTCTGAATTTGATCTCTCTTATTTATTTTACGAACACCTCTTCTCTGTTTTTCTATATCATTTTTATATTTTTGTCTTTAAAGTACATTTTTTGAAATTTTCTATTTTTCATCATTTTTCAATTTTTATTTAGGGTATCATGCTCTTTTAGACTCATTCCTTCTCTTTCTCGATTTCAGTTCTTCCAATTCCGTCCTTTTTGATTTCTTCGTATTTTTAGCTTGGTATTTTCCTTTCCTTTCCATCTTTTTTTCTTTTTCATCGTTGCTAAATTTGATCTACTTTCTATTTTTTCTTTTCTTTTTCTTTAAAAATCTTCTCATTTTATCTTTGCTTTTTTGTTATTATGTCTACTTGCCTGTTTTTTCTTTTGTTACGAATTCTTTACCATTCTATTCTCAAAAGTACACCTGATTGACAATTTTTTTATTGATATTTTTCTGTTTTTTTATTAATTTTTCATCTTTTTTTACTTTTTCTTTTTTAAAATCCTTTTTTTGATATTTTATTTGATTTTTTCTTCTTATTTTTTATTTTCTTTTTCTATTTCTTTTTTTATTTTATTTTTTATTTCTTTTTCCATTTTAAATTATTTATTAGAAACAAAAAAATTTTTTTAATCTTTTATTTTTTTCTCGTTTTTATTCTTTATTAAATTTTATTTTTCTTTTTTCTAGTATTTTTATTTTTAATTTTTCCTTTTTTTATTTAACAAAATTTATTTTTTGTTTCTATTTTTTCTTAATTTTTTATCTTTTACTGTCTTTATTTATTTTTACTAATCAGTTGTCAAAAAGAGCAGATCTATTTTCCCTCATTTTCTTTTACACGTTTTTCTCTTTTTTGTTCATTGTCTTTTTTCTCTCCTTTCTTTTCTTGTCTTTTCCCTTTTTGGTATCCTATTTTTTCTCGTACCAAATGGAAAAGAAAAAAGTTCTTCTCTTTTTTAGTCATAAAAACAACTTCTTCCTTTCTTTTTTATTAGTTTTTCCTCTAAAACTTTGGCATTTTTTTGCCATTTTATGCCCTTTTTTCTTAGGGGCAAGTCGATTTTATGTTTTTTCTAAAATTTCATTTTCTTGAGAAAAGATTCTCACTTTTTTTTCGCTTTTTTCGATCGTCTTTCTTGACCCTTCTTTTAGATCTCTTCTCTTAGATGGCATATTTTCTCCGTTTCTTCTTTCTTTCTCACCTTTTTGCTTCAGAATTTCTTTTCTTTTACTTTTTATCCTATAAAAGATTTTTGTACCCAAAGCTTTCAACTCCTTATCCGCCTAAGCTTTCTTAATTTTAAGCTCTGTCTTTTTTTCTGTAAACTTCGTTTTTCCTGCTTTTCGCTTTCCCCTAATCTTATGAGATCCCGTTTTACACAAGATTTTCTACGATCTTTCGATTTACAAACATTCTTTCTTGTTTTCCCTAGTTATTTTTTGCATTTTTGCCTTTTTGATGTGTTTTTTTGAAATTTTAATATTTTTATCATTTTTAATTTTTTCTTAGGCTTTCAATGCGTCCAAGACTTTCTCTCTTTTCCTTTTTTCTGTCCTATTCTACATTTCATCATTTCGTAATTCTTTCGGTTTTTCTTTTTATTATTTGTCATTTTTTTCCTTTTACTACTATCGTTTTCCTTTTTTCTATTCAAGCTTTCTTCTGTTTTTATAAAGTTTTTTCCTTCTTTTTTCAAATTTTAACAACTCCAAAAAACAATATTATGTATACTCATTTTCTCTTTTAAGGTTTGCTTCTCTTTTGTATTCTTTTTGTAAAAAACATAACCTGATTGACAATTTTTTTGTTCATTTTTTCTTTTCCTCCTTTCTTTCAATTCTTATTTTTTATTTTTTTCTTTTTATTTTTGTTTTTTTCTATTTATTTTTAATTTTTATTTAATTATCTTTTTTAAATTATATTTTTATTTTTTACATTTCATTTTATTTTTGTTCTTTTTTCTATTTATTACTTTTTATTTGTTTATTAAATTTATTTTTTTCTTTTTTATTTATTGTATCTTTATATAAAAAAGAAAAAAGAGAAAAAAGAAATATTATTTTTTATCTTTTTTCTCTTAATTTTTTATTTGGATAATTCAATATATTGATATGGTTGTCCTAGCTCTTCCATTATTTTTCTTTCTCTATCTGAGCAAGTTAGAATTATTACTTGGTTATTTTTTAATCCAATTGATAAATACGTTAAAATATTTTTTAATCTTTCTTCATCAAAATATGCAAAAGTCTCATCTAAAATAATTGGCATTTTTTCTGAAGATATCTCATTGATCATGGATAATCTTAAAGCTAAGTACATCTGATCTATTGTTCCTATGCTTAATCTCTCAATTGGAATATATTGTCCTTTTTCATCTTCAATTTGCATTTTATTTTCGGAATTGATTACTACTTTTTGATATTTACCACCTGAAATTTTTGCAATATTTTTTGATAACTGGTCCGTAAGTTTTGGTGTAATACTTTTCTGCATTTCCTCGTAAGCTTTTTCTACCCAATCTTTTGCTAGGTTAATTACCTCATTTTTTCCTATCAACTCTTCTCTTTCTTCATAAAGGTTCGCTAATTTCTCTTCTTGTTTTGGTAGTTCTTCTAATCTTTCTTGAAGTGTCTTAAGTTGATATTCCAATGAATGATCTCGTACTTTTTCTGCATTTATTTCTTCTGTTATTTTATTATTTTGACGAGAATTTTCTTCCTTTTCAAAAAGTCCATAGATTTCTGGTTTGCTAAATGTTTCATCGTATTTTTGACACATTTCATTAATTTTCTGATCTGTTTTCTCATCAATTGCTCGTTCTGCTTCATTAATCGCTTTTTGTATGCTTTTTTCGTTATTTTCTAGGTATTCCATCTTGTTTCTAAGATTTTCAATTTCTTTTCTTTGCTCTTCATCTACTTTCTTTCGCTTCTTTTTCATTTGAAAATTCATTACAACTATTAGGATCAGATCAAAGCTCATAATTCCCAAACAAATTGCCTTGATCATCTGCTCATCAAAAAAGATTGCTCCTAGAAGAAATGCAATAAATACTAGAATCAATATTGTATTTAAAAATCCATTCGTTTTTCCTGTTTTATTTTTCTTTTTTTCTTCTTTTTTTGTATTAATTTCCTTTTGTAAATTTTCGATTAATTCGTTTATTTCTTTTTTCTCTTTTCTTTTTATGTTGATTTTTTCTTTTTCAATTTCGTTTTCTTTTAAATAGTTTTCAATTTCTTTTATTGCTTTTATTTTGATTTCTTTTTCTTGAATTTTGTTTTTTATTTGTTGTTTTTCTTCTTCGATTTCGCTTCTTCTTTGTAAAAGTATTTTTAGTTCTTTTATTTCTTGTTCATATTCTTTTATCTGGTGATGAACTAAATTAATTGGCCTTTCTAACGTTCTTTCTGTTCCAATCTCTTCTAATTGTTTTTTATTTAATTTTTCCATGATCTTTTTATAGGATATATTGTCATTGCCACTACCTGCTAAGTTTGCAAGTTTTTGAATTAAGATTGCTTGATCTTGATCTGTTAATTTAGTTTCCCCTTGCATTGATACGATCGTAGATAAAAACATATCTTCTTCTAAATTGGTTTGTTCTACAAAAAATCGATTTCCATCTTTTTTATCAATTTCAAATTGGTCTGTAATATCTTCTAGTCTCTCATTATAGATTTTCGGAGTTTTCTTCTTAAAATCTCGATAAACCTGATATTCTTCTTGATTATCTAATTGATAGGTAATTCTCCCGGAGAATTCTTCTGTATTCCAAGGTTTATATTTTTCAAAATCCGAAATATCTCTTTTATTTTTTGTTCTCGTAATCCCATAAAAACTACTTTTAATAAAATTTAATAAAGTTGATTTTCCGCTTTCGTTTTTTCCATGAATAATATTTATCTTCTCTCCTAAATTAATCTCTTTTTGTTGTAACGTTCCATATGCATTAATTTTGATATTTTTTATTTTCATTCCTACACTCCATTTTTATTGATCAAATACTTCTAGTCCGAATTTCTAGTGCTTTTTCGATTTGATCTTTTGGTAAAGTTCCTTCTTCCATTGCCTTTTTTGCTTGCTTAATGAATAATCCTTTTAGCGTAATATTATTACTCTCTTTTTCTAAATCGATCTGTAATTTCGTTTGATCTTTTATTTTTAATATCCTTGGATTAATGATGTTTTTTCGAATTTTAGCAAGATCTATCTCAAAATTTCTTTTCCCAATTAAAATGATTTTTTTATAATGATTATTTTCTGGGATATCATTTATTGCTTCAATAATTTCTTCTAGACTATTTTTTTCTGTAATATCTAGCGAAATTTCTTCAAACTCTTTTTCATCCAATGGTATTAATTTATATTCAACTTTCGTCCCTTCTGAATTCTTTTCAATAGAGCCTTCAATCATACCATGAACACCTAATTCATCAAATCCTAGAGAAATCATAGAACCCGGGTAAAGAATTCGATCTTTTTCTTCGAAGCAATTTGTTTTATGAATGTGTCCTAACGCAATATAGTCAAACCCTTTTTCTTGTAAAATTTTTCTAGAAACTGGGTTGTATTCTTCTTCTCCTTTTTTACTTCCATCTAAATTTGCATGCATTAGTAAGATATTAACGCGATCTTTCTTCTTAATCTGAATGTTTTCAATTCCGTGCATTATTACAATGAAAAGCTCCAAATCCAAATCCATAAAGATCAAATTCTGGCTCTTGGTAATATTGTATACCTGGTTTTAGAATCGTAACATTTGAACTCCATTGATATTTTTCATAATAGGAATTTTTAATGTATGGATCATGGTTTCCTGGTGCAATATAAATTTTTGTATTTGGAATTTCTCGAAACAATCCGTCCAAATATTGAATTGTAGATTCTCGAATAAATTCCTGTTCATAAAAATCTCCCGCAATCCACAAATAGGGAATTTGATTTTCTTTAATATATTGAATTGCCTTTTTAAAGGCTCTCCTTTGATCTAATCTTCTCTCTTCTCCTGCTTGAAGTGTATTATTTAATGTTGTAAATGGAATATCAAAGTGAGCATCTGCAATATGTACAAATTTCATAAATCGTCCTTCTTTCTTTTTTCTTTTATACCATAAATCGATTCTATCGTCAACAATTTTCAGAACATTTGTTTTTATATTGGTTCAAAAAAAAGATAGCTTTTCGCTATCTTTTTACTCTTCGTCCATTGGTCCAAATAATTCATCAAATTTTGCTTCAATTTCTTTTTGAATATCATATTGACTGTCTTCTTGAATTTGTGGCAACATCGGAGCATCCTCCTCTTCTAATTGCGTAATTGTTTGCGCTTTTGGCGATTCTTGTTTTACATTTTGCTCAACAATTGGTTGTTCCACTCGAATTTTACTCATATCGACTTTGATATGATTTTCTGGACTTGGTCTTTCTGGCTCTGCTGTATTTTTGGGACCATCTTCTTCAAATAAGTCGTCTAAAGAATCTACCTTTAAATCTTTCGTAGCTTCTTGTTTTCCTGGCACATATGGATTATACGGATTAAATTTTCTCCATTCTCCTCGATCTCCTGCATCGAAATCATTGTGATTCATTGTATAGGCTTGTAATTTTCGAGCAATTGGTTCTTTGAAGTAATAGTATTTCTTTGCTTTGATTGGCTTTAATCCTTTTTCATAAATAATACATAAATCATTGTCCATTCTTCTTAATTCATCTGGTGTCATAAGAGCTCTTGCCATAATTTGATCTGATTCACTGTATCCTTGTCTATGATGTTCTTTATCTCGGTTAATGGATGTACTATCTCTTGAAATTGTTTTTTCGCCTAATGCTTTTGAGAAATATTCAACTGTTTTAAAAGAGTTACTTCCTAAAAATACGTGTGTATCACAGTTACCCATGATTGTTTCATAAGATTTCTCATAAACAGCTTCTAATTGATCTAAGTTTTGTAGAATAACGCTAAAAGAAATTCCTCTACTTCTACTAGTTGAAATTTTCTTATCAAAATCTGGTATTTTACCAATATTGGCAAACTCGTCTAATATGAAGTATACTGGTACTTTTAACCTTCCTCCATTTTCGTCCGCATAATTGTATAATTGTTGAATCATTTGCGAGAAGAAAATGGTTAATAAAAAGTCATATGCTGTATGTGTGTCTGAAGAAATAACATATACAGCTGTTTTCTTAGAGCCGATATCTTCAAAATTAATCGTATCCGTTGAAGTTACTTCAGCAATTTCTTTTGAGTCAAATTTTCCTAATTTTGATTGCAATGAACTTAAAATTGATCCATATGTTTTTTCTGGTGCAATCTCAATTGATTTATAATACATTCTTGCAGGATGATCATATGGTAATTTATTAATCAAATCGGTTAATAAGTTACTTCCTCCATTATTGTTTGCTGCTCTAACAAGTTCAGAACAGCTAGCTAAGCTTTGTTCTTCTTCAGGTCTTACTGCTATTAAATAGTAAATTAGTGCTTTTAATAACATTTCTGCCATATCATCCCAATATGGATCAGAAGAAGAATCTGATTTTTGTCCTTTTACAATTGTATTTGCTATAACGTCTACATCAATTTCACTGGATATATGCATTAGTGGATTATATCCGTCACTATTAGCTGGATTTACTAAATTTAATACTTTAATCTCATATCCATTCTGTTTTAAAAATCCTGCTGTTTTGTCGTATAATTCTCCTTTTGGATCTGTAAATACATAAGAACCTAATAGCTGAGATGCATTTGGGATAGAGTATGATGCTGATTTACCAGAACCTGAACCTCCGACAACTAGTACGTTAACATTACCAATTTTATCGGTTGGTAAGTAATTGTTTTGTGCTAGAATAATACCATTTTTCTTACTTAAAATACGGTATTGTTCTCCACCTTCACACCAATCACTTGATCCGTGCTCAATATTTTCAAATCCGCTTTTCGGTTTTGATTTTAGAATACTAATAACAGCAAAGATTACTAATGCTAGCGTATAGTATCCAATCCATTGCATAAATACTCCCAAGTATGGCTGTTCCCAAACTTTTGTAATTGCATTAAACTGAGAAAGAGTTTGAGGAAATATTTCCATAAACGTGGTTAAATTAAAAGACTCTGTTGTAGTTGCTTCAACAACAGAGTATGCAATTGGCGCAACTAGTACTATCGTTCCAATTAACCATAGTACTAGTACTACCACTAAAGTTGTTTTATTATCTTTTATCAACTTTCCCATTTGATTTTCACCTACTCTTTTGTTCTAGATTTGTGGCCCCTCTTTTTGTTCTCTTGCTTTTTTCTTGTATGCTTCATATTTTGCTTTAATCGCTGCATGTTGCTCTGGTGTTATTTCTTTATGATCAACTACAAGAACTTCGTCCCTTGCTGGAATATAAATTGCATCAATTCCATCTTCTTTTTTTGTTAAACGTACCATTTCTACATCTCCTGTTTTTATTTCGACAGATGTCTCTGGATTCTCCGCTAACTTTACTAATGTTCCTGTCTCAAAGTCGGTTTCTTCAATTGCTTGGATCGGTTTCTTTTCATCTCCTTCTTTTAATAAAGCCGCTCCATTAATTTGTTGTTTTCTTGAATCTCCAGTCGTTTGATTCATGTTTTTTCCTCCTTTTATTCATCCTTCATATCTCTTACTTCAAAAGCGAAATATGATTTATATGGCTTTAATTTGCATTTTCCTCTTACTTCATTGGTTTCCTTGTCTAGATATAGAACAGGTTTTACTTCTTCTGTCGTTTCTGGATCAATAATTGAAATTGGTCTTTGTAAGTTCGGTGTATATCGAAACTCTTTATATTCTGTTTCTTCTTCAGAATATAAAGTATTAAATTTTATTGGCATTGGCTTTTTGGAGATTCGAACTTTATCTCCTTCTAATACACCCATATTAACAACAACTTTTTCTTTTCCAAAAGATAAAAAGACGAGTTGTTCCCCCTCTTCTTTTGGACTATCAACAAAAAAAGTTTTCTTTTTTAAATCTCCCTTTAATTCTTCTGAATATAATAATCTCTCAATTGTGTACTTAGGAGCAAAATCTTCAAGAGATTTATCTGATTTATTAATTCGATAAATTACAGTACTAACTTCTTGAGGATCCGTTATGCTAAAATGTTTTCCATTTACTATTTCCATTTTTTACACCTTTCCTTCTATGTATGATAAACATAGCTTTTCTTTCGTGAGTCCTCCAATGTTTATTATACATGATTTTCTAGTTTATGTCAATAATTATGTCAATTTGTGTCTAGTATCGCATTTCTGGGATTATATGAACTTAGTTCTTCTAATTTCTGATAGATTTTTTTCTCTTCTTCTGTCATTCTCTTTGGTAATACAATTTTGATTTCAATCAGTAAATTTCCTCGTTTTCCTTTTCCGTCTTTGTATCCCATCGATTCTACTTTGATGACTTCTCCACTAGAGGTACAAGGCGGAATAACAATGTTGGCATCTTCTCCTAAGATGTTGATTTGAATTTTTTTTCCTAATGCTGCTTCCCACGGTGTAATTTTTAAATCCGTATAGAGATCATATCCAATTAATTTAAGCTCTGACTTTTCGTCGATGGTTACCTTTATTAATAAGTCCCCATTTTTTCCTCCATTTTTTCCAGCTTTTCCAAGTCCGATTAGACGAATTTTCTCATTTTCTAAAATTCCTGCTGGAATTTTGACATCAAGATGTTTCATCTTACCATCAACAGCTCTTAAGGATATTTTTTTATTGGTACCAAAATACGCTTCTTCAATACTAATTTCAATATCTGTTTCTACATTTTCACCTTTGACTTTTACTTTTGTCTCTTTTACCTTCCTCTCTTTTCGAATAATACTTTCTCCAAATAGAATTCCTAGAAAGTCTTTGACAATCGATCCACTACTTTCTACTTTCTTTTTACCTTTGGCTTTTTTCTTTCTAATTCTACTATTCCACATACGATCATATTTTCTTCTTGTGGTTGGATTCGATAAAATTTTATATGCCTCGTTAATGTCTTTAAATCTTTCTTCTGAAATATCAGATTCCTGATTTACATCCGGATGATATTTTTTTGCTTGATCACGGTAGGCAACTTTAATTTGGTCAATGGTTACTTTATTGGTTTCTAGCCCTAATATTTTATAATAATCTTTGAAAATCATTTCAACATCCTCCGCCTTAGCGTTCCTTTTCGTGTTTGTATTATAACACACTATTTCTGGTTTGAAAATATTTCAAATCGAAAAAACAGAAATAGATAAATTCTCTATTTCTGTTCTTTTTTATTTTTGTTTCGTAACTGCCAAATCAATCAAATTATCTAATAAATCTGTGTAAGAAAGTCCGCAAGCTTCCCAAAGTTTTGGGTACATACTAATTTGTGTAAAACCTGGAAGTGTGTTAATTTCATTAATCATGACTTTTCCGGATGACTTTTCAATAAAAAAGTCTACACGGGCAAGACCGCTTCCGTCCACTGCTTGAAATGCTTTTTTAGCAAAATTTCGAATGGTATTGGATTCTTCTTCTGTTATACTTGCCGGAATCATAACTCTCGATTCTGCATTTTTATATTTAGCATCAAATGTATAAAATTCTTCTGCAGGTAAGATTTCTCCTACACAAGAAGCTTTCACTTCTTCATTTCCTAAAACCGCGCATTCTACTTCTCTTCCTTCAATATTTTGTTCAATTAAAATTTTCGAGTCGAATTGAGCCGCGTAAGAAACAAATTGTTGTAATTCTTCTGCATTATGTGCTTTATTAATTCCTACTGAGGAACCAGAGTTGGAAGGCTTGATAAATACTGGATAACCAAGCTTTTCTTCTACTACTTTTTGTATTTCTTCTACACTAACTGGCACTTCTTCGAAATCTTCCTTTATGTAATAGTAATTCTTTGCTTTTTTGCGAAGATAAACATATTTTGCTTGTGGAATTCCTGATTTTTCAAAAATTACTTTTGCATAGACTTTATCCATACAAACACTAGAAGATAGAATATTACATCCTACATATTTTTGATGAAGCAATTCAAATAACCCTTGAATACTTCCGTCTTCTCCATATAATCCATGTAAAACGGGAAAAATCACATCCACTTCTTTTAGTAAATCGATTACATTTTCTATTTTTTCTTTTTCTTGGATCTGTTCTCCTACTGTAAGAACTTTTATTTGATCAATTGGTTTCTTATAGATAAACCATTCTCCTTCTTTGGAAATATACACTGGAATAATTTCATATTTTTCCTTCTTTAAATTTTGAATCACCGATGTTCCTGATACGATGGATACATCATGTTCAGTTGACATCCCTCCAAAAATTACTGCAATTTTTCTTTTTCTCATTTTTTCCTCCTTATAGATTTTTTAAATATTCCGTCAATTCATTTGCAATTTCATCAAATTTCATACTGTTCGATGCTTTGATTAAGATACTGCTATTGGGTTTCATGAATTTTTTTGCCATTTCAATCGCCTCTTCTCTTGTTTGACAATGTACATTTTTGCAATCTTTGGCTACTTCATTGATATATTGAGAAAAAAATCCAACTGTGATAAGGATATCAATTTTATTTTTTACAATTTCTTCTCCTACTTTTTTATGTAATTCTTCAGAATATTCGCCTAATTCTAGCATATCTCCTAGTATTGCAATTTTATTTTCTTTCTTAGTACTTCCTAAATATTCGATCGCTGCTTTCATGGAATCATAATTTGCGTTATAGCAATCATTAATTACGGTATATTTTCCAATTTGTTGAACATCCATCCTTCTTTTGGTTAGTTCAAAATTCTTAATTCCTTGTTGAATTTTTTCTTTTTCTTCTTGAAAAATTTTAGCAACACTAATGGCACATAAACTATTGGATACAAAATGTTCTCCTGCTACTGGCACTTCGATTTCTATTTTTTCATTTTCATATACTGCTGTAAATTTGCTTCCGTTTTCTTGTAATTGAATGTTTTGAGCCATCACATCACTTTTTTCTTGAATTCCATAAGTAATGATTGGATGCGTTTGTGTTTTTTGATTTTCTTCATACCACTTGCGAAGAAGATCGTTGTCATGATTGATAACAATGACGCCATCCTCAGATAATCCTTCTAAAATTTCTAATTTCGCTTTTAGAATATTTTCCCTCGATCCTAAGTTTCCAATATGGGATGTTCCTACATTGGTAATCACAGCAACTGTTGGTTTTGCAATATTGGTTAAAACTCGAATTTCTCCTGCATTATTCATTCCCATTTCTACTACAAGAGCTTCTTCTTGTTGCAATCGCAAAATGGTCATTGGAAGTCCAATATGATTGTTTAAATTTCCTTCCGTTTTTAGAACTCGAAATTTTTGCCCTAATACACTTGCAATCATATCTTTTGTACTTGTTTTTCCAACACTTCCTGTAATTGCAACAACTGGAATCGAATATAGGCTTCTTTTTTTCTTAGCAATTTCTTGAAGTGCTTGAATCGTATCTTCTACTAAAATAATGGCGCATTTGGAGTACTTTTCGATTTCTTCTTGTGTTAATGTTACATCCTGCAAAATGCATACTTTTGCACCATTTTGAATTGCTTCTGGATAAAATTGATTGCCATCAAATCTTTCTCCCTTAATACCAACATAAACGTCCCCTTCTTGAATCGTTCTCGTATCTTTCGAAAAATTTTGACATATTTCTTCTTTATTTCCACAAAGTAATTTTGAGTTTTTACAAACTTCTAACAGATCTTTGACTCGAATTTCTTTCATGATTACCTCTCTTACTTGAAATTATTTTATGATTTTTTTTGTATTATATTCCAAATCTGTATGCTTTGCAACAACGAAAAAAGGATACCGGAGTATCCTTCATCAGTATCCTTTCTTCCTTATTTACTTACTTGACGATTTGCAATCTCGATTGCTTTGGAAACAATATTTCCACAAGTTTTTGAAGAAACGTTTCCCCATCCGTTATCTTTCTTTACTTGATCATAAACACCAAGTTCTTTTGCAATTTCTTCTTTTAGATTCTCAGACATGATCCCTTTATTGTTTGACATCTTTCGATCCTCCTATTTGAAAAACATTTTTGTTTTTCAGTTTTAGTATCTCCTCTTTTTTCTAATTTATTCGAATATCTTATTATTGGGTCAAAACTCCATTTTCGGTATTTAATATAATTAGAATATCTTCTTCTTTTCCTGTTTCCACATTGATGTATACTAAAAATTCACGATCTTGTACTTTTCCTCGAAATTCATAACAGAATATCTCTGTTTTCCATTCAGTCGGAATTACAGCCAAACCTTCGGATAAAATTTCTAAATTTGGATTAATATTCTTTTTTGCTTCTTCTTTTGTAATCTTAATTTCTGCTAAATCTCTTTCATGATGTGAATTTAAATAACCAGTTGATTCCATTCCTAAAACTTCCCCATTATCTAGTGCAACTTTTACTTTGATCAAATCTGGATACATGACAACTTGCTGTCCATCCAATTCTTGATAATAGGCATAGTTAATGGTAACAATTCCACTTTGTTTGGTATAATAGGTAGATTTCATTTGAGTAATTCCACGATCTTCTAAAAATTTTCTTCCGATTTCTTCTGCATCTTCTTGTGATAAAATTTCAGCACCAATTTCTCGATCTAAATTAGCAAAAATAATATATCCACCTTTTTTAGATATAGATAAATTGATATTTTCTTCTTTTCCATTTTTATTGATTTTGGCATAAAATTCATAAGCAGGAATATTCGCATTTTCTGCAAATCCGTTATATTGAATTTCGCGAATATCTTCATTTTGTAAATACTCCAATACCACATCTTCTGCTTCTTCTTTAGAAATATCTTCTCCAGTTAACCCTACTTTTTCCTGTGTAGTAATGTGTTCTGAATAAGCACCATCATAAATTAGCCCTGCGTATTCATGAAAATTTTCTTCTACACTTCCAAAACTATCTTTTGATAAGTTACTTACTTCTTGTGTAAAAATCGAAGATTTTTCTTCTGTTAAATCGCTCCAATTAATTCTTCCAGCATTTAAATCAACCGATAATTGTTCCAAAATATTCGCTAATTCTTGTGAATACGTATGCAGTTGAGCTAAATTTTCTAAATCTTCTTGTGTTAATTTTTCAGATTGGATGTTTTTACTCGAAAGTGAATAGGTATAGTCACTAACTTGATTTAGGAATTTTTGTGTATTTTCAAGCTCATTACTACTAATTGGTAATCTCGCTAAATAACTTTGGGCAAGATTAGCCTCTCTCCATACTCTTGTTAACGTTTCTGCTCCATGTTCTGCACTATTGGAAACAAGCGCTTTCGATAAATAAATTTCTACATTTTGTACATAATCCACTAATTCACAAAAAGCCATATTGTATGAATTCTCTGATACTTGTATATAATTCTTCTCTTGCTTTTCCATGAATAGAATTAGCACAAATACAATCATCGCAAAAACAGCGATAATCCCTCCTATCTTTGTTTTTTCTGGTAATTTTGCTATTTTCTCTTTGATTTTCATCTTTCCTTCCTCCTACTTACAAAAGATATGTTGTCCGATTGTTTTAATTCGTGGTCTTGACCAAATCCATTTATTTGTTGCAGTGTTTGGATTAAAGTAATATATCGCTCCTCCTGTTGGATCCCATCCATTGATTGCATCTCTTGCCGCTTTTACAACAGTAGAACCGCTTGCAATTGGTACATTAATCTGTCCATCCGCTACCGCTGTAAATGCTCCAGATTGATATATAACCCCTGCAACTGTGTTCGGAAAACTTGGATGTTTTACACGATTTAAAATTACAGCCCCAATTGCTACTTGTCCTTCATAAGGTTCTCCTCTTGCTTCTCCATTAATAGCTCTCGCAATTAGTTGTACATCACTTTCAGAAGCATTCGTTGCTTCTACTGTTGTGTGATTTCGATCAAAATTTAGTAAAACCATTACGAGAATGGTTAAAAGGAAAATGGCTCCTGTGATTTTATTCTTCTCTCGCATATTTTTACTCCTTTTTCAAAACTATTTCTATTTTGTCTATTTTCTTGTTAAAATATTCTTTTTTTCTGTAATTTATGGTAAAATGTTTTCAATTTCAAAGGAGTTATTATGAAAAAAATTATTATTTTTTATGCCTCTTATGGCGGAGGACACTTATCTGCAGCAAGATCCATTAAACAATATATTGATTCAAATTATTCCGATATGAACGTTGAATTAATTGATTGTGTAAAATATATTAGTAACGCACTCGATAAAGTTACCACAACAGCTTACAAAGAAATGGCAAAAAAGGCTCCATGGGCTTGGGGAAGAGTTTATGCTAAATCCCAAAAAGGTGCACTCGCTCATATTAGTTCTTCTTCCAATAAATTAATGGCGATCAAACTTTTAAAATTATTACGAGAAAAAAATCCAGATTTAATCATATCGACTCATCCATTTGGTAGCCAAATGGTCAGTTATTTGAAACGAAAAGAAAAATTTGATTGCTCATTAGCTACTGTTATGACAGATTATGCTCCACATGAGCAATGGTTAATCGGTAAAGAGTATATTGATTATTTCTTTGTTGCTCATAAAGGAATGAAAGAAGCTCTCGAAGCTCATAATATACCTGCTGAAAGAATTCATGTTACTGGGATTCCTTTATCTGGCAAATTCCTAAAACATTATGATCGATCTGGAATTTTTTCAGATTTTCATTTAAATCCTGAGAAAAAAGTGATTCTCTTCTTTGGTGGTGGTGAATTTGGCTTAGGAAAAACAAGAACACTTGAAATTTTATCTGCTTTAATTTCCGCTTCTGATGCTCAAATTGTAGCAATCGCTGGAAAAAATGAAAAAATGAAAAAACATTTTGATGAAATTTCTGTCACATGTTCTAGACCGGAAGATATTCTCGTTCTTCCTTTTACCGATAAAGTACCGGAACTTATGAGTATTTCTTATTTAGTAGTAACCAAACCAGGTGGTTTAACAACAACTGAATCTTTAGCTTCCGGTTTACCTTTAATTTTGATCAATCCAATTCCTGGTCAAGAAGAAGAAAATGCTGCTTTTCTTGAAAAAGAAGGTGTTGCTTTTTGGCTTCGTAAAACAGATTCTCCTTATGAAGCTTTGTCTGAGTTTTTTCAAAATCCAGAAAAAATAAAGAAAATGCGTTTAAATGCAAAACTTCATGCAAAGCGAAATTCTACCAAAGATATTTGCAGTATTTTATTGGATCAACCATCTTAAATTATGGATAACCAAAAAAAGAAAGTTAAGTTTTTCTCATTCGATCATCTTAACTTTCTTTTTTCTTTCTAATCAATATAGTAAATATAATTTTCTTTTCTAGGAGATGGCTTTAAATCTGGTAAATCAGAATAGCCTAAAATACAATTTCCAATCCCCTCATACTCTCCTTCAATTCCTAAAGATTTTAGAATTTTCTTTCCTTCTTCTGTTTCAAACATTTCTTTTGCACGATGAACCCAGCAACTTCCAATTTGAAAAGAGTGTGCTGCTAACATCAAATTTTCCATCACAACACTTCCATCATAAAGATAGGTAGGGCATTGCTTATTGGCTAATACAACCAAAACGACAGGAGCTCCATAAAATGGATCGAAATTTTCTTTTCCCATGATACTAGCATTTAATTTGGATAACTGATCTCTTAACTCTGAATTCGTGACTGCGAGTATAATAGGAGATTGTCGATTCATTCCAGATGGAGCATAAGTTCCTGCTTTGATAATTTCTTCTAG
Source organism: uncultured Clostridia bacterium (assembly GCA_944393505.1). Taxonomy (GTDB): domain Bacteria; phylum Bacillota; class Clostridia; order TANB77; family CAG-508; genus CALYAK01. The sequence continues at coordinate 121,982 of CALYAK010000001.1, read as the reverse complement.
GATTTCCTTAGGAATCAAATCTTTTTTATATTTTTTGACACTTCTTCTTGTCAAGATGTTTCCAATAACAGCATTCATTTTTCTTTTCTCCTTTTTTCTTTAATTTATTTTTATCGATTCTCTTCTAGTGAATATAAGAATGAAACTTCTGGATAAGTCTTATCTCCTTTTTTTAGCATTTTTTCTTTTCCTAATGTTCCACCCATTTTTTCATAAAATTTCCTTGCTTTTTGGTTTTCTTTTAAACACCATAAAATCATCTTTTTTCTTTTTTGTTTTTTCATTTCTTCTACAACAAATTGAAACATTTTTGTTCCGATCCCACGATATTTTTCTTCTGGTTTTACATAAATTGCAAGCAATTCACAATCTTCGTCTAATGTTATTTCATGTTCTGGCTGTTCTGTTCGAAAACGGCAGAATCCAACGATTTCTTCCCTCTTAACAGCTACAATAAAACCATTTTCTTGGTAATCTTTTTCTCTTTTTTTCAAAATTTCTTCTGGATTTAACGAATCTAGATAGGCTTGGTCTATGATATTTTGATAAGCATTTCTCCATCCTCGAATATGAATATCGACAACACTTGGTAAATCTTCCTTTTTAATTTTTCGAATTTGAATCTCTTCCATCTTCTTTTCCTTCTTTTTTCTATTTTTTCCTGGTCTCTTACCTTATTAAATGAGAAAAAGACAAATCTTTTTTTGATCTGCCTTTTACAATTCTCTTCTTCCTTCTAAAGCTTTTCCTAATGTTACCTCATCGGTATATTCCAAATCACCGCCAACCGGTATACCGTGTGCAATTCTTGTTACTTTTACACCAAGCGGTTTTACTAGTTTGGAAATATACATGGCAGTAGCTTCTCCTTCTACTCTTGGATTCGTAGCTAAAATCAATTCTTTTACTTCCCCATTCATGAGTCTGGCTAATAGCTCTTTTATTTTAATATCATCTGGTCCTACTCCATTCATGGGAGAAATGGATCCATGTAGTACATGATAAACTCCTTTGAATTCATGTGTTCTCTCCATTGCCACAACATCTCGAACATCTTCTACCACGCAAATTACACTGTGATCTCTTGTTGCATTTGAACAAATATTGCATGGCTCTGTATCCGATATATTAAAACAAACGGAACAATATTTTAAGTTCTTTTTAGCATTCACAATTGCATTAATAAATTCATTGGTTTCTTCCTCAGAAGCATCCAGCATATGAAATGCCAATCTTGCAGCTGTTTTATTTCCGATGCTTGGTAATTTTTCAAAAGCTTCAATTAGTTTTTCGATTGATGGTGAATAATATGACATCCTTTTGTACCTCTTTTACATTAATCCAGGTATATTGTATCTTCCTAATTCACTTGCCTGTGCTACATCTACTTTTCTTAACGCCTCATTAAGACAAGATAAAATTAAATCTTGTAGCATTTCAACATCCTCTGGATCTACTACTTCTTTTTTGATTTTAATTTCCTTAACTTCTTTATTTCCTGTTACTTTTACCAGGATTGCTCCTCCACCCGCAGTTGCTTCAAATTCTTTTACTGCTAATTCCTCTTGTGTTTTTTGTAAATCTGCTTGCATTTTTTTTGCTTCTTTCATCAATTGCCCCATATTCATTCCGCCAAAATTTCCTCCCACGCCTGGGAATCCTCCTCTTTTTGCCATTCTTTCTTTCCTCCTTCTTATTCATCTATTATATGGATTGGTATATCAATTTCTTCTGGAAAATCATCCTCTTCTTGCTTTTTTTCTTTTGTTTCTTCTATTTTTTTATCAATTAATTTCACTTGCATTTCTTTTCCATATTCAATCGATATCAATCTTTTTAACTCATTCATATTTTCGCTTTTTTCTAAAATTGTTTTTCCAAAACTTGTTAAACCATTTTGAAACTCAATTCCGATTACCATATCATTTAGTTCAACTGCTCTTGTATTCATTAAATTGGTAAATAGCATAACTTTTCCAGATGCTTTTAATTGGTTGATAATGTTTTCCCAAGATTTTGCCCCTTTTAATTCTGCTGGTTTTTTTTCTTGTTTTTTTGTTTCCGGAATTGGCGTTTTTTCCCTTTTTATTTCCACATTCTTTTCTGTTTTGTGGACAATTCCTTTTTCAAGTAAGGCTATTTTAGATTCTAAATCTTGAATACGTGCATTTAATCCTGCTAAATCGCTCTGCTCTTGTTTGGTTGCAATTTTGATCATGCCAACTTGGAAAAGAATCGTTCTTTGCGTAGACCATTTCATTTCATTCTCGATTTCTGATAACTGGTAAATCATCTGAATCATTCTTTCTTGATCGATATTTTCGATTAATGTTTGCATTTGACTAATTTCTTCTTGTGTATGAAGTTCAGCCTTTCCTGAGGTTTTTAAAACTAATAAATCTTTTAAATATTTGATCATTTCCCAAAGGAAATTATTTAAATCTTTTCCTTGATTTAAGACTTCATCAACAATTTGAAGTGCTTCAATTGGTTCATAATGAAAGATTCTATCAGTTAAGTCATGGATATATTTTAATTCTGGTATTCCGACTAATTCTTTGACTTTTGCCTCATCAATCATACCAGAGTCTTCTTGTGCACATCTTTCTAAAATACTTAATGCGTCTCTCATTGCCCCTTCTGCAAGCGTAGCAATAATTCTTAATGCACCTTCTGTAATTTCGATTTTGTTTTCTTCGCACACATATTTTAATCTTTTTTGAATATTTTCATTGGATATTTTTCGAAAATCAAATCGTTGACACCTTGATAAAATCGTTGCTGGTAATTTCTGAGGTTCTGTTGTTGCTAAAATAAACTTTACATGTGCAGGTGGTTCTTCTAATGTTTTTAATAAAGCATTAAAAGCTCCTGGTGAAAGCATATGTACCTCATCAATGATATATACGCGGTATTTAGCAACCGTTGGAAGGAAGTTCACCTCATCTCGAATTGCTCGAATATCATCTACACCATTATTCGAAGCAGCATCCATTTCCACTACATCAGTCAAAGATCCCTCTAAGTTTGCTTTACATATCTCACATTCGTTACATGGTTCTCCATTTTGAGGATTTAGACAATTAACCGCTCTTGATAAAATTTTTGCCGCTGTTGTTTTTCCAGTGCCTCTTCCTCCATTAAAAAGATAAGCATGCCCAACTCGATCTGCCATAATTTGATTTTTTAATGTTTGGATAATATGTCCTTGTCCTACAATATCTTCAAATTTCAAAGGTCTAAATTTTCGGTATAAAGATGTATATGACATATTTTCCCTCCCTAAATTTTAATCATTTTAAAAATGGTACGAGTTTTCTAGCTCCTCTATGGAAGATATTCACATAAGAATGACTATTTATTGCTGCTTCCTTCCGGACCTGACAAGGTTCATAGGTTCTTATTGATTATCCTCCATACAAGAGCTATGCCCTCATACCATTTGGATTATATCTTGTTTTTGATTAATTGTAAATACTTTCAAAGTTAAATTTCTCGGTTATTCATTGAAAAGAAAATATCTTTTATAGACTAAATTAGACATATCTTTTTTCTCGATATAGCTGGTTCCTTCTTCTGCAATATTTCCCGTTGGTAAAGTTAATTGGATGTTTGTTCGATAAACGTTATGGTCTAAATAAATCGCTACATCAAAAGAAACTTCAAATTGGACCTCTTCTGTTGTCGTATTAATTTTATTTAAGATGGTTCCATTGTGGATTACTTCTTCATCTTCGTCAGATTGATAAGTTCCGATATTTGTATTGCTAATACGGAAGACAATCATTCCTCCCTGGTTTCCAATCTCTAAATTTTGCTGATCACTTTTCGATGATCCAGTATAGGTCAATTGATTTTGAAAAATATATTGCTCATCATAGGAAAATGTCCTTCCCTCTGTACTATTCGGCATATATGCTTGAATCGTTCCTTTTTGAGGTGTTTTAGTGATTTGTAGATTTTCAATCGCAACCTTTTCGATTTTTTCTGCTTTTTTATTATTTTCATTTTTTGCAATTTTTAAGTAAATATCATTATTTTGGAAAATATTCATATTCCATCTCATTTCGGTTGCTTCTTGGTTTCCTACCCCCTCAGCCGTACTAATTACATTCATTTCTGCAAGATAAAATGGTACATTTTTTTCACCTTCTACTTGATATTTTAAAATAATACCAATGATGATTACGAGAATAATTACAAGTGCTCCAAACATAATGCAGGCTTTTAACATTTGTTCATTACTGGTTTTCTTCAAGTTCTTTCCTCCTTAGATCTCTCTTTATCTGGCGTAATTCTTTGAAAAACTGTTTTAGTTGTTCTTCACATTCTTCCTTTAAAATACCTCTTTCTACTTCTACACGATGATTAAATGGATAGTCTTCTAATAAATTTAAAACAGATCCGCAGGCTCCAGTTTTCGGATCCATTGTCCCGATATATATTTTTTTGATTCTAGATTGAATAATAGCTCCTGCACACATACTACATGGTTCTAGAGTTACATACATTTCGCAGTCCAAAAGTCTCCATGTTTCTAATTTTTTACTTGCTTTTTGAATGGCTAAAATTTCTGCATGTTTTGTGGTATCTTTTCCAGACTCTTTACGATTATATGCACGAGCTACAATTTTATGATCTTTTACAATAACCGCCCCTACTGGCACTTCTCCTATATCATAAGCTTTTTGTGCTTCTTTGATTGCTTGCCACATAAATTTTTCTTGCATTCTTTACCTCATTTTTGGATTCATCTTTTCGGTGGTGTGCCTAGGCGGACTCGAACCACCATCGGTCGCTTAGGAGGCGACTGCTCTATCCTGCTGAGCTATAAGCACATAATTTTATACTTGTTTGCAGAAATATTATAGCAATATGACTACAGAAAGTCAATAAATCACATTCTTAGAACTTACTTGACAATTCCTACTTTACGGCTTTATACTGAATAGAAAGAATTTTTTTACATTTCAAAGGAGATTAAAATCAATGCAAAGAATACTCAGTTTTATGAGAAAAGCAATTGAAAGTTACAATATGATTGAAGAAAATGATAAAATTGCAGTTGGACTTTCTGGTGGAAAGGATTCGATTACCTTATTAAGAGGCTTAAAAGCTCTTCAAAGATTTTATCCAAAAAAATTTGAATTAATTGCTGTAGCTGTCGATCCAGGTTTTGAATTTTTTGACTCTGCTCTTCTCGAAAAAATCTGTAAAGAATTAGATATTCCTCTTTTTATTGAGAAAACTTATATTAAAGATATTGTTTTTGATATTCGCCAGGAAAAAAATCCTTGCTCTTTGTGTGCCAACTTACGAAGGGGAATCTTAAATAGTGTAGCAAACCGTGAACATTGTAACAAACTGGCTTTGGGACACAATGAAGATGATGTTTTAGAAACTTTCTTTTTGAATCTTTTGTATGCTGGAAACCTTTCTACCTTTGCACCAGTTAGCTACATGGATCGTTCTCAAATCACACTAATTCGCCCATTGATTTATGCTTCTGAAAAAGAGATTCGTGCTTACATCAAACGAAATCAAATTACCGTTATGGAAAAATGTTGTCCGATGGATGGTAAGTCAAAAAGAGAAGATTTAAAACTTTTCTTAAAGGATTGGACTTTAAAAATTCCAACTCTAAGAGCAAATTTAATGGGTGCTATTAAGAGAGCTCAAATTAATGGGTGGAAAGAAATAAAATAAAGAGGAGAATTGAAGTGAACCCCAAATGTTAGACACTTTTGGGGTTCACTTCAAAATTGCTATCTCCTCTTTATTCTTTTTATTGTGCCATTTTTTTTAATTCTTCTGCTAATTTTTTGACTTCTTTTTCCGCTTCTTCCATTGAATTTTCTTTTACACCAATATAAAATTTAATTTTTGGTTCTGTTCCAGATGGTCTTGCACAACACCATGCTCCATCTCCTAAATCGTAATATAAAACATTTGATTTTGGAAGTCCTGTTTCTGTTGTTTTCCCTGTTGTTACATCCAATACTTCATTTCTTTGATAATCGCGGATTTCTTTTACTGTATATTTTCCAATTTGTTTTGGTGGATGATTGCGCATTTTTTCCATCATTTGTTTAATTTGTTCTGCTCCATCTGCTCCTTTTAGTACAATGGATATTTGTTCTTCTTTATAATATCCGTATTTTTCGTAAATTCGAATCATTTGATCCCATAAAGATAGCCCTTGTTTTTTGTAATATGCTGCTGCTTCACAAAGTGCCATCACCGCTACAATACCATCTTTATCTCTTGCATGTGTTCCAATTAAACAGCCATAGCTTTCTTCAAATCCAAATACATATTCGTATTTTCCGGTTTGTTCAAATTCTTTAATTTTTTCTCCTATATATTTGAATCCTGTTAGTACTTCAAATAATTTCATCTGATATTCTTGTGCAATTGCATCCGTTAAGTTAGAAGATACAATCGTTTTTATGATTGCTCCATTAGCTGGCAAAATTCCTTTTTCTTTCTTTTGCGATAATTCATATTCTGCAATTAGTAATGCAGTCATATTTCCGGTAAATGTTTTATATTCTCCTGTTTTCGTATCTTTTGTAAAAATACCTAATCGGTCTGCATCTGGATCCGTTGCAAGAATAATATCTGCATCCACTTCTTTGGCAAGTTTTAGTGCAAGCGCAAATGCTTTAGGATCTTCTGGATTTGGATAATCTACGGTTGGAAATTTTCCGTCAGGTAATTCTTGTTCTTTTACTACATAAACATTTTCAAATCCAAGTTCTTTTAAGACCGTTCTTACAGGAATATTTCCTGTTCCGTGTAATGGTGTATAGACAATTTTTAAATCTTTTTGTACTTCATGAATAATTTCTGGGTTTAACACTAATTTTTCAAGTTGTTGATAATATTTTTGATCAATTTCTGATCCGATTTCATGGTATAACCCTTCTTTTTCTGCATCTTCTTGTTTCATTGTTTTAATTACAGAAAAATCTTCAATTTGATTGACTTCTTGAATGATTAATTGATCTTTTGGCGCTACGATCTGTGCTCCATCTTCCCAATATACCTTATATCCATTATATTCTGGTGGATTATGGCTTGCCGTAATCATAATTCCTGCAATGCAGCCTAATTCTCTTACTGCAAAAGATAATTCTGGAACTGGTCTTAAAGATTCAAAACGATAGGTTTTAATTCCATTCGCATTTAAACACAAAGCAACTTCTTTGCTAAATTCTTCTGACATTATTCTAGAATCAAACGAAATCGCAACACCTCTTTGTTCTCCGCCTTCTTTTTTAATGAAATTTGCTAAACCTTGCGTTGCTTTTCCTACGGTATATTTATTCATACGATTCGTTCCAGCTCCAATTATACCTCTTAATCCTGCTGTTCCAAATTCTAGGTCTTTATAAAAACGATCTTTAATTTCTGCCTCGTTTCCTTTAATCGACTCTAATTCTTCTTTTGTTTTCTGATCAAAAATTGGATTAGCTAACCATTTTTGATACTTTTCTTGATATGCTTCCATATGCTCTCCTTTCAAAAAATGCTTTTTATTTTCCCCTTTTCAAGATCGAATAAAAAGCACCTTCTTTTTTTTTAATTTAAATGATAATAATCTTCATACAACTTTCTTGCTGTTTCAGGGCTATCAGAACCTTCTGCATTTTTTACTGGTGCAAATTCTTCTTCTCGTTTTACTCGAAGAATTGCCATATCATCCAATGATTCAAATGCATCAAATAAGAAAGTTTCAAATTTATATGCATTTGGTTTTTCTGGTACAATTAAATTACCTTTTGAATCAATGTATTTTGCCTTTTTAAATGCTTTATGGTATGGTAATTTATTATTTGCAATATCATCTAATACTTTAATACTAAATAAATTGCATAACATATTGGCTTCTCCAAAATATAGTTCACCATTTTCGTCCCTTGCTTCAGACATTTCTTTGGTTATTTCTGTATATTCCACAACACCTGGTTTTCCATCTCTTTTACAGTAAACGCCAACTCTTTCTGTTGGATCTCTTTTTACTATACTTGTTCCAGATGCTAAGACTTTACGATCAATCGTTAATCCGATTAGAATTGGATCAACAAGTTTTGCAAGTACATTATCAACAAGACCAATAAAGGTCCATTCTACTCCTCTTGATAACATATCATAAATGATTCCATTTCTTCTCATGGATTCAAAAACGCCTCCATGTCCGTCTGCAGCCTGTTTTACTGTTCCTTTTTCTGTTAAAAGCACTTTTCCTTCTGGATCGATCATTGGTAATTTTCCTTGTACAAAGAAAGATACACATTCTTTTGGATAACCGAAATATTGATGGTCTTCAAAGAAATGAATTGTATCTTCGTTATTTTCTTCACTAGTCATAATGTACCAAGGAATATCAACATGATATGTATCTCTTGCTTCTTTCATTTTATCACAAAGAATTTCAAAAATGGATTTATGAGATTTTAAGCCAATATCAAATGTTCCTTTTGGGCCATCATGTCCTAATCTTGTTCCTTGTCCTCCAGCCATTGTTACGACTGCATATTTTCCTGCGCGAATTATATCTTCTCCAATTTGGGTGTATTTTTGCCTTTCTTCTTTCGAAAGTTTTGCTTTTTCAACGTAAGCAATTGGTTCAATTTTTGAATTTTTAAAACTCTCTTCCTTTTTCGTTAACTCATATAATTCTTCCATTTGATTGAAATCAATTGTAAGAATATCATCTAATAATTCAATTTTTTCTTCTTCTGACAATTTATCAAAATAATTTAATAAATGTTCTTGGTGATAGCGTTCTAGCTTTTGCTTCGCCGCTAAATATTTCTCTTCCATTGTTACTCCTTTCAAAATTTAACAAATTAACAAAAAACTAACTAAACTTTTATTATATTATAATATAATTTTTATTTCGTCAATTCTTCCTTTTTAAATAAAAAAAGATTCTTAAAAAGTTTAAGAATCTAAATTTCATTTTTTCTATCTACTTTGCTTCATGAATTGATTTTTGATATCCATCAAAAATTTCACAAATTTCTCTTTCTCCACTCGTATTTAAGATTTTATCGTGGTAATCGAGTATCTCTTGAATGTGGCAGTTGAATTCTGTTACTTCATAACAGTTAACTACTTTTATTTTCGCTACTTTTTGATTTTGATACCACTTCTGTATATTTTGATTTGTCTTCTCTAAGAAATCTTTTGATCCACAGACTAAGATCAGTTGTTGCTGTTGCGTTTTTTCTAATAAGACTTGTTGAATTGTTTCATATTTATATCCGTTTTTTATTTTCCAATCGATTTGTTTCATTTTTTCTTTGTTTTTTAAATTTAATTTTTCCAATAATTCAAACATTTTATTTTCAAGATCTTTTTCTAAAATTGTGGCTACTTTTACACCATTATTAATTTGTGTATTGATATAAGGAAGTATCATGGTAACAATATGCCAGTCACTTACATAAAAACTACATAATAATTCCATTGACTTTTTTCTTTCTTCCATAAGTTAGCCTCCTATCTTTTTTCTTTTGTCTATGGTAAATTTTACCATTTTTGTTTTTGCTTGTCAATGAATTGGATGAATTTCTTTTATGAACTTTTCGACATTTGTTTTATTTTTTTGTATAGCTTTTTTTCTTTCGTTCATAATGAAATTAGATATTTTTTATTAGGAGGTTTTTATGATCCATTCAAAATTTTTTATTCACTTTTTTCGTATTTTTCTTTTAATCTTTAGCTTTAGCTTCTTATTTATTTTTTCGGCTTATTCGTATGCAAATTCAATTAATTCCGATCTTTCACAATCTTTTTTTCGCTTACATATTCTTGCTAATAGTGATTCAAAAGAGGATCAAGAATTAAAATATCTTGTTCGTGATCGTTTAATTTCGTATATGAATGAACTTTGTCAAAATTTATCTTCCAAAGAAGAAGCTTTGGCTGTTGCCTCTGCTCATCTATCTGATTTTAAGAGATTGGCACAAGAAACAGTCCAACAAAATGGTTTCTCCTATCCAGTTCGAGTAGAAATCGGGAATTTCCCTTTTCCTACCAAAAACTATGGAAATCTTTCTCTTCCAGCTGGTTATTATGATGCTTTAAAAATTTCTATTGGTTCTGCCAAAGGACAAAATTGGTGGTGTGTCATGTTTCCTCCCCTTTGTTTTGTTAGTCCTGCTACCGGTGTTATCGAAGAAGAAAATTTGGAACAAATTAAAGCCAATCTTTCTGAAGAAGAATTTTCTCTTATCACCACCGAAGAAGATTCTTCTTCCTCAATTTCTTTTAAGTTTAAAATCGTAGAATTAATGAAAAATGTGGATCAATTCCTTTTTGACTCCGAAGATTAAGTTTGCTTTTACCGATTTTAGCCTTGTAAATTCTATTTTTTTATGGTATATACTTTAGGTAGAATAGTTTTAATTATACCAGTCTCGTTTCTTTTATTTTGACCTGGTATAATTTTGGGGGTATAAATTTGGAAAAATTAGTCATAAATGGAGGAACCAGATTAACTGGAGAAGTAACAATAAGTGGAGCAAAAAATGCTGCAGTTGCAATTTTACCTGCAACTCTATTAATTGATGGTGTTTGTACCATTGATAATTTACCAAATATTAGCGATGTTAAAATTTCATGTGATATTTTACAAACACTTGGTGCCAAAATAACTTGGATCTCTGAACATGAAATCGAAATTGATACTCGAGATATTAGTTGTTCGAGAGCTCCTTTAGATATGACAAGTAAGTTTCGTGCATCCTATTATCTTTTGGGCTCTTTAATTGGGCGTTGTAAAGATGCACAAGTTGGCTTACCAGGTGGTTGTAATTTAGGAGCAAGACCGATTGATCAACATATTAAAGGTCTCGAAGCACTTGGTGCAAAAGTTGATGTATCACAAGGAAAAATTACAGCAAAAGCGAAAAAATTAGTAGGTACATCGGTTTACATGGATGTTGTATCAGTAGGTGCAACCATCAATATTATGCTTGCTGCTACTTTAGCAGAAGGAACAACGATTATCGAAAATGCTGCAAAGGAACCACATATCGTCGACGTAGCTAACTTTTTAAATACAATGGGAGCAGATATTCGTGGAGCTGGTACAGATGTTATTAAAATTAATGGTGTTAAAAAATTGAAGGGAAATACAACTTATTCTGTTGTTCCCGATCAAATTGAAGCTGGAACTTTTATGCTTGCTGCAATTGCTACAAAAGGAGATATACTCATTAAAAACTGTGTAACGGAGCATTTAGACTGTGTTTCTGCTAAAATCTTAGAAATGGGAGGAAATATTGAAGGAGACGGAGATTCCTTGAGAGTTTGGATCAATAAAAGACCTCAAAAGGCAAATATAAAAACACTTCCTTATCCAGGATTTCCAACAGATTTACAACCACAAATTGGAGTAGCTTTAGCAATCGCAGACGGTACTAGTTACATTACAGAAAGCATTTGGGAATCAAGATTTCAATATACAAGTGAATTAAATAAAATGGGGGCTAAAATTAGTGCTCATGGAAAAACTGCAGTTTTCGAAGGAGTTAAAACATTATCCGGTGCTCCTGTTTATGCAACAGATTTAAGAGCAGGTGCCGCATTATTAATTGCCGGAATCGTTGCTAGTGGTACCACTGAGTTATATAATTTGAATCATATCGATCGTGGTTATGAAAACATTGAAGAAAAATTCCGAAAAATCGGAGCAAATATACAAAGGGTTACAGAATAAGAGGAAAATATGTTTAATTTTTGTAGTTTATATAGTGGAAGTTCTGGTAATAGTTTGTTTGTCCAAACTTCTAATGCAAAAATATTAGTTGATGCAGGAGAAAGTGCTAAAAAAATTACAGAATCGCTTTCTCATATTGATGTTGATGTAAGAGATCTTAACGCTATTTTGGTTACGCATGAACACACGGACCACACAAAGGGATTGTCAACTTTAGCAATGAAATATCACATTCCAGTTTTTGCTAATCGTGAGACGTGGAATGCTATGCCAAGTCAAGCTGAAAAAATCCCAAAAGAGCAACAGTATCTTTATCAACCAAACAAGGAAATTAAGATTGAAGATTTATCAATCCTACCATTTCAAATTCCACACGATGCCGCAAATCCTTGTGGATTTAATATCATTTGTGGAAACCAAAAAATTAGTATTGCAACAGATTTAGGTCATATTTCAAAAGAAACTTTAGCTCACTTAGAAGAAAGTATTTTTCTTCTTTTAGAGGCAAATTATGATCCCAACATTCTTAAATGTTCACGCTATCCATACCAATTAAAAAAACGTATTGATAGTCCAATTGGTCATTTATCAAACGAACTGGCTGGAAAAACAATTTCTTATTTATCGGAACATGGGCTACAAACAGCAATGCTTGGTCATCTAAGCAAAGAAAATAACTTTCCTGAATTAGCCTATAAAACAGTAGTCGATACTTTATTAGAAAATCATTGTGATGAAACAAAAGTAAATCTTTCAGTAGCTTTGCGTGATACATGCAGCAAAATCATTCATTTGGGGTAAATTTTATGTTACATATTGATCTAATTTGTGTTGGAAAATTAAAAGAATCTTATTTAAAAAGTGCAATTTCTGAATATTCGAAACGATTATCCAAATATTGCACTTTATCAATAATAGAAATTTCTGACGAACCGATTCCTGAAAAATTGAATCAAATTATAATAGAAGATATCAAAAATAAAGAAGGAAAAAAAATTTTAAAGTTCTGTAAAAAATCTAGTTATCTTTTTGTATTAGACTTAAAAGGACATCAGTTTACATCAGAGGAATTTGCGAAAGAGATAGAAAATATATCTCTACAATCCAATAGTCATATTACTTTTGTAATTGGTGGTTCTCTTGGATTATCGGAAGAAGTTTTACATTCTGCAGATAAGCGAATTTGTTTTTCTAAAATGACTTTTCCGCATCAATTAATTCGTGTTTTTCTTTTAGAACAACTCTTTCGTTCTTTTAAAATTCTAAACCACGAGACATATCATCGTTAAAATATTGGATATATTAAAATGTAGAGGTGAGTTTCCGAAAACAAAATTATGGTGTTATTTAGGGGGCACACCACTTCTTGAGGACTATCGTGGAATTAACTCCCTCTACAAAATTAAAATCTTTTATCTCTTAGCTTGATGACAGTTTATCTCTTTTTCCATTTTTTGTCAATACATTTTTACAATATTTTACAAATAATTATTGAGGTTAGCATTCCAACAAAATCAGCAATCAATGCTGTAGCTAGTGCAAACCTTATTTTTTTTATTCCCACGCAACCCGTATAAACAGCAATTGTATAAAGTGTTGTTTCGGTTGAACCCATAATGGTTGATGCAATCATTCCAATTGTACTATCAACTCCAAATTCTTGCATAATATCAACAGCAACTGCCATCGATGCACTTCCAGATATTGGTCTAATTAAGGCCAATGGCATAATTTGACTCGGGAGATCAAAAAAAATACAAATCGGACTAATGATTTTCACAATTAAATCTAAAATTCCTGAACTTCTTAATGCCCCAATTGCCATAAAAATTCCAATTAAAGTTGGTAACAGACGGAATACCATTTCTAATCCTTCTTTTGCTCCATCTAGAAAAGTATCATAAACTTTAATTTTCTCTTTTAACCCATAACCTACAATGAGTAAAATAATGATTGGCATAGCAGCATTTGAAATATAATTTACCATTTTCGATCCTTTCCTTCCCCCCATTTATGAATAGCAAATTTGGTGGCCATAATTCCTGCAAAAGCTGCTGCTACTGTAGCAATCCATACAGGAACGATAATTCCTGCTGAATTTTCTGATCCTAAAGACATTCGAATTGCAATAACATTTGTTGGTATTAATTGTAGAGAAGCTGTATTAATTAATATAAACATGATCATAGAATCTGTTAAAGTATCTTTTTTGGGATTATCTTTTTGCATTGTAGTCATTGCTTTAATTCCCAGTGGCGTTGCCGCATTCCCTAACCCCATAATATTGGCTACCATATTTAGAGATATCTCTTGGTAAGCTCTTTTATTTCCTTTTAATTTTGGGAATAAAAAACGCATGAATGGTTCGATAAATTTTACTAATTTATTCATCAAACTGGTTTCTTGTACAATCTTCATAATACCATTCCATAAACACATCGTTCCCAGGAATGTAATTGATAAATCTACAGCGTCTTTCACCGCATCAAAAATTCCACTATTTAGTTGTTCTGCTTTTCCCGTTGCGATTGCATAAATAATTGATACAATTAAAAAAATTGGCCATAATAAGTTTAACATTTTATCACCTCATAAATTTTATGCTTTATCCGAAAGTTTATGACTTACAAAAATTGTCTAAAAAAGGAAAATTCTGCTAATTTCTATTGCCTTTTTGATAAAATTATGTTATGATATTAACCATAGGCAGCATAAATTAATCAATGATTCTGAGGAGGATATATTTATGAAATCTACAGGTATCATAAGAAGAGTAGACGAATTAGGAAGAGTTGTTATTCCAATTGAAATGCGTAACAAATTTGGAATAGCAGAAAAAGATCCAATAGAAATATACGTAGATGGCTCTTCTATCATTCTAAAGAAATATGAAGAGAGTTGTGTTTTCTGTGGAAACACAAAAAATCTTTCAGAATACAAAAGTAAATTAATTTGTAACAAATGTTTAAAACAATTAACTGAAATAGATTTAATTGAGGAAAAATAAAAAAAAGGAATTCGTTTAAAGTTATAAATATGTTTTTACAACTTTAAATAAATTCCTTTTCTCTTTTTCTTAAAGAAAGTGTTGATATACTTCATTTCGACTTAGCTTTCGGTCCTTCGCAATTTGTTTAATAATTGCTTTTTTTTCTAGTCCCTTTTTTTGATAATATTGATAATGTTCTTCTATTGATAAAGTTTCCCATTCCTTTAATTCTTCCTCATGTTTCTGCTGAGGAATTAATAAAACAAATTCTCCTTTTGGTTCTTCTCCAATTTCTTTCATAACTTCCGATATTTTTCCTCGATAAGTTTTTTCATGAATTTTCGTCAATTCTTTTACTACAACAATCGGAGCATCTCCAAGAACTTCTTGAAGGTCTTTTAGTGTTTTTTGTAATTTATGAGGAGCTTCATATAAAATGGTAGTTTTTGTTTCTTTTTTAATTTTTTCTAATTGTTTTTCCTTTATTTTTCGATAAATTGATAAAAAACCAAAAAAAGCAAATTCCTTTGTATCTAATCCAGAAATAATTAATGCATTAATAAAAGCACAAGCTCCTGGTATTGGAATAATTTCAATTTTATTATCAATGGCTGCTTTTACAATTTCTTCTCCAGGATCGGAAATACCTGGAGTTCCTGCATCACTTACAATGGCTACATTTTTTCCCTGTTTTACTATTTCTAATATGGTATCTGATTTTGTTTCTTCATTATGTCTATGATAACTAATTAAAGGCTTTTTTATTTCAAAATGGTTTAATAATTTTAATGTGTGTCTAGTATCTTCTGCTGCAATTACATCCACTTCTTTAAGAGTTTTTATTGCTCGTAATGTCATATCCTCCAAATTTCCAATTGGGGTTGCTACTAAATAGATTTTTCCGTTCATTTTATTTTACCTTTCCATAAATTTTTAAAATTTCTTCTGTGTAATCACCATTTTCTTGGTAAATAATTAAAGGTCTTTTTACTTTTAAATATGGTTTTCCATTTTTTACTGCTTTTATTAAAAACAATTCTGGTGGATTTCCCATTTTTGCATGAATAAATTGAATTTCTTTTGGTTCTATTTTATATTTTCGTAAAATTTCCATCATATCCGTAAGTCTTTCTGTACGATAAATCATGTATAACGGTCTTTTATCTTTTAATAAATAGAAACTAATTTTTATAAAATCATCTAAATTTGCTTCAATTTCGTGTCTTGCTATTAATTTCTGTGGCTTTTCGTTCATTTTTCCTGTATCTTTTTTCATATATGGTGGATTAGAAATAACTGCATCAAAAGAATCTGATGGAAAAGTATCATTTAAATTTTTTACATTTGCATGAATCATCTTAATCTTTTTTTGCAAATGATTCATTTCTACATTTCTTTTTGCTAATTGATAAACATCTTCTTGTACTTCTATTCCAATTATTTCTCTTGCCTTACTCTTCTTTGCAAATAATAATTCTAATATCCCATTTCCACATCCTAAATCGATGATTCTTTCGTCTTTTTTGATTTCCTTTGCAAAATTGGATAATAAAATACTATCTATGCCAAAACAAAACCATTCTTTGTTTTGAATTAATTTTAAATTTCCTATTTGTAAATCATCAATTCTTTCTTCCTCTTTTATTTCCATATTTAGATCCTTTTTAACTTTTCTCTTTATTTTACATATATTATATTATATCGTATTTTTCCTCTCTTTTCAATTCTTACAATAAGTAGGTGATTTTATGAATTGTAATCGACCAAAAAATTTCGAAATAATTTCCTCCAATAATATTGGAAATAAAAAAAATCAATTATTAAATTCTTTATTTGAAGTAGAATGTTTTTTAAATCGCTTTTCCTGTTTTTTAAAAGCACATAAAATTTATAAAATAATAAAAAAGTAAAAGATTTTCTCTTTTACTTTTTTGTTTTTATGTATACTATGTTTTCTTATTTTTCTTTCTTTTTCTATTGGTAATTTTTGGATCTTTTCTTGTTCTGTTTTTGGTTGTCTTTTTGATGTTCTAGTCCATTTTTTTAAACTTTTCTTTTTCTAAGACTTACCTCTTTCTCTTTTCATAATCCATTTTTAATTCGTTCTCCTCCCCAGTTTTCCCTAGCAATTTTTTACTTTTTCTCGATTACCTTTTTCTTTAAAATTGATCTTTTCTTCTTTTTCTTTCTCTCTATAAAGAAAAAGAAGAAAGCTCTTTTTTCTTCCTTCTTAAATCTTTCCTTTTTATGATAAAAAAGTTGAATTACACCTTAATAATTTTTCTTTCTATTCTTTGTTTTTTATGTAAATCTTTATAACTTATCTTTTTTCGATTAATTAGTTTTTATTTTTCTATCTATTTTTCTATCCATTTTTTATTATTTATTTTTTAATAATTATTTTTTTATTTCTTTTTTATTTAAATTTTTGCTCATTTATTTTAATTAATTTCTTTTTTGAATCATTTCTTTTTTCTATTTTTTATTTTTTAAAATTTTATTCCGTTTTATTATTTATTATTTTTATTTTATTGGACTTTTATTTTTTATCAAAGAGATTATTTTATTTTTTTAATTTATTTTATTTCTTTTTGTTTTAATTTTTCTCTCTTTTTTATCTTTCCATATTTTTCCGATAAGTAGCCTAAGCTTTTTCTGTTTTCTCTTGTTGCTATTCTTTAGTTTGTTTTTCTCTTGTTTTTTTGTCAAACTGTCTTTTCTTTTGATACTTTTTGGCTAACCAGTCTTTCTCTTTCTTCTCTCTTTTTCTTTTGATTATTAAGTCCCTCAACCTTAGAAATCCCTATTTTTATCCCTATTTTTTTATCTTTTCTTTTTTCCAACTTTTTCCTTTGTTTTTTTGTTTTGAGGCTATCTTTCTTTATCCTTTTACTCTCTTTTTTCTATTTGACTTTTCTTTTATTTTTTTGGTCTTATGTAACCCTGTTTCTTCTAATTCTGTTACTTTTTTTGATCCTATCTTTTTCCTTTTTTAAATGGATTATTATTGATTTTTTATTTTTAATCAAATATTTTTTTATTTTTAATTCTAATTTATTTTTTATTTTAATACAGTTTGTTTTATTTTTCATTATTTCTTTTTTATTTTTTCATTATTTTTTATTTTAATTTTCTATATTCCAATTTTTTGTTATTTATTTAATTTTAATGTTTTATTTTTAATATTTAATTTAATATTTTATTTTTTAAATTATTATATTTTAAAAAATGCCTCTGTAAAATTGATTTGTCCATCTGAAAATTTTAAATTTTCTTCTCCGTCAATTAGAATTTTTACCCCCTCTACCTCTATTAATTCTGTCATTGTATTAACAATTGAATAAATCGTTTGTAATTCTTCGTTTTTCCCTCCAGGATGATTTTGAATAAACTCTTTTGATAGATCTAAATATAATATTCCATTTTTAATTTCTGCTTTTTGAAAAACAGTTCCTTCTGGTATTGCACTCTTCAATTCTTCTGATTTCGGTTTTTCTTTTAATAAATTAAATATTGTTTCATATGGATTATTAACCAATGATTTTACATCAATTAAATGATCCTCTTTTTTCAAAGTTTGTGCTTTTTCGTCTAAATAATATAGCGAAACAATTGTCATTCTTTCTTGTTCCTCTGAAATCTCTTCTTGAGGTATGTATTCGACTATTTTATTATCTGTTTTATTTTTTAGAAAATAAAATACTCCAAATAAGATTATGACTATTATTAAAAAACCGAATTAATAATATCTGTTTTTTTCTCATTTTTCTTCACTCCTTTTCTTGTTTTGTTTCAATATATTTTAGACAAGTATTTTTTAGAACCTTTTCTTTTTTATCTCATTAGAAAAGTGCCTTTTTATTTGACAAATCAATATTTTCAAGGTACAATTGACTATATTGTATGAATATTAAAAGCCTAGTTTAAGGAGGTATATATATGAATCAAGTTTTACATGTAGGACTAGACGTTGGTTCTACAACCGTAAAAATCATTGTAATGGATAGCAACTTAAATACCATTTATCAAGATTATCAAAGACATTTTTCCGATACCAAAAATACGGTTTATAAAGTTCTTGAAAATTTAACCATTCAATATCCAGATTTTGATTATACAATTGCCTTAACCGGTTCTGGAGCAATGTCAACGGCTAAATTTTTAGGATTTTCTTTTATTCAAGAAGTTGTTTCTTGTAAAAGAGCTGTTGAAAAATATATTCCGCAAACAGACGTCGTTATCGAACTTGGCGGTGAAGATGCCAAAATCATCTATTTTGATCAGTTTATTGAACAACGTATGAATGGTACTTGTGCCGGCGGAACAGGTGCTTTTATTGACCAAATGGCATCTCTATTACACACAGATGCTATTGGTTTAAACGAATTAGCCAAAAAACATCAGATGATTTATCCAATTGCTTCTCGTTGCGGTGTTTTTGCCAAAACAGATATTCAACCTTTGCTAAACGAAGGAGCAGCCAAAGAAGATATTGCAGCTTCTATTTTTCAAGCTGTTGTTAATCAAACAATTAGTGGATTAGCTTGTGGTAGACCAATTCGAGGAAATGTTGCCTTTTTAGGAGGACCTTTAAATTATCTATCTGAATTACGCGAACGTTTTATTGAAACTTTATCTTTAAAAGGTGATCAAATTATTGTTCCAGAAGAAGCTCATTTATTAGTAGCAAAAGGTGCAGCTTTAAACTCAATCGAATCCAACCCTATTTCTGTTGAAAAATTAAAAGCAAAATTAGAACTATTAAAAAATTATCGAGATGATACATCCAATCCTTTAAATCCACTTTTTTCAATTGACGCAGAATATGAAGAGTTTAAAGAACGTCACGAGAAGGATAAAGTAAAAAAAGGAGATTTGAAAACCTATAAAGGAAATTGTTACGTTGGAATTGACGCCGGTTCAACTACAACTAAGTTAGTAGCAATTGGAGAAGATAATGAATTACTTTACTCTCTTTATGGAAGTAATGAGGGAAATCCATTACAAAGCGTTATTAAAATGCTTAAAACTTTCTATTCCGATCTTCCAGATGGTGTAATTATTCGTTATAGCGGGGTTACAGGATATGGAGAAAAACTAATTCAAACAGCTTTAAATGTAGATCTAAATGAAATTGAGACAATTGCTCACTATACGGCAGCAAAAGAATTTTTACCAGAGGTAACAAGTATCGTAGATATTGGTGGACAGGATATGAAATATATCCGCATGAAAAATGGTTCCATTGATAATATCATGTTAAACGAAGCATGCTCTTCTGGTTGTGGTTCTTTTATTGAAACTTTTGCAAAAAGCTTGAATTTAACTTTGCCTGAATTCGTTCAAGCTGCAATTGAATCAAGACAACCTGTTGACTTAGGTTCCCGTTGTACAGTTTTTATGAACTCCAAAATTAAACAAGCCCAAAAAGAAGGCTATTCTGTTGGAGATATCTCTGCTGGACTTTCTTACTCCGTTATTAAAAATGCAATTCAGAAAGTAATGAAAGTTCGAGATGTTTCTACTTTGGGCGATCATATTGTTGTACAAGGCGGAACATTTTACAACGATGCTGTATTACGTGCCTTTGAATTAATCGTTGGCAAGAAAGTAATTCGTCCTGATATTGCTGGTCTAATGGGAGCTTATGGTGTAGCTCTTTTAGCAAAAGAACAATATCAAGCTAATTTAGATATGACTTACACTTCAACTTTAACCAAATCTGAAGATTTAGATCATTTGGAAATTACAACTTCTCATGTACGTTGTAATAAATGTGAGAATCATTGTTTATTAACGATTAACCGTTTCAGTAATCGTCAAACTCATATTTCCGGCAATCGTTGTGAAAAAGGAGCTGGAATTGTTACTGGAAAATCTGAATTACCAAATCTTATCAAATACAAGTATGAACGTGTCTTCGGATATAAGCCTTTACTTGCAGAACATGCACCTCGTGGAACTATTGGTATTCCAAGAGTATTGAATATGTATGAAGATTATCCATTTTGGTTCACTTTCTTAACAAATTTAGGTTTTCGTGTCGTTATTTCAGAAAAGAGCACTCGTTCTACCTATGAAAAAGGAATTGAATCTATGCCTTCTGAGTCAGTTTGCTTCCCTGCAAAGCTTTCTCACGGTCATATTATTAGCTTATTAAATCAAGGTATCAAAAGAATCTTCTATCCTTGTATTCCTTATTCTCGAAAAGAATATAAAAGTGCAGACAATCATTATAACTGTCCAATTGTTATTTCTTATTCCGAAGTATTAAAGAATAATATAGAAGAACTAAAAGATCCAAGTGTCCAATTCTTAAATCCATTCTTACCTTTTGAGAAAAAAGCACTTGTTGAAACAATGTTAGAATTGCCAGAATTTAAACAATTTCATTTTTCTAAAAAAGAATTAGAAATGGCAGCAACTCTTGCTGAAAAGGAATATCAACAATGCAAAAAAAATATTCATGATGAAGGACAAAAAGCTCTTGAATACATTGAGAAACATCATACAAAAGGTATCGTTTTAGCTGGTAGACCTTATCATGTAGATCCAGAAGTTAATCACGGTATTGATACTTTAATTACTAGCCTTGGTTTATGTGTATTAACAGAAGATAGTATTTCTGATAAAGCAGAAGCTAAAAGACCTCTTCGCGTTGTTGATCAATGGGTTTATCATGCAAGACTTTATGCCGCTGCTGAGTTTGTTGGTCATCATCCTAATTTAGAACTTGTTCAATTAAACTCTTTTGGATGTGGTGTTGATGCTGTTACAACGGATCAAGTGGAAGAAATTTTATCAAGCTATGGAAAAATGTATACCTTAATAAAAATCGATGAAATTAACAACTTAGGAGCCGTACGAATTCGTATTCGTTCTCTTCTTGCAAGTATGAACAAACGTGAGCGAGAAAGAAAAGAATTGGATTCCGCAACTGGTGATTATCGTGTGAATAAGAAAATATTTACTAAAGAAATGCGTCCTGATTATACGATTTTAATTCCTCAGATGGCACCAATCCATTTTGAATTGTTAGAATCTGCTGTTCGTGCAAGTGGTTACAAAGTCGAGCTTCTTCGAGAATGTACTGAACACACTGTTGAAACTGGATTAAAATACGTAAATAACGATGCTTGTTATCCATCCATATTAGTTACTGGTCAAATGATTGAAGCTTTACAATCCGGAAAATATGACTTAAATAAAACTGCTCTTATCATGTCGCAAACAGGTGGAGGATGTCGTGCAACCAACTATATTGGCTTTATTCGTAAAGCATTAAAAGATGCTGGCTATCCAAATATTCCTGTAATTTCTTTTAATGTTGTTGGTATGGAGAAAATGCCTGGTTTCAAAATTACACCAAAACTAGTGGAACGTCTTTTAAAAATGGTGGTTTATGGAGATTTGCTTCAGAAACTATTAACCAAAAATCGTGCTTATGAAGTAAATAAAGGAGAAACACAAGCATTATTCGATCAATGGATGGAAAAATGTAAGAAATACCTTGAAAAATCAACCTATCAAGAGTTTAAAGATAGTATCTATGAAATGGTAAATGATTTCGAAAAGATTCCTCTTGATACCTCTATTGAAAAACCAAAAGTAGGAATTGTCGGAGAAGTATTAATTAAATACCATCCTTTTGGTAATAACTTTGTGGCTGACAAACTAGAAGAAGAAGGTGCAGAAGTTATCCTACCAGATTTTATGGGATTTATTAAGTTTATCGCTACCCACAAAGTAACTTTTAATACATTAATTAAAACGGATAAAGTAAAATCAAAGATTTTCAAAACAGCTATTAATTTAATCGACATTTTAGAAAAAGATGCTGTAGCAGCTCTTAAATCCTCGAAAAAAGGATATCTATTATCATGTAACATTTGGGAATTAGAAAAGAAAGTACAAGATATTCTATCTATTGGAAATCAGACTGGTGAAGGTTGGTTTCTAACTGCAGAAATGATTGAATATATTGAACATGGTATTCCAAATATTATCTGTGTTCAACCATTTGCTTGTTTACCAAACCATGTTGTAGGAAAAGGTGTCATTAAAACCATTCGCAGTAAATATCCAGAAGCTAATATTTCTCCAATTGACTACGACCCTGGTGCAAGTGAAGCAAATCAAACAAATCGTATTAAATTATTAATGACAGTTGCAAAAGATAACTTAAAGCTTCGTCAACAAGAAAGAGAAAAGTTATACAAAGAAAATCAAACTACATCGTCTTCTGATGTAAAAATTGAGAAATAACAAGAAAGAAGTAAAGAATCTCAATTCTTTACTTCTTTTTTTGAGTAAAAAAAAGAAACTTGTAAAAAGTTTCTTCTCTGGCGGAGAATGAGGGATTTGAACCCTCGCGGCCCTAAACGAACCCTAACAGTTTAGCAAACTGTCCCCTTCAACCACTTGGGTAATTCTCCAAATCGTATAACACTAATATCTTAGCATAGTATAGCCTGTAATGTCAAGAATATTCCAATCCATTTCTTGAAAAATTAAAAGAAAAGATCTTAACAAATTTAAGATCTTTCTTCGTGGCGGAGAGGGTGGGATTCGAACCCACGGTAGGCTACAAACCTACGCCAATTTTCAAGACTGGTGCCATAAACCAACTCGACCACCTCTCCATTTGGTTGTTTTTTCAATAACGATATTTATCTTACCACATAAATTGCTTTTGTGTCAATACTAAACCGAAAGAATTTGCTTATTCTACTTTATTTATCTAGAAGAATTGCTAAAAGGATTTTTCCTCTTAGCAATTCTTTCTTCCTATTTTGTTATTCTTTACAATGAATTGCTCGATCTAATGCAATTTCTTCTTCTTTTGATAGAGTATAGGTCGATTTTCCTTTTTCAATTGGCTTTGCATAGATATTAGATGCTTCGAAAGAATAGATTCCGTTTAGCATAATTCCAGAATTTTCTTTATCTAAAATTGCTAAAGTAAAACTTAAATCACTTCCTGTATCTTTGAAAGCATTATATCGATAAACGCCTATTTTTTGGAAACATTTATCCACTGTATTGTCTAACCTTACTAAATATTTTTCAATTTCATCTTCTCTTTTTTCAATGTCTTTTACGCTATTTACATAGTCTTTTAACATCTCTTCAATTGAATTTCCATGGCCCAATTTATTCATAAATTCTAAATAAGCTTTTCGTAGCTTTCTTAATTTTCGATTATTAAATAAAAATAATATGAATAAAAGTATATTAAAAACTAAGAGACCAATTAAAAAGTTATCTGACCTTAAAAACGTAAGTAAATTTTCCATGCTTCTCCTCTATCTAATTAAATCTAGTATTCTCTCTAAATCTTCATTTGATGCATATTCTATGATAATTTTTCCTTTCCTTTTTCCTGCATCTAATTTTACTTTTGTTCCAAAAAATCCTTGAAAACGATTCTCGATGTCTTGGTAAATGGCTTCGTATTTCTTGTCTTTTTCTTTTAGTTTTTTTCCATTTTTTACCTTTCTTTCAATATCTCTTACGCTATCCCCTGTTTCAATAATTTTTAAAGCTAACTTATATTGTTTTTCTGGATCATCAATTGAAACAAGTGATCTACAATGACCTTCAGTAAGTTTTCCTTCTAAAGCTAATTGAATAACTCTCTCATCTAGATTTAGAATACGTATAGTATTTGCAATTGCACTTCTACTTATTCCTATAATTTCGGACATTTGCATCTGCGTTAAAGAGTATTCCTCCATGAGAGCCTTAAAGCTTCTTGCTTTTTCAATTGGATTTAAATCTTCTCTTTGTATATTTTCGATTAATGAAATTTCTCTTTTCTTTCTTTCATCATCATTTCGAACAATACAAGGCATTTCTTCTAATCCTGCTTTTTTAGCGGCTCTCCATCTTCTTTCACCAGCAATAATTTCATAATAATTGTCTTTTTGTGAAACAATGATTGGTTGAATAACCCCATATCGCTTGATTGATTCTGCTAATTCATCTAAGCTCTCGGAATCAAATTTCTTTCTTGGTTGCTCTTTATTTGGTTCTATCTCTACTATTTTAATTTGTTCAATTACTTCTCCCGGCTTTTCAGTCTTCTTTTCCTCTTCTATTGCAGGAACATCTGCAAATAAAGCATCTAATCCTCTACCTAACCCTGTTTTTTTAACCATATAATTCCTTCCCTTCTTTAATCTTCATTATTTTTCAAGAATTCTTTTGCAAATTTGATATAGCTCTTTGCGCCTTTTGATCTCGGATCATATAGTGTAATTGGCATTCCATAACTTGGCGCTTCACTCAGCTTTACATTTCTTGGAATTACTGTTTTATATACCTTGTTGTCAAAATAGTTTTTTACTTCTTTAACAACTTGATTTGAAAGGTTCGTCCTTGCATCATACATTGTTAATAATGCACCTTCTATCTGAAATGTCTTATTTAAATGCTTTTTTACTAAGTTAATCGTATTTAATAGTTGTCCTAATCCTTCTAATGCGAAGTACTCGCATTGTACAGGAATTAATACACTATCTGATGCTGTAAACGCATTTAATGTTACAAGCCCTAAAGAAGGCGGACAATCAATTAAGATATAATCAAATTTATCTTTAATTTTATCTAATTTTTCTTTTAATCGATATTCTCTAGACATCATAGAGACAAGTTCAACTTCAGCTCCTGCAAGGTTTATGTTTGAAGGGCATACCATTAAATTCTTCAAATTTGATTTTTGAAGAGTTTCTTCTGCTTCTACTTCATTTATGATTAAATCATAAACAGATGTTTTTACGTTTTTATCAATACCAAAACCACTTGTAGCATTTCCTTGAGGATCCATATCGATCATTAGTACTTTTTTACCTTTTTGTGCTAGAATTGCACTTAAATTAACGGTAGTTGTAGTCTTTCCTACTCCTCCTTTTTGATTTGCAATGGATATGATTTTTCCCAAAATTTTAACCTCCAAACAAAAAAATTGACATATTAATCATATAAAAATATTCTTAATATGTCAATGAAAATTATAAATATTTACAATCTTTTTTCTAGTTTTTAAAGTGGCTGTTTTGTAGGAATTCCTGCTTTTCTTGGGTATTTTTCCGGTGTTTTTTCTTCTTTTTTAATTAAAAAAATCATTCTTTCATTTCCAGTATCACCTAACAAAAATTCTTCTTCTTTTTCTAATTTTACTCCTAGTATTCTTAAAGAATTAGTTGCCTCTTTCAGCTCTTCTTTTCCTTTGCTCCCCTTCATACAAATACAATATCCATCTTTTTTTACAAATGGAACCGTGTATTCTAATAAAGTTCTTAACGGTGCAACAGCCCTTGATACTGCAAAATCATATTGTTCTCGGTAGTTTAAATCTTTCCCAAGATCTTCTGCTCTTGCATGTTTTAATTCTACATTTTTCAAAGATATTTGTTTTTTTACTTCTTCTAGAAAGAGAATTCTTTTTTGAAGAGAATCTGCTAAAAGAAATTGAACATTTTGCCTATATATCGCAAGAGGAATCCCTGGAAAACCCGCTCCAGTTCCAATATCGATAACTTTTGATCCGTCTTTTAAATATTTTTCAATTGTTAAAGAATCTAAAAAATGTTTTACAATAATTTCATCTGGATCAAGAATTGCTGTTAGATTCATTTTTTGATTCCATTCCAAGAGAAGATTCATATAGACAAAAAATGAATCGATTTGTTTTTCATCTAGTTTAATTCCATGTACTTGCACTTTTTGCTGAAATTTTTCTTGAAATTCTTTTTTTTCCATTTATATATCCTCTTTCTTTCCTTTGTTTTGTTCTAGATAGATTAATAAAACAGAGATATCAGCAGGTGAAACTCCAGAGATTCTAGAAGCCTGTCCAACAGAAGTTGGTTTAATTTTATTTAATTTTTGCCTTGCTTCTAGTCGTAAACCTTTTATTTCTTCATAATTAATCTCTTGTGGTAACCTTTTTTGCTCTAATTTTTTAAATTTTTCTACTTGACTCTCTTGCAATTTTATATAACCTTCATATTTTACTTGAATTTCTACTTCTTCTGCTACTTCTTTTGTTAAATTTGGCATTTGGGGATCAATTTCTCTTAAATCCTCATATTTAATCTCTGTTCTTTTTAATAATTCATCCATTTTTATTCCAGTTGTTAGCTCTGATGTTCCGTTTTTTCTTTAAAAAATCATTTACTTGCTTGGTTGGTTTAACAACCGTTTGCTTTAATCTTTGAATTTCACTTTCAATAGCTTCTTTTTTCTGTTGAAATTTTTGATATCTTTCGTTCGATATTAATCCTACTCTATGTCCTATTTCTAATAATCTCAAATCAGCATTATCTTGTCGCAATAATAAGCGATATTCTGCTCTTGATGTCATCATTCGATATGGCTCATTTGTTCCTTTCGTTACAATATCATCAATTAGTACTCCAATATATGCCTGTGTTCGATCTAATATAACTGGTTCCATTCCTTTTATTTTACATGCTGCATTAATTCCAGCAATAATTCCTTGTGCAGCGGCTTCTTCGTATCCGGAAGTACCATTGATTTGTCCAGCAAAAAACATTCCTTCAATTTTTTTATATTCTAAGGTCAATTTTAATTCTGAAGGATCAATACAGTCATATTCAATTGCATATGCTGGTCTTGTAAATTCCGCATTTTCTAATCCAGGCAATGTTCGATACATTGCTATTTGAACATCTTCTGGCAAAGAAGAACTCATTCCCTGAACATATAATTCATCTGTATCTCTCCCAACTGGTTCAATAAAGACCTGATGTCTTTCTTTATCTTTAAAACGTACTACTTTATCTTCTATCGATGGACAATAGCGCGGTCCTGTTCCTGTAATTTCGCCTGAAAATAAAGGAGAACGGTGTAAATTTGCTCGAATAATATCATGTGTCTTCTGGTTCGTATAAGTTAAATAACAAGGCATTTGATTCGTATCTTTTCTTCTTTCATTTTCGAAAGAAAACATCTCGATTTCTTCGTCACCTTCTTGAATTTCCATTTTTGAAAAATCAACTGATTTTTTATTAATTCTTGCTGGTGTTCCTGTTTTAAAACGAATTAATTGAATTCCTATTCTCTTTAAAGTATCCGATAATCGAATTGACGGGAATACGCCATCTGGACCACTTTCATAAGAAACCTCTCCTATGTAAATTTTTCCTTTTAAATAAGTACCTGTTGCTAGAATAATGGCATCCACTTGATAGATCGCCCCAATATTCGTTTCAATCCATTTTACTTTTCCTTCTTCGATTCCGATATCTACAATTTCTGCTTGTTTGATATATAAGTTTTCTTGTTTTTCTAAGGTGTGTTTCATTTCCATCTGATATTTTTTTCGATCTGCTTGTGCTCTTAAAGAATAAACTGCTGGTCCTTTCGATGTATTTAGCATTCTCATCTGGGTATAAGTTTTATCAATGTTCTTTCCCATCTCTCCGCCTAAGCAATCAATTTCTCTTACTAAATGTCCTTTTGAACTTCCTCCGATATGTGGATTACACGGCATATTCGCAACAGCTTCCAAACTGATGGAAAATAATAAAGTTTTTAGTCCCATACGTGCACTTGCTAGTGCTGCTTCACATCCAGCATGTCCTGCTCCTATTACCGCTATATCGTATTTTCCTGCCTGATAGCTCATTTTTTCTCTCCTTTTCTCCTGTTTTCTGTGAAACATAAACTCGTGTTTGTACACAAATTGCAATCACTTCAGTACCTTTCGACATTTTTTGTCGAAACTTTTATTTTGCCACGAGAATGCCTTTAAAATCAATTTTGTCTTTTTGGATATGTATAATGTTCTTTTTTTGTTTAAATCGTCTTATTTTGCATTCTCGTGCTTCATTTTCCAAGACAAAATTTTCGAAAGATTTCATTTATAATATCTTCTGACACATTATCTCCCGTAATTTCTCCTAATGATTCTAAAACTTCTTTCATTTCTACTGCAATAATATCAACTGGCATATTTTCTTTTATGGTTTTTTCTGCTTTTTCACAAGATAAAATTGCTTTATGAATCTGATTTTTGTGTCGAATATTCGTAATTAAGGTTTCTGAATCTGTTTGTAAATTGCCCAATTCAAACATCTCTACTATTTTTTCATACATTTTTTCAATTCCTGTTCCTTTTTTAGCCGATATTTTAAGAATTGGCTTGTTTAATTTACATAACATTGCACTTTTTTCAAGAGATAAATCTCCTCGATCCATTTTATTTAAAAGAATAATTGCATTTCTTTCTTTTATTTTTTGAAGAATCTCTTTGTCTTCTTCTTCAAGTGGTTTTGTTCCGTCAATAATCATAATAACAAGTTCAGCCTCTTGTAATAGCTTTAACGCTCGATCTACTCCAATTTTCTCAATCTGATCTTCTGTTTTTCGAATTCCTGCTGTATCAACTAATTTTAAAGGTATTCCTTTAATCGTCACCATTTCTTCGATACTATCTCTCGTTGTTCCTTCGATATCACTAACAATTGCTCTTTCTTCCTTTAATATTGCATTTAATAACGAAGATTTTCCAGAATTCGGTTTTCCTATAATAACTGTTTTGATTCCTTCTTTTAAGATTTTACCTGTTTCATAGCTTTTTTCCAGTTGCTCTAATTCTTGTTTTATTTTTTTAATTTTTTCTAAGACTTGATGATTCGTCACTTCTTCGATATCATATTCCGGATAATCAATTGATGCTTCAATATCTGCCATGATGTCTAATAGGCTCTCTCTAATCGTTCCAATCTTTCGAGAAAGCTCTCCCTCTAATTGTTTCGCAGAAGCTTTTGCTTCTCTCGTTGTTTTTGCATTAATTAAGTCAATGATAGATTCCGCTTGCGATAAATCAATTCTTCCATTTAAAAAGGCTCTTTTTGTAAATTCACCTGGTTCTGCTAATATTGCTCCAGCCTTTAAACATTCTTCTAATATCATTCGCAAAATAATACTTCCACCATGCGAATTAATCTCACACATATTTTCTGTTGTATAACTTTTTGGAGCCTTAAAATATGAAACTAAAACTTCATCAATCATTTCTTTCGTATTTTGATTAATAATTGTTCCATATTTTATTTGATATCCTTTTATTTCTTCTATTTTTTGCTTTTTTTTCGGAATAAATATTTTTTCTAATATTTGAAAACAATTTTCTCCACTCATTCGAATAATTCCTATTCCGCCTGTTCCTGTCGCTGTAGAGATTGCTGCGATCGTGTTCATTTTTTCTCCTTTTTCTTTTATTTTTATTTTATTTTTGTTATTTTTATTTATTTTTATTATTTCGTATTTTTAATGTTTTTTCTATTTTTTATTAATTAAATTAATAAAAAATAGATAATTGAATTTAATAATATTAAAAATAAAAAAATAATTTTTATTTATTTTAATTATATTTATTCTTAATTTTTTATTTAAAATTAATTTTTATTTTTATTTTGTTTTTAAAACCGCTTTATTACTACGTTTGTTTATTATTTATTTTTTATTAAATTAATTTTTTTTGTGTATAATTTATTTTTATTAATTTATTTGTTTTTTTATTTTTACAAATATTATAAAAAAAGAAGTCAAAGGATTCTTTCGTTTTTTATATTCTTTTGAATATATAGAAACTAAAATCTTCACTTTGACTTCCGATTTTATTTATTTTTTTGTATTACGATCCTTCTATGAGGTTCTTCTCCAACACTATAGGTTGTTACACGACTATTTTCTTGTAATTTACTATGAATAATTTTTCTTTCATATGCTGTCATTGGCTCTAATGTTATTGATTTTCCTGTTTTTACAACAGATTTTGCCACTTTCACCGCTAAATCTTCTAATGTTTTTTCTCTTTTTTCTTTATAGTTCGCAATATCTAAAATTAATTTAATTTTTCCTTTTCGATCTTTATTTGCTATCGTAGATAATAACGATTGTAATGCATTTAATACTTCTCCTCGATAACCAATAAATTCTGATGCATTTTCTCCTTCTAGTGTAACAAGAATAGAAGAATCTTTTATTTCTGTTTTTGATGTTATTTCTTTCTTGATTGCTTGTAAAAATTCATTTAAGAATTTCTCTGTTGCTTCTTTTGCTTTTTGTAATTCTTCTTCACTTACTTCATATTTTATTGGATCTTTTCTTTTGGTTGATTCTTTTTTTGTGTTTATTTTTTCTTCTTTTAAAACCATTTTTACTTTAACAACTCTTGGAGCTAAAATGCTAAAAAAACTTCTTTTTTCTTCTGCTTCTAATACCGTTATTTCTACTTTATCTTTTGAAACTTTTAATTCTTTTAGTCCTTTTTCGATTGCTTCCGTTGTTGTTCGTCCTTCAAAAATAAGTTCTTTAGGCATTTTCTTTTTCCTCCTTATGTTGGAAATATTTATCAATCAAAATTCTTTCAATAATCATAACAATGTTTCCTACAAGCCAATATAAAGCTAATCCAAGTGGAGCGATAAAAGCAATGGAGATTGACATGATTGGCATCAAATAAGCCATATTTTTATTCATTTGTTCCATTGCAACTTCTTCTTCTGATTTTGCAGGAATAATTCCTTCTTCATTCTTTTTCTTCTTTGTCATATTATTCGTCATTTTTATTGAAATAATAGAAGATATTACATATAAAACTGGAATAATATAAACTTTAAAATCTCCTAAATTTTGATTTGGAACTTTGCTTAAATCAAGTCCGAAAAAGTCCATATTGATATTTACTCTTTCGTCCTCTCCTCCCTTTTCTTCGATAATCTTAATCTCAGCATAAGAAACATTTCCATCTGCTTGAATCTCTTCTTTATATTGATTAATTACATCTTCATCTACTTTTCTCATATAAGTTAGTGGCTGACTAACTAAGAAAAATACAGATAAAATAATAATAATTTGTAAAATTCCACTTAAACACCCAGAAAACGGATTTGTTCCATATCTCTTATACATTGCCATAACTTCTTGATTCATTTGTTCTGGATTGTTTTTATAACGGAATTGAATTTGCTTTAATTCTTCTTGCATTTTTGAATTTGTTCTTAGTGATTTTTGTTGTTTTAAAGAAATTGGTAATAAAATGATCCTAAGGATAATAGTAAAGGCTATCATTGCCCATCCGATAATTATTAAATAGTATATATAACCAATTTAATAAATATCCAAAAATACTTGATATAAAACCCATTCTTCTCTCCATCTATTTTAAAGGGTCATACCCACCTTTTGAAAATGGATTACACTTTAAAATTCTTTTTAAACTATAAAAACTCCCTTTAAAAAAACCATATTTTTCGACTGCTTGCTTTGCATATTCAGAACACGTTGGGTAATATTTACAATGGTATCCGAAAGCCGCAAAAAGTGGAGAAATATATTTTTGATAAAGTTTTAAAAAATATAAGCTTATTTTTTTCATAGAACTCAATCTTCTTTCAAGATTTTTGATTCTTTAAAAATTTTTTTCATATCTTCTTGAATTACATGAAAATCTGCTAAATCCGGTTTCATTCTTTTCTTCCACAAAAAAACGATGTTATTTCCTAAAAATAAATCTTCTTTTAAAATTCGATAATTTTCTCGAATTAGTCTTTTTAAACGATTTCGTTTTACTGCCTTCCCTATTTTTGTACTGATTGCAATTCCAAGAAAATTTTTATTTTTTTTATTTTTTGAAATATAACAAATAATTTGTTTGCCGGAATAGAATTTTCCTTTTGTTAATACATTTTTAAATTCATAGTTTTTTTTCAATGTATCAATTTTTTTCATGATCTAAATCCTTATTTAAACAAAGACAAAAAGACCACCTACGCGGCCTCTTTGCATGTTTAAGCACTTAATTTTTTTCTTCCTTTTGCTCTTCTTGCTTTTAATACATTTCTTCCGGATTTTGTTTTCATTCTTTTCATAAAACCGTGTTCTTTTTGTTCTTGTCTCTTTTTTGGTTGGAATGTTCTTTTCATTTTTCTCGCACCTCCTATTTATAAGCTTTTCTATACAACCGCAAGGGCGGATATATTTTTTATAAGCTCTACGATTATATCGCAAAAATGTCTGCTCTGTCAAGATATTTACGGCAATTTAAAGTATTTTCACTTTTTTCTGATTTATTTCCTCTTTTTTATTGACTATTTTACTTGAACTTTGATATTATTAGGAATTAATAGGGGATATAGACTTTTATGGTATTTAAAGTATTGATATATCTGGATGTTTAAACAGTTATCCACATGTGGATAACTAGCTTATTTCATTACTTTTTCATTCTAAAAATAATATTTCCCAAAAGCTTTGATATGAAAATTTGGAAGGACTGAAAAAAATGTCAAAAGAACTGGAAGAACTTTTAACTAAAGCAAAAGAACTTTTAAAAGACGAAACGACAAAAATTTCATATGAGACTTGGATTAAAAACTTGGAAATTGATAGTGCCACAAACGACCATATTGTACTCGTTGCCACTTCAACTTTCCAAAGAGATGCTGTAGATTCAAAGTATCACGATTTACTACAAAATACTTTTAAATATATCACAAATCGTGAATGTACAGTATCAATAATCGTTAGGGAAGAAGGGAATACAGAGATTTCTCCGTCCTCAAATAACGTGATGGATCTAGATGCCAATACTGGATATTCCAATTCTTCTTTAAATCCAAAATATACATTTGATACCTTTGTTGTTGGAAATAACAATCGTTTTGCTCATGCCGCAGCTTTGGCTGTTGCAGATTCTCCGGCAACTTCTTACAATCCATTATTTATTTATGGTGGTGTAGGATTAGGAAAAACACACTTAATGCATGCGATTGGAAATGAAATCATAAGAAGAAACAGAAATACAAACATTTTATATGTTACTTCTGAAAAATTCACAAATCAATTAATCAATGCCATAAAAGATAATAAAAATGATCAATTTCGTAATCGTTATCGAAATATTGACGTTTTATTAATAGATGATATTCAATTTATCGCTGGAAAAGAAAGAATTCAAGAAGAATTCTTCCACACCTTTAATACGTTACATGAAAGTGGAAAACAAATTATTTTATCAAGCGATCGACCGCCAAAAGATATTCAATTATTGGAAGATCGTTTAAAGTCCCGTTTTGAATGGGGATTAATTGCTGATATTTCCAACCCAGATTACGAAACACGTTTAGCAATATTAAGAAAGAAAGCTCAATTAGATAATATTATTATCGATGACGAGATTTTAGCCAATATTGCAAATCGTATTGATTCCAATATCCGTGAACTTGAGGGAACGTTAAATAAATTAATTGCAAAATCCTCTTTAACAAATAGTCCCATTACAATGGAAATGGCAGAACGTGCGATTAATGATATTGTTTCACAAAAGGATAAGGTCATTTCTTCTGATTTTATTCAAGATACGGTTGCTAAATATTTTAATATTACCGTAAAAGATCTTCGTAGTTCAAAAAGATCAAATGATATTGCATTTCCTAGACAAATTGCAATGTATCTTTGTAGAAATGTTGCTCAAATGTCGCTTCCTCAAATCGGAAAAGATTTTGGAAAAAGAGATCATACAACAGTTATGCATGCTTGTAATAAAATTGAAAAAGAAATTAAAGAAAATTCAAACACAAAATTAATTGTGGAAAGTGTGAAAAACATTTTGGTATCGGACAAATCCTAAGAGTAAAAATGGATTAATCGATTTTTTAAAAATTCTGTTTGTAGAACAAATTATTTCTTCGACATAATCCGAGCTCTACTTACGGAACCGGTACATTAGATATCCACAACTTGGTGTGAAAAAGGTGTTTATAAACTGTTAAAATCTTTTTTTTCCACAAAATAATTTTCCACATGTAGATAAGATATCTTTTTTTCCACAAAGATATCAACAGGAGAAAATGTACGGAAATAAACTTTGCACAGACTTTTCCACATTATCCACAGGACCTACTACTACTACTACTAAAATATATTAATTATTTATAAAAAAAGGAGTTTGATCAAAATGAAACTTGTTTGTGAGAAGGATAAAATCCTTAGAGCAATTAATTCCGTAACAAAAGCTGTTGCATCAAAAACAACAATGCCTATCTTAGAAGGAATTTTAATTCAAACAAATGATAATCAAGTTAAGTTAACGACATATGATTTAGAAATCGGAATTGAATATATTATCGAATGTGATGTAAAAGAACAAGGAGCAACTGTTGTAAATGCAATCATGTTTAGTGAAATTATTCGTAAATTACCAGATACAGATATTAAGATTGAAATTAATGAAAAGAACTTACTTGTAATTGAATGTGAAGGATCTTTATATAAACTAGCAACAATGAATCCTGATGAATTTCCAGAACTTCCACAAATTAATATTGAAAATTCGATTGAAATTGAACAGAATTCATTAAAAGACATGATTCGAAAAACAATTTTTGCAGTAAGCACTGAAGAAAATAGACCAATTTTTACCGGATGTTTATTTCAAATTAATAATAATAAACTAAATGTTGTTGCTGTAGATGGTTTTCGTCTAGCGTGGAAAAGTAAATTTTTACAAAACAAAATTAATGACTTTACAGCTGTTATTCCAGGAAGAACATTAAATGAAATCAATAAAATTATTTTAGATTCTTTTGATACTGTGAAAATTGGAGTAGCGAAAAATCAAGCTTTATTTGAAATGGAGAATTGTAAAGTTGTTACAAGACTATTAGATGGAGAATTCTTAAATTATTCAAGTGTCATACCAGAAAATTGGGAAACAAGAATAAGAGTTAATAAAGATATAATTCAAAATTGTTTTGAAAGAATTAGTTTAATTTCTTCATCAAGTATCGAAAAAGAAAAAAAATATCCTGTAAAAGTTTTCGTTGAAATCGGAAAAGTAACAATTTCTTGTACGAACCAAACAGGAGATGCAAAAGAAGAAATTTATGTAGAATCAGAAGGAAAAAATTTGGAAGCTGGATTTAATCCAAAATATTTCTTAGATGCGTTAAGAGCCATTGATGATGAAGAAGTATTTATTGATTTTGGAACCAGTATTTCTCCTTGTGTGATTCGTTCTGTTGATGAAGGCGATTACACATATATGATTTTACCAATTCGATTAAAAGATTAAAAAAGAGAAAGGTTTTCCACAAATTGCACAAAGAATGTGGAAAACGAGAGTGCGTTTGGAGCAAAAATGAACATAAAAAAAATAGAACTACATCATTTTCGAAATTATGAACATCTTCAACTTAATTTAAATAAAGGGATTAATATTTTTTATGGGAATAATGCACAAGGAAAGACCAATATTTTAGAAGCGATTTTTTTGTGTAGCATCGGAAGATCTTTTCGAACGAACAAAGAAAAAGAATTGATTCAATTTGGATCAGATTTTGCTTCGGTTTCGGTTGATTTTGAAAAAAAAGATCGAGAGGGAAATGTGAAATACACAATCAATCCTAAAAAAAGTTTTTTTGTGAATGGAGTAAAAGTAAAAAGGTTAAGTGATTTAATTGGAACAATTAATACCGTTATTTTTACACCAGATGATATTAATACTTTAAAAGATGGTCCTGCAGCAAGAAGAAAGTTTTTAGATATCTATATTAGTCAGTTGAGACCAGCGTATTTATACAATTTAAATTTATATTTAAAAACAATTGAACAAAGAAATAATTATTTAAGACTACCAGACCGAAAAGAAGAGATATTGGAAATATGGGATGAAAAATTAGCAGAATATGCGGAAAAAGTTTTTCTATATCGAAGAGAATATATTGAGAAAATAAAACCAAAACTACAAGACATCCATGAAAAGATTACAGAAGGAAAAGAGAAAATCAGTATAATTTATCATTCCGATTTTCAAGATAGGAATCAATTTCAAACATGTTTAAAAGATCATCGAAAAATTGATTTTATTAAAGGATTTACAACAAAAGGTGTTCATCGCGATGATTTTGATGTATTGATTAATGAAAATCCAGTTCATGTTTATGGTTCGCAAGGACAACATCGAACAGCAATGCTTTCTTTAAAAATGGCAGAGCTAGGGGTAATCTATGATGAGATTGGAGAATATCCGATTTTGTTATTAGATGATTTTATGTCAGAATTAGATTACAAAAGAAGGAAAAACTTTTTAGATCATATTGGAGAAGCACAAGTAATTATTACAGGAACAGAAAAAATGGAATTGAAGAATTTAGATTGTTCTTTATTCCAAGTAAAAAAAGGAGAAATTGAGTAATGTTTTTACATATTGGAAAAGATATTACGATAAAACAAGAGGACTTAATTGCAATTTTGTCGATCGAATCAATTTTACAGAAAAAAAGATTCGAAGACATTTGCAAAAGTTTGAATATTCATGATAAGATAATAGATGTATCGGATCAAAATATAAAATCTTTGATTTTGGTAAAAGAAAATGGAGAAGTAAAAGGATATATTACCAATATATCATCGACAACATTAGCAAAGAGAGCTCAAATATAAAAAGTGTTTGGAGGTTATGAAAAAGAATGGAAAAATATGAACACGAATACGGTGCAGAACAAATACAAGTACTAGAAGGACTAGAAGCTGTAAGAAAAAGACCAGGAATGTATATTGGAAGTGTATCGATTCGAGGCTTACATCATTTAGTTTATGAAATTGTAGATAATGGAGTAGATGAGGCATTAGCTGGCTATTGTACACAAATTAATATTACGATAGAACCAGGAAATATTATTTGCGTAGAAGACAATGGAAGAGGTATTCCTGTTGAAATACATCCAAAAACAAAAATATCTACAGCAGAGACAGTTTATACCGTTCTTCATGCTGGAGGAAAATTTGGAGGAGATAGTGGATATAAAGTTTCAGGAGGATTACACGGTGTAGGAGCATCGGTTGTAAATGCTTTATCAAAATGGGTAGAATTAACCATTAAAAGAGATGGGGGAATCTATCAATTAAAATTTGAAAAGGGAAAGACAGTACAAAAATTAACGAAAATAGGAGACTCAAAAGAAACTGGAACGAAAGTAAGATTTTTAGCCGATGATACAATTTTTGAAACATTAGAATATGATTATTCTGTTTTAGAAAACCGTTTTCGTGAAATGGCATTTTTAAATAAGGGATTAAAAATAAATGTAGCAGACTTAAGAGGAGAAACTCCAATAAAAGCAGAATTTCACTATGAGGGAGGTTTACAATCTTTTGTTGAGTACCTAAATAAAAATAAAGAAAAATTACACGAAAAACCAATCTACATCGAAAAAGATGGAGAAGTTCCTGTAGAAATTGCCCTTCAATATACAACATCCTATTCGGAAAATATTTATTCTTTTGTTAATAACATTAATACAATAGAAGGTGGTACACACTTAGAAGGATTTAAAAGAGGACTTACAAAAGTTTTTAATGATTATGCAAAAGCACATAATATTTTAAAAGAAAAAGATGGAAATTTACAAGGAGAAGATATTCGAGAGGGTATTACGGCTGTTATTTCAGTAAAAGTAAAAGAGCCTCAATTTGAAGGACAAACAAAAACAAAATTAGGAAATAGCAATGTTGCAGGAATTGTACAAAGCATGGTAAACGAAGCATTAGCTAATTTCTTAGAGGAAAATCCTGCAATAGCAAAAGCTATTTTAGAAAAATGTATTAGTGCTTCAAGAGCGAGAGAAGCTGCGCGAAAAGCAAGAGAATTAGTAAGAAGAAAAAATGCTCTAGAATCCACAACATTACCAGGAAAACTAGCTGATTGTAGTGAAAAGAATTCAGAAGTATGCGAAATTTATATCGTAGAGGGAGACTCTGCCGGAGGAAGTGCAAAACAAGGAAGAGATAGAAGATTCCAAGCAATTTTACCTTTATGGGGAAAAATGCTAAATGTAGAAAAATCAAGAGCTGATAAAATTTACAACAATGATAAGTTACAACCAGTTATCTTAGCGGTTGGAGCTGGTATTGGAAATGACTTTGACATTACAAAAATAAGATATGGAAAAGTCATTATTATGGCCGATGCCGACGTAGACGGAGCACATATTCGAACATTGTTATTGACGTTCTTTTTCCGCTATATGAGACCGTTAATCGAAAATGGAAATGTATATTTAGCACAACCTCCATTATATAAATTGTCGAAAAGAGGAATGCAAGATGTTTACTGTTATACAGATGAAGAAATGGAACAAAAACTTGCAGAAATAGGAAGAGATGGAATTTCAATTCAAAGATATAAGGGTCTTGGAGAGATGAATCCAGAGCAATTATGGGAAACGACCATGAATCCAGAAACTAGAATTTTAGTAAAAGTAAAAATGGAAGATGCTATTAAAGCAGATGAAATTTTTACAATCTTAATGGGAGATGAAATCGCTCCAAGAAGACAATTTATCGAAGAAAATGCAAAATATGTAAAAAATCTAGATATTTAGCAAATAAAAAAGAAGCAACCAATGGAAAGCATCCATTGGTTGCTTCTTTTCGTATAAAGCTAATATTAATCTTCAACGAAAACAAAATCACATAGCGACGAACCTAATATACATTCCTGTATAAATAAGCCCTTTACCACATCATTTCATCCTTTGTTCGACAATAGATACATTCATAACAACCAAATTCATCCATCCAAAGGACTAATATTGACCGTTAAAAAATATAAAAATCATCTTAACCTCGAATGAATCACCTACGAAAAAACCACGAAAAATAGCTCTTTTTGCAAATGATACACTCTAATCGCCGACCAATTCCTACCGAAAACCAGCAAGAAAAGATCTTTGCTCGAACGATAAACAGCTCAAAACAAACCATTTATAGCTCTTAGTTAAACTAATATTAACCTTATAACATTAGAATCTTCAAAAATAAAAAAAATATTCATAAAAAATAAAAAAAATCATAAAAATAAAAAAGATAGGAGTGAATATGGAAAAGTGTATTGGAAAAATAGATTATTTTTATACATATCAAAAATTGGTTCGAGATATCCAATTTTTAAAATATGAATTTAAAGAAATCAACTCATTAGAAGAAGGAAGTATCGGAAAGAGTATTTTAAATCATAAAATTCCGTATTTAAAAGTAGGGGAAGGAAATAAAAAAATTTTAATTAATGCGGCACATCATGCAAACGAATGGATCACAAGTCTTGTCAGTATAAACTTTTTCGAAAAATTATTAAATCATCTAAAAAAAGATCATTTGTATAAAGGATATGATGTTAATTCAATTTTATCGCAAACGAAACTTTTTCTTGTTCCGATGGTAAACCCAGATGGAGTAGATCTGGTTCAAAAGGAAAAATATATTTTTGAACAAAAAGAATTTTTGGAATTAATTTTTAAAAATCAAAAATATTTAAAAAACTGGAAGGCAAATATTAGGGGTGTTGATTTAAATTTAAATTATCCAACTGGATGGGAAAAAGCAAAAGTAATCAAAAGAAAAAAAGGAGTAGTAGGACCAAATTATCGTGATTATGTAGGACCAAATCCTTTATCTGAGTTGGAAAGTCAAAGCCTTGCAAATTTTACAACTTTGCAGCAATTTAATTTAACGATATCTCTTCATTCACAAGGAGAAGAAATTTATTGGGATGATCGGAAATGGAAAAATTAAAGAAAGTTATGAAATAGGGAAGAAGTTTGAAACCGTTTCTGGTTATTTATTGACAAAGCCAGAAAAAGATTCTTCTTTTGCAGGTTATAAAGATTGGTTCGTTGAAAATTTTTTAAAACCAGGTTATACGATTGAAGTAGGAAGAGGAAAAGAAGGAGAAGCACTACCAATTGAACAAGCAGATGAAATATTAGAAAGAGTAGAAGAAATTTTTTTAATTGCACTGCAAGAAGCAAAAAAATTGTAAAAAATAATTGACAAAAAATGGAAAAACAGATAAAATAAAAACGGTGATTTTATGAAACAAAAGAAAATAAAATCGATTCAAGAATGGATTCCAATCCAAGGGATTCTCAAAACGGGGGCGATTAAATTAAAAAATCATGAGCTCATTAAGATATTAAAAGTAAATTCAATCAATTTTAGTCTGAAAACTGAATTTGAAAAAGAGACCATTTTAAATTCCTATAAAATCTTATTAAAAACTTGTAATTTTCCTTTTCAGATTATTGTTCAAAGTACAAAAGAAGATCTTACTCTCCAAGAAAAAGCAATCAAAGAAAAGAACGAAAACGAATCTGAAAAAATTAAAAAAATCGCAAAAAATTATTTAAATTATATTAAGCAATTAAATGATCAAAAAAAATCTTCTCGAAAAAATTTTTTTATTATTTTAAAAAGTGAAATTGAAAATACAGAGATGCAAGAGGACGACTTAAAAGAAAAATATATGAAAATAAAAGAATGCTTATCCCGATGTGGAAATACAGTCTATGAAATAACTGAAAAAGAAGAAATTTTAAATCTTTTAAAATCGTTTTTAAATCCAAGGAGTATTTTATATGATAAAAAATAAAATAAAAAAGTTTCTCGAGGATTACCGAAAAAAAGTGGACAAGGAAAAAGGAAAAAAGATTGATTTTTATCAAGGTTCATTCTCTAATCAAGATTTATTAAGTCCAAGTTATTTTAATTTATTAAATCCAAAATATTTCGAAATCGATCAAAAATTTTATTCTACCATATTAATTGTTAATTATTATCGAGAACAAACAGATTTAATTCTAAAAAATTTAATTGATTCCAATTTAAATCTAAATATTTCGATATTCTATGAAAAGCAAAATCCCTATAAAATTATCAAAGATTTAACCTATCATATCGGAACTGTTGCGGTAGAATTGAAAGATTCTAATCAAAATAGGCAAGATATCGATATTGCAGCATTTACTTATAATGATGCGAAATATATCCGAAAAGAAATTCAAGTTAACGGAGAAGATTTTTACTTTTTATATATTTACATTATGACTTATGCAAACGAAGAAAAAGAGTTAGATTTTCTACTAAATCGATTAGAAGGATTATTAGAATCAAAAGGATTACAAACGAGGAGAGCATATTTTCGACAAGAACAAGGATTTTTGGCAAATTTACCACTTATGATCAATCCAAAAGAGGTAAAAGAAGTAACCAAAAGAAATGTTCTAACAAATGGAATTATTTCTACGTATCCGTTTATTTCTTCATCAATTTGCGATGAAAAAGGAATTTTTGTGGGGACGAACTTATATAATAATTCACTAATTTTTATTAACAAATATAATGCAGAAAAATATAAAAACGCAAATATGTGTATTTTTGGAACAAGTGGTGCAGGGAAATCTTTTTATACGAAACTATTAATTATACGCTCCTATTTATGGGGGATTGATCAATATGTGATTGATCCAGAAAGAGAATATGAGAAACTTTGTCAAGTATTAGAGGGTACTTTATTAAAAATTGGTCCTTCTTCAGAAACTTATATCAACATTTTCGATATTCGAAAAGAAAGTATAGAAGATTCAGAAAGAGGATATCTAGCAACGAAAATTAGTAAATTGATTGGATTTTTTAACCTAATTTTCGGAGAAATAAACGAAGAAGAAAAAGCAATCATTGAAGAAAAAATTATTCAAGTCTATCAAAAAAAAGGAATTACGTTTGAAGATGAATCTTTATTCCAAGAAAAAAATGATAAAAGAACTTTTATTGAAAAAGAAAAAATGCCAATATTAGAAGATTTTTATAATTTGCTTGCTCAAGATGAAAAAACAATAAAATTTAAAATAAAATTAATTCCTTTTGTAAAAGGATCTTTAAATTTTTTCAATCATCAAACCAATGTAGAAATGAATCATAAATTAATTGTTGCTGACATTTATGAATTAGGTGAAGATAATCTAAAATATGGAATGTATTTATTTACGGATCTTTTTTGGGACAAGATAAAAGAAAATAGAAATAAGAAAAAAACAATTTATATGGACGAAATTTGGAGATTAATTGGAATTACATCCAATAAAGAAGTTGCTAGTTTTATTTATCGAATTTTTAAAACAATAAGAAAATATGGTGGAAGTGGAGTTGCGATTACACAAGACATAGCAGATCTTTTTTCTTTAGAAAATGGAATTTATGGAAGGAGTATTTTAAATAATTCAAGTATAAAAACATTTTTTTCATTAGAAGAAGAAAATATCAAAATGCTTGAAAAATATATGACTTTATCAGAAAAAGAAAAAATTGAGATAAAATCCTTAAAAAAAGGAGAGTGTTTAATGTGCGTGGGAGATGATCATATTTTAACGAAAATTGAAAGCTCTAAACAAGAAAGAGATTTAATAGAAGGAAGGTTAGAAGAAATTGAAGAAGATAGTAACAGCGATTGGAAATGAACAAATTTATAATTGTTTAAAAGAGAAATTAGAATGTGAAATTTTAGGAAAAGATATTCAATATCAAGAAGGAATTTTTGAGCTTTTTGATCAAAATATCGAAATTGAATACTTAATAATGAGTGATTTTTTAGAAGGTCCTTTTTCACTAGAAGAAATAATCGAAAAAATAAAAAAACGAAAAAAAGATTTAAAAATAATTTTAATTTATTCAAAAGAAAATCAAATAAAAAATAAATTATTAATGCATCAAAAAATAGAAGAGGCAATTTATTACGAAAAAATAATAAAAAAAGAGTTATTAGAAAAAAAAGCAGAAGGAGATAAGGAATTAAAGAAAGAAATCGAGAGCTTAAAGGAAGAAATAAAACAAATAAAAAAAGAAAAGAGAAGATATGCAAGTGTAATTGCATTTGTGGGGGACCATAGTGCTGGAAAGACGAGTATTTGCTTTATGATGGCACAAATGCTAACTTTTCAAAAAATACTAATGATTGATATGGATTATGAAAGAAAGGTTTTATTAAAGATTACTCAGAAGGAGCAAAAAGAAGAATTTGAAAGAAAGATTAATAAAAGAATTTATATCTGTGATGGGGAAGAAATCATTCAAAATTTTGAAGTAAAAATTGAAAGTCTCAAACAAAAATATGATTTTATATTAATTGATACAAATACAGAAGATCCTTTAAAAATTAATTCTGAATTATCAAGAGTTTCCGATTTAACGATTTTTGTTGTAGAATCTTCTTTTTCCGGGAATTTAAAGGGAATT
This sequence comes from uncultured Clostridia bacterium, assembly GCA_944393505.1. Lineage (GTDB taxonomy): Bacteria > Bacillota > Clostridia > TANB77 > CAG-508 > CALYAK01. The sequence goes on along the minus strand of CALYAK010000001.1, from coordinate 78,156 downwards.
GATTTTTTTATCAAAAATGAAGGATTAATTGATTGGAAAAAAACGAAAATATTATTTAATCGCTTCTCAAAATATAGTTTAACAAGAATTAATTTAATTAAAAATTTTCGAGATTTTTCTATTCTAGGAATCCTAAGAGATACAAAAAATTATGCTCAAAATATGAATTTTCGATATCGAAAACATTTTGGTGGTTTTCAAGAATGGAAAGAATATCAAAAGATCATCAAAAGAATTAAATTTCCTGAAAGAATGAGTGAGGGAAATTGGACAGAAAAATTGAAATATCAATAAAAGAGAAAAGGAGATATTTATGGATTTAATCAATCAAATCGAATTAGAAAAAAATAGAATAGAAGATCAAGAGATTGGTATAAATATTGAAAAAAAACAAGAATCTTTTTTCGAAACAACACTTGGCAAGGTAGTTAATAAAGCGGTAGATATCGGCATTTCTGCCATTGTACCAGATTTAATCGAAGATGAAGTGATTGATGTGAAAAATGCTATTTTAAAAAATGGTTTTGAAGATGGTGTACAAACAGCAATTGATGGAGCAATAAATTTAGGAAAGAGTGTTTTAGGAATCGCAACCGGAAAATTTGAAGATCTTTCTCAAGCACAAAATGCAATAAAAAGTGGAGGGATCTTAGACAATGTATCAAATCTTTTTGATCTTGCTTTAAATAAGGCAAAAACAGAGGGAATTCTAAATAACGGGCTTTATCAAGTAATTAAAAAAGGAAAAAATACAGTGATTAATCAAATTGAAAAAGGAATTACCGAAGAATTTGGAAAGCAAGCTCAAAATGTAGAAAAATTAGGCAAATACATGAATCAATGGAAAGATTATTATCAAGAACAAGATTTTAACGGAATGCAAAGAGAGTATGAGAAAATACGAGAAAAAATGAAGGAACTGGTTCCATTAGAAAAGACAATTTTAGAAGCAAGAAAAATTGAAAATTTACATGAATTAATCAAAAATAATAATCAAAATTTTGATTTAACAGAGGAACAAAAAAAGCTTGCGGAAATCTTGATATAACAAAGAATAAAGCAAGAAAAAACAGGTTTTTTTCTTGCTTTATTAGGAGCTTTTTAGTATAATAAACGAAGGAAAAACAATAGAAAAGAGGAAAAAATATGGAACAACAAGACGGAAAAATTATCGAAAGAGATATTGAAAAAGAGATGAAAACCTCTTACATTGATTATGCAATGAGTGTAATTGTTTCTCGTGCATTACCGGACGTTAGAGATGGCTTAAAACCAGTACATAGAAGAATTCTATATGCAATGTATGAAGATGGGATTACTTCAGATAAGCCATATAGGAAATGTGCGAATACAGTAGGTTCTGTTTTAGGAAGATATCATCCACATGGAGATTCTTCAGTATATGATGCAATGGTAAGAATGGCTCAAGACTTTTCAATGAGATATCCATTAATTGATGGTCATGGGAATTTCGGATCAATTGATGGTGATGGTGCTGCTGCAATGAGGTATACAGAAGCAAGAATGGCAAAGATTGCAGAGCAAATGTTAACAGACATTGAAAAGAACACAGTTGATTTTATGCCAAACTATGATGATCGTTTACAAGAGCCAACTGTATTACCAGCTAAGATACCAACTTTATTAATTAATGGGTCATCTGGAATTGCTGTTGGTATGGCAACCAATATTCCGCCTCATAATTTAACAGAAGTTATTAATGCAATTGTTAAAATTATTGATGAAGATCAAGTTTCTGACGAAGATTTAATGCAAATTGTAAAAGGCCCAGACTTTCCAACAGAAGGAATTATTTTAGGAAGAGAAGGCATTAAACAAGCTTATACAACGGGAAAAGGAAAAATAACGGTAAGAGCAGAAGCAGAGATTGAAGAAATGAGCGGTGGAAAACAACGTATTGTTGTAAGATCATTACCATATCAAGTAAACAAAGCAAAATTAATTGAAAATATTGCAAGTTTAGCGAAGGAAAAAAGAATTGAGGGAATCTCAGACTTAAGAGACGAATCAGATCGTGAACATAAAGTACGTGTTGTAATCGAATTAAAAAGAGATGCGAATGCACAAGTTGTTTTAAATCAATTATATAAGAATACACAAATGCAAGATACTTTTGGTGTCATCATGTTAGCTTTAGTAAATGGAGAACCAAAAATATTAACATTAAGACAATGTCTAGATTATTATATTGATCATCGAAAAACAGTTATCTTAAGAAGAACACAGTTTGATTTAGATAAAGCATTGGCAAGAGCGCATATATTAGAAGGATTAAAAATAGCACTAGACAACATTGATGAAGTAATTAATATTATTCGTTCTTCTTATGATGATGCAAAAGAGCGTTTAATGGAACGATTTGGATTATCGGATATTCAAGCTCAAGCTATCCTAGATATGAGATTAAAGACTTTATCTGGCTTACAAAGAGAAAAGATCGAAGAAGAATATGAAGAATTGATGAAATTGATCGCTCACTTAAGAGATATCTTAAATAGTGAGAGACTTGTTTTTGAAATTATAAAAGAAGAGCTATTAGAAATCAAAGATAAGTATGGAGATGAAAGAAAAACAAAGATTGTTGCTGCTGAAGGAGAAATTGATGTTGAAGACTTAATAAAGGAAGAACAAACAGTTGTAGCTCTAACACATTTTGGATATATTAAGAGAATGCCAATTGATACTTATAAGAGTCAAAGAAGAGGCGGAAAAGGAATAACTGGAATTTCTACAAGAGAAGATGACTTTGTAAAACAGATATTTACAGCCTCAACACATGATACGATTCTATTCTTTAGTAATAAGGGCAAGCTATATCGCCTAAGAGGTTATGAAATTCCAGAAGCAGGAAGAACTGCGAAAGGAACCGCAATTGTTAATTTACTAAGATTGGACAACGGAGAGAAAATATCTGCTGTTATTCCAATTTCAAATTTCGCAGAAGGAAAATACCTATTAATGGCAACAAAGAGTGGATTAATTAAAAAGACTGCCCTTGGGGAATATCATTCAGCGAGAAAAACAGGGTTATTAGCAATTACTTTAAAAGAAGATGATGAACTGATCGATGTAAGATTAACAGATGGAGAAGACAATGTGGTGTTAGTTACTAAGAGAGGTTTAAGCATTACTTTTAATGAAAAAGATGTAAGACCAGTAGGACGATCTGCACAGGGCGTAATTGGAATAAGATTAGATGACAATGATGATGTAATTGGAATGGAATCCATTGTCGGAGGAAGCAAATCTACTTTATTAGCGATTACAGAAAATGGCTTTGGAAAAAGAACGGATTTAGAAGAATATCGTGTACAAAACAGAGGTGGAAAGGGCGTAATAACATATAAAGTAACACCAAAAACAGGAAATATAGTAGGAATTCGAATTGCAAACTCAGATGATGATGTAATGATGATTACAGATACAGGAACAATTATAAGATTAAAAGTAGAAGAAATAAGTATCTTAGGAAGGGCAACACAAGGAGTGACATTAATGAGAACGAATGATGGTGGAAAAGTCGTAAGCATTGAAACAATTCCAAGAGAAGAAACAATTGAAGAAGAATAAGAAAAAAAGAAGATATTTCAAAAATGAAATATCTTCTTTTTTGTTAGAAGTATATGAATTCTTTTTTATTTTATATTTTTTTATTAACGAATCTTAAATCGAATATCTTCTCCGAAAAAATAACAAATATTATAATAACCAACGATTCTTGAAACGATTCTTTCGTCATAATTTGAATATAAATTTTGAAGGCTCAAGTTGGTTGAGATAATTGTTTTAATTGATTTTTGATTTTGATTTAATAATCGCGTATTAATAACATTAAAAAGTTCGGTAAATTTCATTTGATTCATGCATTCAGTTCCTAGATCATCAATAATTAATAAATCGACATTTAATAAATGATCATATAAATCGTTGGTAGAACTAGTTCCTTTTGAAAAACGATAATTAATAATTTCATCTAACATAACAGGGGCAGTTTGATAAAGAACCGTTTTTCCCTTTTTTAATAATTCATTTGCAATACAACTAGAAAGAAAGGTTTTTCCTAGGCCAGTATTTCCAGTAAAAAGTAAATTTTTTTCGTTAGGATCATCAAAATTTTCTAAAAAATTCATACAAATATCGTAAATTAACTTAATATTCTCTTGAGGGGATAAATCTGAGTGATATTTTTCTGAATTAATCTCTTGAGAATAATAATGAAAGTTAAAATTTTGAAAAGTTTGTTGAGAAAGATTGTAAACATTACTTTTATTATATTCTAAATCAAAAAGGCGTTGTTTTAAACAATTACACATAATTGAGTTAAAATTAGAATCGGTTATATAACCAGTGTCTTGACATAGGTTACACTCAAACTGAGGTTCAAGTTCTTTTTTCTCAATATGATTTTCTTTTAAAATTTTTTCTTTTTCCTGTCTTAAAACAGTAAGCTCATGATTTAACTTTTTTAATAAAATATCATTTTTTTGTTTTAACAAATCCTTTGCGGTTCGAATTGTTAATAAACTAATTTCTGAATCAATTTCCTTTAATCTTGGAATTCGGAAATAAAGAGACTCTTTCCTCTCTTCAGCAGAACGAAGAGCTTCATATCTTTTTTTTTCATATTCAGTTAATAATTGTTTTAAATTCGTATTTGCCAAAATTACTCACCTTAACCTATTTTTTATTTGCATACAAATTGTCTAAATTATCATATGGACGTTGCGAATAGTTATTAAAATTAGAAGAATTTGCATTCTTTTTTAAGTTTTCGACATCTTTTGTTTTTTGTTTCATATCGGCTAAATATTTTTGAACCTCTTCAGATGTTTTTAAATTATGTTCATGCCAATCCGATAATAGGCGATCGATATAATCGAAATTAGGATTTGCTTTAGAAGTTGTTTTCTTTAAAGCGATTTCAATAATATCAAGTGAATAGCCATAATCAACAAGCCATTTTTCGATATAAGCTTGCTCATACTGTGAAAGTTGACGAGAAAATCCTAATTTCTTACTAATTGTTTTTGCAATACTACTTATTTTTTCCTGTTTTTCATAGTATTTATCTAGATCAGCAAAAGTTTTGATATGATTTTTTGCCCATGCACTTGCAACGGTTTCAATATAGTTATGATGCAGAGCAGAACGATCAAAGCAATATTGGAATAGAGCAATCATAACCTCTTCATCGAAATTGTATTTACGAAACCATAGATCAATATCGCTATACCAAGAGGGAGACATAACCCCTTGAAAAAAGACATTGTTAATATTTTCAATTGCATTTGCACGGTATTTATTTTTTGTGTTTTTCAAAAGATCCTCAGAAGATAGAGCTGTTTTAGGATGATATAATTTGTGTAATTCAATTTCTTGCAAACTATTGACAATATATCCAGTATTTTTTTTCGTAATTAAGCCAAGATCTTCCCAATATTTGATAGAATCTTGAATTACCTTTAAAGGTAAATTCAATTTTTTGGATAAATCATTCAAACGAATATCTTTTCCATATTTCGAAAGAAAAAGGATATATAAATAAATCTTGATTTGATCTCCTGATGACTGAGACAAATATTCCGTAAAAAATATATCAGGTAATTCTGTTGTAGAAAATAAAAATGATCGATCATTTTGTTCTAGTCTCATAGGAGATCTCCTTTCAAAATAAAGAATATGCTATGAAAAATTATACCATTTAATTCTTCCTTTTACAAGAAAACAGAAACAAATTAATCATTCGACTTTTTAAAACAATATATTTTAGTAGAAACAAAAAAACGAAAAATATAGGATACCACATATGCCAAACTTTCATTATTAAAACCAACAATTGAAAATAGTAAAATAGGAAGAAATAAAATAATGAAAATTGCAAATTTAAAAGAAAATGTAAAATTAAAAAATTGGATAAAAAAATAAAAAATAATTCCTATTATACCGACAAAGTATGGCAGATGCGTAATCTAGAAAACCAAATATTTTTCCATGGAATTGATAATTTTGAGGAAAAATAAATTTCATAAAAATTCCTTTCTAATTCGATTTTAATGAATTTTTAAAGTTTTGTACATGAACAGAAATATTTGTATTAATTCCACCAATAAGAGATTGTATATAATGATTGGATCGAATTAAAGCATAAAGACAACCAATGCAATATAGTTTTGACAAAATATCCTGGTTCGAAACTTGAATCGAAAATAACAGAACTAAAATAAAAGCAATGAAGTCTTGTAATAATAAAAGTGATAGGAAAATTCTTAACCAGGCATAAAAAAAACTAGAAGTACTTTTATTTAATAATGTTAAAAAAGCAAAAGGGCAAATAAGTATAAAAAGTTGAACCATAATATAACGCAAAGAATAACTTAAAATTAAATTAAAAAAACTAACAGAAATAAAACTTCGAATAATTCCGTCAAAGGAGAAGACATTTAAGGAATCAGAATCGATGGAAATAATAGAATTTAAACGATTAATTAATTGATTAAAATTAATTGAGGTTCCTAATAAATTTTCTCCCAACTCAAGAATGGATGAAGAAAGCAGATAATTTAAATGAAGACATTCCTTACAAAAAAATAGTGACTGATTCATGCAAATTCCAAACAATAAAAGTTTTAACAAAAAAGAATAGGGGTGTTCAATAGGATTTCCAATTAAATAAGAAAAAAGCAAACGAATGCAGTAATAAAGAGAAAATCCAATTAATAAAGAATTTGCAATTAACAAAATATTAGAATGATTTGAAGAATTAAAGAAATTTTGAAAAAAAGAATTTTCTAATATGTCAGATGAAAGAAATGCTAAATCATTTAGAGTATCATACATCGAGTTATCAATGGACGAAAAAATCGATGAAAAAATAGTATTAATTGTGTCAATAATTGTTTGTGTGATGGATTCGACGTTCTGTTCCATAGATTTTTAAGAAACTAAACTTTTAATTGCAGAAAGAATTAAATCAATTGCTAAAATAAAAGCATAGGAAAAAAGAGAACCTCGAATGATTTTTTTCCCTGTTGCAATACGTGTTTCATCACCAAAACTAAATTTTTTCATAAAAACACCAGTACCAACAGCAACTGCTGCTGCAGGAGTGGATAATGTTATAATCCAATCTTCTATTTTTTCAAAAGCTTTTGTTAGTTTCGTAACTAACTTTGGATCAGCAGCAAAACTAGTTACACAAAATAAAAATAAAAAATAAATACAAAAAAATATGATTAAAAAGAAATATTTCGAAATAAAGTGCTTAGATTTCTTTAACATTTTAGAGTCCTTTCGAAAAGTATGGTAGCATTTTTAGTTTAGATGGTGGTAATATTTTTTCTCCATCTGACAAAAATGCAATACATGAAAAATTTTCTAACTTTTGAGTAAAAAAATTACTGTCGAAAATAAAGTCCTTTTGTGTATAATGATTTAAACTTTCAGAGATAGATGAGTTTTTTGAAATAAGACTGTTAGAAAAATAACTGAAAGAAGTTTGGTTCGCGTTTTCAGAGAAAGATTTCGATATTTTTTCTTTTTCTTCTTGTCCAATTTGTTTTTGTGCAGATTCGATTGTTGTCATATCATCATTTCGGTACCAAAATTTATTAGTTAAGCTTTGAAGAATTACTTTTGCAGCAGCATCATTTTTTAAGGAATGAATTAAAGAAGTATAGCTTTGTGTTGCAACAATATTAATACATTTTGCCTCCCTGCTTTGAGCAAAAAACGAGGCATCTGAAACGGTGGCATATTCATGATATTCATCGGATATAAAGACGACTGGTTTAATTGGGGTTGGGGACGTAAGTCGTAGCATGACATCCGTTTGAAAATCCATTTTTAAGTAAGCAGCAATTATTTTGGATAGATTTCGATATTCTGCAAGATTCATGTTGAGGACTAATATTTTTCCAGAGTTTATAATATCTAGCATATTATTTAAATTTTCTTCTTCCTTTTTAGGGCTAAACGTTTGTAGGACTGAATAATCCGATAAAAAAGTATTGGTTATTCGAGTGATTTCGGACTTTAGAATAGAAACTGTACGTTCATCAAGAAGGGAAAATTCATTTTGGAAAAATTGAATTGCAGACAATAGATTATAGGCCTCTTCGCGAGAAAGTTTATTTTGTTTTAAAAGATCTCGGAAAACGGGGAATTTATCCAAATAATAGTGTGGGAGAGTTACTAATTTATGAATTTCTTCAAAACTAACATAACCATCGTTATAAATTCTGCAAAGCTTTATGCACTCAGCTAAAACTTGTTCCGCTTTATCTAGCCAGTACATTTCTGAGGTTTGTTCAGAGAAAAGTAGCAAAATTGTTTTTAATCGGTTTGCGAGGACAGAAGCGGATAGATGAGGCTTATTAAGGGGGTTGTATTTATATTTTCCACCCACTTCCAAGATAATGAGGTCATTTTCTCGATGTGCATCTTCAACAAAGGATTGGACTTGTTTATAGTAGTTGCCCTTTACATCTAAAATAAGCATACTAACTTTTTGAGGAAAAGTAATAAGTTGCTTCGTGAATGGATACATGGCACTACTGGTTTTCCCGGTTCCGATTGTACCGGTTATCAATATATTTTGATATAAACTTTTCTCTGATAAATAAATTGGTTCATTCTGCATATTTTTTCCAACGAAAAGATTGAGAACAGAATCTTTTGAAGGAACTGAAGAATTTGAATAGGGAGAAACATCCGAAATATGCCTTTTGCGAAGGTAAGAATCAATTTTAGTGGAAAAAATTAAAGACGAAAGAACTGAAATAATAAAAGAAAAAATTTTAATAATTTTCCAGATGATTGGGGAACCTTCACCAATGTTTAATGTTGTTATCCCAAAATCGATCATAATGTAATTAGATGTATAAATTGGAAGAAATAGAACAAGATATATTAGTACAAATATGGTAGATAAAATGTATGGGAAAAAATATAATAGGTTGTTTCAAAAAATCACCTTCTTTTTGATGTTTTTGTTTTTAAATCAAGTTTTGATCCTTGAAGGTTATGGAAAACCACTAAATCAAAATAAAGGTAAACGAAATAAAATATGTAGAACAAGTTGAAAAAAAATACAATAAAGAAAAAATTAGCTAAAACGGTCACATCACTCCTTCCAGTTTTTACCATATTACAACAAAAAAATGAATTTGTCTATACTTTTTTGAAAAAATATGATAAAATTTTAAAGAAAAAGAAAAAAAGGAGGTTTTCTTATGAAAATAGATAAGAACACAAAAATAGGAGATTTAATCAAAGAAGCTCCAGAAAAGGCAGAAATATTATTAAAAGCAGGAATGCATTGTTTAGGATGCCCAGCATCACAGGCAGAAACATTAGAAGAAGCTTGCCAAGTACATGGTATAAATGTAGATGAATTATTAAGAGATTTAAACAAATAAAAAGAAATAAGAGCCAAAATAACAAAAAATGATAGAAAATTCAAAAAAATCATTGACAAACAAGCCAAAATATTATATTATATAAAACAGCTGTTAATTTTAAAGCATTATCTGGGTCATTAGCTCAGGTGGTAGAGCACTTGACTTTTAATCAAGTTGTCCGCGGTTCGAGTCCGCGATGGCTCACCATACTAGGATTTAAACAAGATTTAAATCCTAGCCATATTTATGGCCCCTTGGTCAAGCGGTTAAGACATCGCCCTTTCACGGCGGAGACATGGGTTCGATTCCCGTAGGGGTCACCAGATAATGCCACTTTAGCTCAGCTGGTAGAGCAACTGACTTGTAATCAGTAGGTCGTCCGTTCAAGTCGGACAAGTGGCTCCAATAAAGGTCAATAGTTTTGAGAGTATCTCTTAATTATTGGCTTTATTTTTTTAGGAGAGAATATGAAGAAAATAATTGTTGTAACAGGAGCTTCAAAAGGAATTGGAAAAAATTTAGCAATAGAACTTGCAAAAGAAAATCAAGTAATTGGAACCTATTTTCACTCTGAAGAAGCTGCAGAAGAATTAAGGCAAAAAAATCATTTGGAAATGAAAAAAGTAAACTTGGCAATTCCGGAACAAGCAATGAATTTAATCAAACAAATTAAAGAAGAATATGGAAGAATCGATGTTCTAATTAATAATGCAGGAATATCGCAAGTAAAAGTATTTACTGAAATTACGAATCAAGATTGGGACGAAATGATTCAAATGAATTTATCTTCTGTCTTTTATTTAACGAGAGAAACTGCGAAAAGCATGATTCAACAGAAAAATGGTTGTATCATTAATATATCTTCTATTTGGGGAGAAACTGGAGGCTCTTGTGAAGTCCACTATAGTGCAGCAAAAGCAGGAGTAGATGGTATGACAAAAGCTTTAGCAAAAGAGTTAGGACCATCGCATATCCGAGTTAATAGTATTGCTCCAGGAATAATTGAGACAAGTATGAATCAGAGTTTGACAAAGGAAGAAAAAGAAAAAATAAAAGAAGAAATTCCACTAGAAAGGATAGGAAATCCACAAGATATCATAAGATGTGTAAAATGGTTGATCGAAGACGAATATACAACTGGTCAAATTATCGGAATCAATGGAGGTTGGTATATATAAAAAAAGAAGATCCACAAAAGTGGATCTTTTTATTGTTCATCTGAATTTGTAATTTTTCTTTTATAATTTCCGGAAATTAACTTTGGCAAATAATGAATAATTTTATAAATAGCTAATTTTAATTTTTTACTAAAAATATAGGATTTCTTTAAACGTCTAGTAGGTAGTAAAGAATCGCTATCGTCTAAAGCAACTAAAGAAAGCTCTAGTTTTTCAATAGGAAAAACATAATTTAAGTTATGATTATTATCCCATTCATTTTTTTCATTTTTAAAACAGAAATTTAATAAAGGACTTTCTATCAATTCAATTTCAGCCTGAAAACCTAATTCCGTTTTTTCCATTTTTAGATCTGTTGTTTGATCCCAATTTTCTCCAAAACCGAAATGTAGATAAACTTCTTCTGAATTTGATTGAAAAAGATCACCAGTGTAAGATATTTTTACTTTGGTGTTTTCTACTAACTTATCTGTATTAAAAAAGATATTTTTAACTAATTCCATGATTCTTTCTCCTTATATTTATCTTGCGTACCTTTGAATATATAAATTATATTATTAAAAAATAGAATATTCAAGATTTTTTGTAAAAAAAATTAGAATTTTAGAAGAAAGTTTCGAAACATTAGTTATCGGAGGTAGAACCGATAACTTTGCCAATGATATAAAAAGGTTCTTCTTCTGAAATCATGATATCTTCTATTTCTTTTTTCTCTGCTCGCAAAATAAGACAATCTTTACGAATAATGAATTTTCTTAATAAAATCTGTCCTTTATAAAAAAACAAGCCATAATCTTTTGTATTCAGTGCTGTATTGTATTCAATAAAAACGTAAGTGTTCTCTAAAAATTTGGGAGCCATAAAATCGTCTGTAACTTTTATTGCAATAGAAGCACTTGGTAGATTGGAAGGGCAAGGAATAAAATTACTAACAGAGTCAACGGCCAAAACACGGTTATATGAAATATGTTCTGTAACGTGATATGCTTCTTGATCTTCACTGAGTGTTTTGTCATATGTATACATCAATTGTTGATAAGGAACATCAAGAGCTTTACAGATTGATCTTAGAGCTTTATGGCTTGGATTACGTTCTCCTTTTTCAATATGTGTAAGATGACCGATATTAATATTTGTTAATTGAGCTAATTCTGTTTTTGACATACCTTTTTCCTTGCGAATTTTAGCTATCATATTACCTATCATAAATACACCTCTTTTGACTTAAATTTACTTTATTATACAAAAGAAAACAAGGCTTGTCTAGAGTTAAAATTAGAAAAAAGAACGTTGTAAAAAGAGAAGATCTATGATAAGATTTCTTTAACAAAAAGTAAGAGGTGATCTTATGATTGAAAAAAAAGATCGTAAAGAAGAAAAAAGTAAGAAGAGTGATAAGAAGAAAAATAAGAATGAGAAGAAAAAAATAAATCCACTTATATTCGTTGGTATCATTTGTTTTCTTTTTCTTTTTTCCATTGTTTTTTCTTTCATTAATATAGCAAATTCTAAGATATTACCAAGAATAACGATTATGGACATTAATGTTGGAAATCAGGAAAAAGAAGAGGCGGAAAAAAACTTAAACGATTTAATCGAAAAGAAAATATCTTCGGATATCATATTAAAATATAATGATTATGAGACCACAATTAATCCTTCTCAATTTGAAATGAAAATAGAAATAACAGAAGCGGTTGCAAAAGCATATAACACAGGAAGAGATGGAAATATCATTACCAATAATTATGCAATATTATGGAATTATATTTGTCCGAAACGATTAGAAGGAAACTTCTATATTAATGAGGAAGCATTGGATAAAGCTTTAGAAGATATAAACGGAAAACTTCCTGGTGGAATGATTAATAGTAGTTATTATATTGAAGATGAAAATTTGATTATTCGTAGAGGTTCAGAAGGAATTGTTTTAAAAAAGGAAGAACTAAAACAAGAGATTATCGAGAAGTTAAAAGATTTAACAATTAATTCAACCATTACCATACAAATACCGGTTGAAAATCGAAAGCCAGATGAAATTGATATTGAAAAAATAAGAGAAGAGATTTATAAGGAGCCGGAAGATGCCTATATAACGCAAGATCCGGTTGAAGTGCATACACATGTAAATGGAGTGGATTTAGGAATTACGCTAGAAGAAGCAAAGGAAATATTGCAAGAAGAAAAAGAAGAATATACAATTCCTTTGAAAATAACTGTACCAGAAAAAACGACAAATGATCTTGGAGAAGAAGCTTTTCCAAATGAGCTTGGAAGTTATTCCACGATTTATGATATGAGTAATAAAAATCGTAGTAACAATATTAACTTAGCAACTCAGAAAATCGATGGAACCGTTATTTTACCAGGCGAAACATTTTCCTATAATAAAATTGTGGGACAGAGGACAATTGCAGAAGGATATAAAGAAGCAACTGCTTATTCCGGAGGGAAAGTAGTGCAAGATGTTGGAGGTGGTGTTTGCCAAGTTTCTTCAACCCTATACAATGCAGCTTTATTAGCGAATTTGGAAATTGTAAAAAGATCAAATCACTCTTTTAAAACATCCTATGTTCCAGAAGGAAGAGATGCAACAGTAGCTTGGGGCGCAATTGATTTCCAATTTAAAAATTCAAGAAGCTATCCAATTAAGATTAGTGCAAAGACCAATAATGGAGTATTAGATATACGCATTTTAGGAATTAAAGAAGAAGTAGAATATGAAGTGAAAATTCAAACAAAGATTATATCGAATATTCCATATAGTGTTACCTATAAAGAAGATTCTAGTTTAGAAGAAGGAACTGAAATTGTACAGCAAAAAGGTGCTAATGGTTGTAAATCAGAAACTTATCGAATTTTAAAAGATGTTACAGGGAAAATCGTTTCACAAACATTACTTTCAAAGGATACCTATAACGCAATGGAAAGAATCGTAGTAAGAGGAACCAAAAAAGTAAATACAACGGAAGCAAAAGATGAAATTGTTACAACGAATTCTAACACGATTAGTACAGAAGAAACCACGATTACCAATGCAAATGTAAAAGCAGAATAAAAGAGGGGAGAAAATCACGAAAAATCGTGATTTTTTTCTTGTAAAAATGAGGTAAAAACATTAAAATAAGAAAAAAGGAGGGAAACAAGATGCAAAGAGAAGAGGCAATTGAATTATTAAAAAAATATAATAAAGAATCTTTTCATATTTACCATGCTTTATGTGTGGAAGCTGTTATGCGATATTTTGCAAAAAAATTAAATTATGATGAGGAGTTCTGGGGAATCGTTGGTTTATTACATGATGTTGATTTCGAAAAGTACCCAGAAGAACATTGTAAAAAAGCTCCAGAATTATTAAAAGAAATAAACGCACCGGAAGAAATGATTCGAGCAATTTGTTGTCATGGATATGGAATCGTTACGGATATAAAGCCAGAACACGAGATGGAGAAAATTTTATACACGACAGATGAATTAACAGGAATTATTTTTGCGGCAGCAAAAATGAGGCCTTCGAAAAGTACGAAAGATATGGAATTGGCTAGTTTAAAAAAGAAATTCAAAGACAAAAAATTTGCAGCTGGATGCTCAAGAGAAGTAATCAAGCAGGGAGCTGAAATGTTAGGTTGGGAAATAGATCAGGTGTTAGGAGAAACATTAAATGCAATGAAAGAAGCAGAAGATCATATCAATCAAGAATTAATGAAGTTTTAGAAATAAGACAAAAATATGACAAAAATATGAAAAAAATACAAAAAATTGTCAAAAATAGGTGCCCGTAAGAAGAAACTGTGGAAAACTTTAAGAAAACTGTGGAAAGAAATTCGAAAATGAAAAAAAGAAAAATGCATTTTTACAAAAAAATAGGGAAACCTAGAAAGAGTAGATTTTGATAAAATTAATTTTAAAAAAATAAAATAAAAAATTAGAAAAAATAAGAAAAAAATAATAGAAAAATCGAATAAAAAAGAAAAGACCCTGTGGATAACTATGTGGAAAACTTTACGGAAATGCGAAGAAATAGATTTTTATCGATTTTTTGTAAAATAAAAAAAGAAAATAAAAAAATATAAATAAAATAGTCGAAAAAATCCAAAAAAGAAAGATTTGAAAAACTATTCCTAAAAAACTAAAAGTTTCTATTTTAAAAACAAGAAAAATACACATAATATTTACTATAAAAAATAAAAAGGAGGAAGACCTTATGAAAAAAATAGTAAATATTGTCGCTATTTTTCTTGTTTTATTTTTATTTTCTTTTTCGATCAATTTATATGCATCTTCTTTATCAAATATAAATGTTTCGACAGATAAAGAAACAGTACATCCAGGCGAAGAAATAAAAATTAATATAGAATTTGGAGAAAGTTTAGGAGCATATAATTTTTATATTGCTTATGATAATAATTTGCTAGAATATGTCTCTGGAGAAGGTGGGATTATTTCAGACCATGGGACAAGAGTACAAATTCTTTTCCATGATGAAACAGGAGGATCAAATCCGCGCAACAATTTATATATCGTATTTCGTGCAAAAGAAGGAATAGTAACATCAAACCCTACCGATTTAAGTGTTACAGCGGAAGGACTAGGCTCACCAGATGCATCCATCAGTTATGATGATATTACGACACCAATTAAAAAGAATATTGTCGTAGAACCACAATATGAAGATTATAAAATAGAATTAAATTATACCGGAGAAATTCAAAAAAATGAAGAAAAAGACATGGAACTTGTTATTTCTTCATCTATGGGAAAAAACTATGAACACACTCGAATTATTGCAGAAGCAGTAACCCCGGACAACGAAACAGTAAAACTTTTAGCAACAGATTCACAGGATTTAGAACATGATATGATTCAAAGTGGATGGGGAGAAATACAAGGAGATTCAATTGGAGGAAAAGATGTTAGAAAAGAATTAAAGATAAGAGGATTATTTAGTGGTGCAGGAAATTATCAAATTACATTTAAATTAATTGATCGAGATAATTCAGATGCAGAAATCGCAAGCGAAACTTTTCATATAGCAGTACTAGATGAAGTAATCAATGGAGGTGGAAATACACAAGTTCCAGGAGAAGAACAACCAGAACAACAACCAGAGGAAACTCCAGAAACAAAACCAGAGATAGAAGAAAATTTAACAATGGAAGAAGAAACAAATACTATAGAGCAAATGCCAACAACGTTACCGAAAACAGGTAGTACGATTTACGTTTCTCTTTTCATTCTTATTGCAACAATAACTGCAGGATATTTCATTTATCAAAAGAAAAATTAAAAAAGAGATTTCTTTTAGTATAAAAAAACTAAAAGAAATCTTACTACATAATAATAAAAGAGGAAAATATGAAAAAAGAAAGAGGGAAAAAAGAAAAAATAATTAAAAAAATTTTTGTTGGAGGAATTTTTCTCATTTTAATAAGTGTAGGGATTGGGGTTTATCAAGAAAATCAAATTCAATTTCTTCAAGAAGACCAGAATAGAACAGAAGTAACATTAGAAAAAACACTTGATGAAACGACACAGAAAGAAATAAAAAAAGAAACTGAAAAAATTCAAATTTCACAAGAATATTTGGGATTCGAGGTAGATGCGCAATTAATGATACCGAAAATAAATCTAGAAACCTATATTTTAAAAGAATATACAGAAGAAGGAATGAAATTATGTGCTGCGAAATTTTGGGGACCAGAGCCCAATGAAATTGGGAATTTCTGCATTGCTGGGCATAATTATAATAAAGAAAATATGTTTAATCATTTAATTGATTTAGAAATTGGAGATGAATTGTATTTAATTGATTCTCAAAACGGAAAATACGAGTATGAGATTTATGATATTTATAAAGTAAAACCTCAAAATATTGCTCCGCTAAATCAGGAAACCAATGGAAAAAGAGTGATTACTTTAATAACTTGTGTAAATTATTCGAAGAACCGATTGATTGTACAAGCAGTGGAGAGACAGAAGATTTCTTAAATAGAGGAGAATAATAAATGAGATATAAAAATAAAAAAATTTATTTTTTTAATATTTTTTGCTTTTTTTTTCTTCTTTTTTTTCAGGTTGAAAGTTATGCAGCGGAAAGAAAAGAGGGGATAGATCAATTTCCAACAAATTATCAACCCTATTTATTGGAGTTACAACAAAAACACCCGAATTGGGAATTTATTGCACTATACACAAATTTGGATTGGAAATATGTAATTGATCAAGAAAATCAATTTGGAAAAAATCTCGTTCCGAAATCTTATTCTGATGCATGGAAGAACACAAATCCAGGAGAATATAATGTAGAGGTAGATGCTGGATGGGTAGATTGCTCTAGAAAAGCGATTGAATATACAATGGATCCTAGAAATTTTTTAAATGAAGTTCGTATTTTTCAATTTGAAGGATTATCTTATCAAGAAAAAACAAATCAGATAGCAGGAATTGAAAAGATTTTATATGGAACAGAGTTTTATCAAAAAATTGTTGAATACGTAGATAGTACAGGAAATTCAATCGTTATGAAAGAACGATACTCAGATTTAATAGGAAAAGCGGGGAAACAGTCTTTAGTAAGTAGTTATCATTTAGCTTCTCGTATAAAACAAGAAGTAGGTCCTTTCTTATCGCACAGTTCAATCAGTGGAAAGGTGGAAGGTTTCGAAGGGCTTTATAACTTTTACAATATTGGTGCGACAAGTTCTTCAGAACCAATGGGAGCAATTAAAAATGGCCTTCGTTATGCAAGAGATGGAAACGGAGCTAGTCAAGCAACAAAAGATAAATATTTAATTCCATGGAATAATAAAGAAAAGGCAATAACAGGTGGAGGGATTTTTATAGGATCCAGCTATATTCATTTAGGACAAGATACCATCTATTTGCAAAAATTCCATGTAAATAGTAATAGCGGAGGAGAATTGTTTTGGCATCAATATATGACAAATGTTTTGGCTCCATATAGTGAATCAAAATCTATCTACAATGGATATTTAAACACAGGAATGCTAGATGATAGCTTATCTTTTATCATTCCAGTTTATCAAAATATGCCAGAAATTCCAGTGCAAAGCCCCAATATAAAAGAAGAAGACTTTATAGAAGATAATACAAAAGTGTATGCAGATGTTAGTACAACATTAAACATTAGAACAGGGCCATCTACTTCTTATGAATCGCTCACAACGATTAATCGAGATGTTATCATGACGAGAATCGCCAAAGGAAAACAATCGGGAGAATTATGGGATCGTGTGCTATTACCAAATGGAATGATTGGTTATGCATTTCAAAATTATTTAAAAGAAGTTCCTGATCAACAAATTGAAGAAATTAAATTATCAATCGATCATGCTCAGATAGAAAAAGGAAAAAGTCAAAAAATTAAAGTAGAAATTTTACCGGCAGAAGCCAAAGATCAAGAAATTGTGTACACATCAAGTGATCCAAAAATCGTAACAGTTGATCAGAGTGGGAATTTATTTGGAGTTAAGTCTGGAAAAGCTACGATTACAGTGAAGGCAAAAGCAAATCAAGTTTCTGACCAAATAGAAGTGCAAGTTTATACTCCAGTAACAGACTTACAGATTGATATAGAAAATCTAATGTTACCAATAGGAGAGAGCTTTCTTCTAAAACCGATTGTTGTACCAGAAGATGCTGACAATCAAAGGGTTTTCTATCGATCTGAAGATGAAAAAATTGCAAAGGTGGACGAAACAGGAAAAATAACAACAATAAAGGAAGGAAATACAAAAATTATCATTCAAACGGAAGAAAAGAAGATTGAGAAAGAAGTACAGATTGTAGTAGTTACTCCATTAGGTGATGATGAAATCCGTTTTGATGCAAGCTTAAAAATTGAACAAAACCAGATAAGTGGATGGGATGAGAAAAAAATGACGGTAGAAGAAATTATGGAGAAAATTCATACAAACTATCGTATTGAAATCTATGATTCAAACGGTAAAAAAATAGAAGGTACAGAAAAAGCTGGAACAGGTTCTACAATTAAAATAATAGATGAAAATGAAATGATTAAAATGGAATATCAAATCATCCTTTATGGAGATGTAAACGGAGATGGAAAAATTAATAGTATTGATTTATTAGTTTTACAAAGACATATTTTAGAAATTCAAAAATTACAAGGTGTTTTTTGGAAAGCAGGAAATATTAATAAAAATGGGAAAAATCCATCTTCTTTAGACTTACTGATTATCCAACGACATATATTAGAAATAAAAAGGATAGAACAATAAAAAGGTGAGGAATCTATGAAAAAGCGAAAAAAAATAATCATCATGATAATTTTAATATTATCATTTTTCTTCTCAATTAGTTTAGCAAACGGAAATATTCAAATATTACCGGATCAACAGATTGTACAAGCAGGAGAGAAAGTTACTGTAACAATTGATATCACAGATACGGAAATAGCAGCATTTACTCTTGAAATTTATTGGGATACAACAAAATTAAAATATATTGGTGGACCAGAAAATAGTAATCTCGTGGAAGATAAAGTCTTATATACTTGGGTAGCGGAAGATGGAAAAAATAAAAAAGAAATAAAAATCCATCAATTTAGTTGGGAAGCAATCGAAAAAGGAGAAGGAAGCATCCTAGTAATCGGAGAATTCTATAATGAAGATGGAGAAAAAATAGAAATAGAAAACCAAAGCCGAGCAATAAAAATTGGAGAAGAAGAGAAAGAAGTAAATGTTGAACTAGGAGAAAATACAGAAGCTAATAATGCAAATTTAAAAATATTAAGATTAAATCAAGAAGGAATTAATCCAGATTTTGAAAAAAATATAAAAGAATATTATTTTATTACAGATGAAGAGACAAAGTCCTTAGAAGTTACAGCGATTCCAGAAAACCAAAATGCTTCTGTTACAATTACAGGAAATGAAAATTTAAAAATGGGAAAAAATACGATTGATATAAAAGTAGAATCGCAAGATAAAAGCCAAATAGCAAATTATAAAATTAATGTAACAAAAACAAATAATATACAAGCAGCAAATGCTAATCTAGAGAATCTTGCGATTAGACAATCTGCTTTAGATCCAGAGTTTGAGGCAAGTATGACACAATATCAAGCTGAAGTAGGAAATGAAGTTACTGAGATTGATATTTTAGCAGTTCCACAAGATCAAAAAGCAACAGCTAAGATCACAGGAAGTCGAATAATGCAAGAAGGAGATAACAAGATTGAAGTAAATGTACTTGCTCAAGATGGGATTACAAATAAAAAATACGAAATTACGATTCATAGAAGAAGTAAACAAGAAGAAGCGGAAAAACAAGAAGAAGAGAAAATACAAGCAGAAAGATTAGCCACCATATTAGAAGAGCAAAGACAGGAAGAAGCAAAAAATGAAATAAATAATATTGAAAACGAAGAATTATCGATACCAGAAGAAATTGAAAAAAATAAGAAAAATATTTTTATATTTGCTTTTGTTACTTTTCTCATAATCTTAATCATTGGTGTATTATTATACAAAAATAAAAGTAAGAAATGGAAAAATAAAAGAATAAAATAATAAATGAATAAAAAGATACTAAAAATCATGAAATAATAAAAAAGAAAAAACTTCATTTTATTTTGAAGTCTTTTCTTTTTTTATTGTTTTTTATAGAATTAAGCTATAAAAAATAATATTAATTTTATGAGGACAAAATCTTTTCGAAAAATCTATTGAAAAAAGTTCATAGTATAGAATATAATTTAAATTGATTGGGGTATAAGAAGATGAGAAAATTAAATTTAATCGTTGTTTTTAATCAAGATTTAAGTAAAGTTCTTTTTTGTATTAGAGCAAAAGAACCATATAAAGGACTGTATAATTTTGTGGGCGGGAAAGTAGAAGAAAATGAATCAAATGATGAAGCTGCATACAGAGAGTTATTCGAAGAAACAGGGATATCCCGAAAAGATATAGAATTAGACCATTTTATGGATTTAAATTATTTTAAATACGAAAATAATCTTCAAGTTTATTATGGAATTTTGAAACATGAAATAACCTTAGTCGAAGAGAAAAATAAATTAGAATGGGTTGTGATAAATGAAAATTTATTAAATAATGAAAAATTTGCAGGAAATTATAATATTCCTCATATTATCAGACAAATAAAAGTATATTTAAAAAATGGAATAGGAATTGATAAATATTAATAAATTATTCAAAAATAAAAAGAAATAATTAACTTATTGAAAAATAAATAAATTAATTAATTATAAGAATGGAGAGATTATGGATTTTTTAAGTTTAGCAAAGCAAAGATATTCGTGTAGAGAATTTTCAAATAAAAAAGTAGAAAAAGAAAAAATTGAAAAAATACTAGAAGTGGCGAGATTATCTCCAACAGCTGTAAATTATCAGCCACAAAGGATTCTTGTATTACAAGATAAAGAAAAATTATTAAAATTAAAAGAATGCACTCGATATGGATGGAATGCTCCTTTAATCATGATTACTTGTTATGATAAAAATATTTCTTGGAAAAGAAAATATGATAATAAAGATGAAGGAATTATCGATGCTAGTATTGCCACGACACATATGATGTTAGAAGCTCAAGATTTGGGACTAGGTTCAACATGGATTGGATATTTCGATCCTGAAAAAACAAGAAAAGTTTATCAAATTCCAGAGAATTTAGTGATTGTTTCTTTGCTAGCCATCGATTATCCTTCCGAAAATGCAAAACCAAGTGAAATGCATGATAAAAGAAATCCATTAGAAAGCTTTGTATTTTGGGACAGTATAGAATAAAAAGAACTTGAAAAGATTTCCCTGATTATTTTATCAAAGAAAAGTGTGTCAGGAAATTTGACACACTAAAATATAAAAAATATATGATAAAAAATAAAATAAAATAAATAAAAAACTGCCCCAATTATTAATGTGGCAGTTTTTCATTTTTGGTGCACCATCGCGGGATCGAACCGCGGACCTTCTGATTAAGAGTCAGCTGCTCTACCAGCTGAGCTAATGGTGCAATTCAACAGAACTTATTATACTGAAATGTAACAAAAAAGTCAAGATAATCAAGGAAAATATCTAGAAAGAGTAGAAAAAAAATCCGGAATATGGTAAAATATAAAAGTATTGTCGAAAAAAGGAGGGGATTATTATGTATAAAATGTATAACACAGATATGAATACCAATCAAACATCAGAAGTTACAGAATTCTTGAGAGGGAATTGGATTAATATGATAGCCCCGACGAGTGAAGAAATTAAAACAGTTTGTAAAGAAGTTAAGATTAGCGAAGAATTTATTCGATATCCACTAGATGCAGAAGAAAAAGCCAGAATTGATATCGAAGAAGATGAAGGAACGATTTTGTTCATTGTAGATATACCAATCCTAGAAAAAGAAGGAAATACAGAAATTTATACAACAATGCCATTAGGTATGCTTGTGGTAAGGGATGAATATTTTATTACGGTATCGTTAAGAAAAAATAAATTGGTAGAAAATTTAGAAAAAAGAATGTTAAAAGAAATTACGACCTATAAAAAAAGTCGATTAATTTTACAAATGTTTTATGCAAATTCTGCAATGTTTCTAAAATTATTAAAACAAATTAATAAAGAAACCGAAATTGCTGAAAGTGTTTTAAAAAAATCCATGAGAAATAAAGAATTATTAAAATTATTAAACTTAGAAAAAAGCTTGGTATATTTTACAACATCCTTAAAATCAAATGAGCTAGTCATGGAAAAAACAATGAGGGGTAAGATTATCAAATTATACGAAGAGGATGAAGACATTCTAGAAGATGCCATTATTGAAAATAAACAGGCGATCGAGATGAGTCAAATCTATAGTAATATTTTAAATGGAACAATGGACGCTTATGCTTCGATCATATCAAACAATTTAAATAGTGTAATGAAATTTTTAACAGCCATTACCATTGTAATAGCAGTACCGACATTAATTGCTAGTTATTGGGGAATGAACGTGCCAGTTCCATTACAAGAGAATCCGCATGGATTTGTGATTATTGTAGGGGTATCCTGTGTTTTAGGCATTTTAGCTTTCATATGGCTAAAGAAGAAAGATATGTTAAATTAATAAGTAAGGAAGGATAAAAATGTTAATAACAAGTGGAGTAACCATTCGATTTGGGAAAAGAACATTATTTGAGGATGTAAATATCAAATTTAATAAAGGATGTTGCTATGGCATTATTGGTGCAAACGGAGCAGGAAAATCAACATTCTTAAAGGTGTTGTCTGGGGAACTAGAACCAAGTAAAGGAGAAGTTAGTCTAGAAAAGGGAGAAAGAATTTCTGTATTAAAACAAGATCACTTTGCTTTTGAAGAATTTACGGTATTAGATACCGTTATTATGGGAAATCAAGAACTATATAAAATTATGAAAGAAAAAGAAGCGATCTATGCAAAGGAAGACTTCTCAGAAGAAGATGGAATGAAAGCTGCAAAATTAGAAGAGCGTTTTGCAGAATTAGATGGATGGAATGCAGAAGCAGATGCAGCCGTTCTATTAAATGATCTAGGAATTATGCCAGAAGAACATAATAAAATAATGAAGGAACTTGAAGCAAAACAAAAAGTAAAAGTTCTTTTAGCACAAGCCCTATTTGGAAATCCAGACATATTATTACTAGATGAGCCTACCAATGACTTGGACTTAAAGAGTATTAACTGGCTTGAAGAATTTTTAATTAATTATGAAAATACGGTTATTGTCGTATCACACGATCGATATTTTCTAAATAAAGTATGTACCCATATTGCAGATGTTGATTTTGGAAAAATAAAAGTTTATCCAGGAAATTATGACTTCTGGTATGAATCTAGCCAGCTTGCATTAAAACAAGCAAAAGAACAAAACAAGAAAAAAGAAGAAAAAATAAAAGAATTGCAAGAATTTATTGCTCGATTTAGTGCAAATGCATCAAAATCAAAACAAGCTACATCAAGAAAAAAATCATTGGAAAAAATCGAATTGGAAGAAATCAAGCCTTCGAATCGTCGTTATCCATATATTGATTTTAAACCAGATCGAGAACCAGGAAAAGAAATTTTAAAAGTAAAGAATATCAGTAAAACGATCAATGGGGAGAAATTACTAGATAAAGTGTCTTTTACGGTAAAACAAAATGATAAAATTGCATTTTTGGCAGATAATGAAAATGCAAGGACTGTCTTATTTCAAATTATTGCAGGAGAGTTAGAGCCAGACGAAGGAGAGATTACTTGGGGAACAACGATTACATCTAGTTATTTTCCAAAAGATAATGCATATTTATTTGAATCAGATTTAACGATTACAGATTGGTTAAGACAATATTCGAAAGATCCAGACGAGACATATATTCGAAGCTTCTTGGGAAGAATGCTTTTTTCTGGAGAAGAAGCACTTAAAAAAGTAGATGTATTATCAGGAGGAGAGAGAGTTCGTTGTGTACTATCCAAAATGATGTTATCAGGAGCAAATTTCTTAATTTTTGATGAACCAACGAATCATTTAGACATGGAAAGTATTACCGCATTAAATGAAGGAATGGAACGTTTTAAAGGAAATATGCTTTTCACATCACATGATCACCAGTTAATGCAAACTGTTGCAAATCGAATTATTGATTTAAAACAGGATGGAACGACTGTAGATCGAGAATTAACATATAACGAATATTTAGGATTAGAATAACAAAAAATAAAAGGATAAAAATTTATAAAAAATAAATTTTTATTCTTTTTTTTTAGAATAAAAAGAGAAGATAAGTTATGGAAAAAACGTTAATATTATCTTGCTTAAAAAAGGTCAATATGGTATAAAATAATTATACAAAAGAGAGAAAGAAGAGAGAAAAAATGGAAGAAGAATTAAGCCAAAAAGAAAATTATCGAAGGACATCTGGTGTACAAGAAAAACAATGGTCAAAAGGAAAAGATCCTGTTTTAACACCAGCAAACTTTATCGAAACAAATTTGATTGAAATTGAAGATCTTCAATTCATAGATGGAATTGCGCAAAGATATGGAGTAAGCAGAGAAGACTTATTTCCTAGCTATTTGATGAGAAGAGATGCAGATGGAACCGTTATTAAACAATCTAGAGTTTTACTAAGTCAAATTGAAAATATTTTAACACAAGAAAAACGATACCGTTTTGTCATAAAAGGAGATAGTGAAGAAGAATATATTTATCCTTTAGATGGTTTTGAATTAACGGAAGAAGCGGTTGTGCAAGCAACACAAGGAACACAAAAAGAAATGGAAGTTGCAGGAGATGTCTATCAAGTACGTTCGAGTATGATTGACCGTTACACCAATAAAAAATATACAATTTTAGAAGGAGCAAGGGAAGAATTACAAATTGCAGAACAAGAGGGAAATTTAGAACCAGAATTATTGATGACAAGGCCGTATTTAACGAAATATGACGAGGTAACTCATAGAGATCAAAAAGGAGAAGAATACTATTCAGCAGATTTTGAGTTTCTAGATCAAGAAGAGAGAACAGAACCAGAAGAAGAGAAAGAAACTTTTGTAGAAAAATTGAAAAAGATTTTTCAAAAACTCTTTGGAAAGTCAAAACCGAAAGAATTGCCGGCGCCACAAAAAAGAAACCGATTGGAAACATATAAGCTAGACTCAGATCAGTATTCTGTATCTCCAGAAGAAATGTCAAAACTTGCAAAACAAAGGTTATTAGAAGACTTAAAGAAAAATGGTAGAGGAACCGAAAAGAAAGAAGAAGGAATGAGTAAATGAAACCAATAGAAAGTTTAATTGCAGAAGAATTAAAAGTAAAAGAAAAACAAGTAGAAGCAACCATAAAGCTAATTGATGAAGGGAATACCATTCCCTTCATTGCACGTTATAGAAAAGAAGTAACAGGAGGACTAAGTGACGAACAGTTACGAGAATTAGGAGAGAGATTAACCTATTTAAGAAATCTTGAAAAAAGAAAAGAAGAAGTAAAAAATTCAATTGAAAGTCAAGGAAAGCTAACAGAAGAATTAATAACACAAATTGAGGAAGCTTTAACTTTAGCAGAAGTAGAAGATATATATCGACCATATAAGCAAAAAAAGAGAACCAGAGCGACGATTGCAAAGGAACGTGGCTTAGAACCTTTTGCAAAAATTTTAGAACAACAAAAGACAGAGGTTGATCTATATGAAGAAGCAAAAAAATATATAAACCCAGAAAAAGAAATTAATACAATTGATGATGTAATGAATGGAGCAAAAGATATTGTGGCAGAGAATATTTCAGATTCTGCACAGTATCGTAAATACATAAAAAAAGTGATTTATCGTGAAGGTATGATTGAAGTGAAAGCTTCAAATCCAGAAGAAAAATCAAATTATGAAATGTACTATGAATTTTCAGAAAAAATAGGTAAACTGCCAAGTCATCGAATTTTAGCGATTAATCGAGGAGAAAAAGAAGGTTTTTTAAAAGTAAAGATTGAAAAACCAGTAGATAAAATTCTTTATTATATTGAAAATAAAATGATTTCTACAAATAAAAATCCATATTATGAAATTTTAAAAGATACAATTAAGGATAGTTTTGAAAGACTAATTGAACCATCTGTTGATCGAGAGGTTCGATCAGATTTAACAGAAAAAGCAGAAGAAAAAGCGATTAAAGTTTTTGGAAGTAATGCAAAACAACTTTTACTAGCAGCACCGATAAAAGGATTAACCGTAATGGGATTTGATCCAGCATATCGAACAGGATGTAAAATTGCAGTCATCGATGAGACTGGAAAATTATTAGATACGACGACGGTTTATCCGACAGAACCACAAAATGATGTAGAAGGTGCAAAGAAAACGTTAAAAGCCTTAATTAAAAAACATCATGTAACCATGATTGCAATTGGAAATGGAACAGCATCGAGAGAATCGGAAGCTTTTGTAGCAGAGATGATTGGAGAATTAGAAGAAGAAATCTATTATGCTATTGTGAGCGAGGCAGGAGCATCTGTATATTCTGCATCGAAACTTGCTACACAAGAATATCCAGATGTCAATGTTTCTCTAAGAGGAGCGATATCCATTGCTCGAAGATTACAAGATCCTTTAGCAGAATTGGTAAAAATTGATCCAAAAGCGATTGGAGTAGGACAATATCAACATGATGTAAACCAGACAAAATTAAACGAAAGTTTAACAGGAGTTGTAGAGGATGCCGTTAATAAAGTAGGCGTAGATATTAATACAGCAACACCTTCGCTATTATCCTATGTTTCCGGAATTAATAAAACCATTGCAAGTAATATTGTAAAATATCGAGATGAAAATGGAAAAATAAAAGAAAGAAAAGAATTATTAAAAGTTCCAAAACTAGGAAAAGTGGCTTATGAACAATGTGCAGGATTTATTCGTATACCAGGGGGAACAAATCCACTTGAAATAACAGCGGTTCATCCGGAGAGTTACGAGGTGGCAGAGGCTTTATTAAAAGAACTTAGTTATCAAACAGAAGATTTATTAGAGAAAGAAAAAGTAAAAGAACTAAAAGAAAAGCTAGAGAAAATACAAGTAGAAGAGTATGCTAAAAAATTACAAATAGGAGAAATGACACTAAGAGATATCATTGCCGAATTAGGAAAACCAGGAAGAGATCCAAGAGAAGAAATGCCAAAACCAATTTTAAGGAATGATGTTTTAAAATTTGAAGATTTACAAGAAGGACAAATTTTAAATGGTACGGTAAGAAATGTTATTGATTTTGGAGCATTTGTAGATATTGGAGTAAAACACGATGGTTTAGTACATATCTCAGAAATGAGTCATCAATTTGTAAAAAATCCATCAGATGTTGTAAGTGTAGGAGATATTGTAAAGGTAAAAGTAATTGGAATTGATAAAGAAAAGCAAAAAGTAAAATTGAGTATGAAAATATAGAGAAGAAGCTACATATTTATGTAGCTTTTTCTATTTATAAAATATTTTTTTATTAATAAAAAAAGAAAAGTAAAAATAATAAAAAAGAAAGATAAATATAAAAAATAAATGATAAAATATTTAGAATAATTATTTTTATTTATGAAGATTATTAATAAATTTTATTATCATTTATTTTTTTATTTGCAATTAATTTTTATAAATAAAAAATTTCAAGATTTTATTAATTATTATTGTTAAAAATTAATAATTAAATAAAAAAATAGTTAAAAGAAAAATTATAAATGAAGAAAAAATAAAAATAAAAGAAAATAAAAATACGAAAAGGTGAATCATAACAAAAAGGAAAAGAAGAGAGAAGAAAAGAAAATTATATGAGATAGAATGCTAAGTGAAAATTGGAAATAAGACAAAGTCAAAAAAAGTTAAAAATTAGAGAAAGAAAGAAAAAACAGAAAATTTCTGGAAAAAAATGAGAAAAAGAGAGAAATTATGACTAGGGATAAAAGGAAAAATGAAAAAAAGTGCCTAAAAAGAAAAAAGAAGCAAAATCGGAATTATGTTTACTATTAGAAAGGGAAAACATAATCACAGAAATACAAAATGACAAAGTATAAGAGAAGAAAGGAAAAAGTAAACGGAATATGATAGAAAGAAAAAATAAAGTAAAAGAGAGAAAATCTATTTATCAAAAAGATAGATTAGAATAAAATTTTATTCAAAATCAGAAATAATTATTTTAACAAAAAATAAAAATTAAAATTAAATAAGAGAAAAAATTAAAATAAAACAAAATAAAAAACGAAATAATAATTAAAAAAATAATTTAAAATAAAAAAAGAAAAAAATAAATTTATCATTATAAAAATTTTGATAAATCGAAAATAAAAGAAAAAAATTAAATAAAAAACTTTTTTGAAAAGATAAAAATAAAATAATCCGAATAAAAGATGAAAAAAGAAAAATAAAATATGATTAAATAGGAAAACAAAATGAGTATGGAAAAAACATGTTATGAAAGAAAAAAGAAAAAGTAAGGACAGATTTTAAAATTGGAAATAAGACAAAACACAAAAAACACAGGATATCATAAAGTAAACAATAAAAAAGGAAAAAATGAAAAATTTATCTCGAAAAATGGGGTTAAAAGATTACGGGGAAGCAAAAAAACTCAAAAATGTCTAAAATGATCAAAAAAACGAATAATTAATATTATGTAAAATAAAAATGTCAAAGAAAAAAGAATGGATTGAAAAAATGACAAAAATAAGGAAGAAAAAAGAAACCTAAATGAGTGCTTAGGTTCCTTTCAAAAATATCATTTTTTCTTTTTGTTTTTCTTTTTTGATTTTTTATTATTTTTATTTCCATCGTCTTTTAACATTTCATAAAAACAAATAAGAGACATTTGTAAATAAGGAAAAATCCATAAAAAACCAATTAAAAGAGTAAATATTCCAACAATAAACCAGCCGACAAAACTAAGTAATAAAAAGATATATTTTTTTCGATTTCCTGCCATTAATTCTTTACTTTTTAAAATACAATCTTTTTCGTTTAAATCTGGTTGATCAATTGCTATTAAAGAACTAACTGCATAATTTAAAGACTTTAAGAAAAAGAAAGCATAAGTTAAAATAAAAAGAATAATAGAAATTATTATAATTACGATTAAAAGCGGAGCTGTTTCTGCAGATGTCAGTTGATAAATATTAAAACCACTGATAGATCCACCTAACAAAATCGTAGAAAGTATCGTAAGTAGAAAAGGTATCGCTAAACGAATTGCAGTATGGAAAAATAGCAATAAGGAGCGTTTTATATTTTTAAATGAGATGATGATAAAATCATAAAACTTAACATCTTTTCCTTTAGAATAATTCCAAAAAGAAGAAAGTAATCCATAAGTTAAAATCGTATTGATGAAACTTTGTAATAAAATTGATAGAAGATAGGGCGCATTAAAGAAGACTGGACCATACGAAAAGATTAATAAAAGAAGTAAATAAATAAATGTGGTAATCGCAAATGTTTTCCAGCCTCCAGTTAGATAAGTTTTTGCTTGTTCTCGAATTTGATAAGATTTCATAAAACCTCTGCCTTAATTATATTTTTTTTGAATTTCAAGAATTTTGTCATACTGTTTATCCAGAATTTCTAAAAATGCTTTTGCGATTTCTGGATCAAATTGAGTACCAGAACAACGCTTAATTTCAGATTTTACTACATCTAATGGTAAAGCATCTCGATACGTTCTTTTGGACGTCATTGCATCAAATGTATCGGCAACAGCCGCAATTCTAGCAAGAAATGGTATGTCAGCACCAGCTAATTTACTAGGATAACCAGTTCCATCATATTTTTCATGATGATGTTTTACAATTGGAATAATTTCTTGAAAGATTTCTGCGTTGCAAAGAATATGAGCACCAATGGATGGATGATTTTTAATTTGAGAGTATTCATCATCATCTAACTTTGTTTCTTTTAGTAAGATGCTATCTGGAATACCAATTTTTCCAATATCGTGGAAAAGCCCTCCAATACGTAAAGTTTTAATATCTTCTTCTGTTAGATTTAAATATTCCCCAATTAAAACAGAATATTCCGAAACTCGATCCGAATGACCTCTTGTATAAGCATCTTTTGCTTCTACAGCAAATCTTAATGTCTGAATGCTTTCCAAATAAGCTTTTTCTAATTTATCATACATTCCGGTCAACTCTTGATTGATAGCCTTTATTTCATTCATTTGAGAAATTGATTTAATTCCAGATTCAATCAATAAAAGTAATTGATCAAATTTATTACTTTTTTCACAATAGCCTTGGATATCTAAGCGACGAATTGTCTCAAGAGGAGGGGCTAAATCTTTGTGCCCGGTTAACAAAAGAATATAAAGATCTTTATTAAATTTTCGGATTTCTTCAACAACCTTATCTCCATGAATAGGACTCATAATAAAGTCTAATATCATAAGGTCGAAGTGTTCATTCTTAACTCTTTCAATTGCTTCAAGAGGATCGGTTATACCAACAAAGTCATAACCAGATCGTTTTAGAAAAATAGATAAAGAGTCAACAATCCCTTCCTCATCATCAACGGCTATGATACGATAACCTTTAGAAGGAGTGGCCTGAATACCTTTTCTCACGAATAATCACCTCGCATATAAACTGTACACATTATATTAATAATTTGTGGAAAAAGCAATCAAAAATAGAAGAATTCTGTTGATTATTTTTAAAAGAAAGAAAAAAAGAAGATTTTTCGAAAGGAAAAATCTTCTTTTAAGCGTTATAAAGGTAAATAAATTTTAAAAGTAGTACCCGAACCTTCTACTGACTGAACGGTAATATTTCCATTAAAATGAGCACGAATATTTGAATAAGACATAAATAATCCAAGTCCAGTTCCATTTTTTCCTTTTGTGGTAATCATTTCTTTAAATAATTTATCAGAAACTTCTTTTGGCATACCACCTGCGTGATCAATAACGGAAATTACTAATTTATCACGTTCTTTTTGAACCTTTAATTCAATTGTTTCATTTGTTTTTCCATTATATGCTTGTATTGCATTGGAAACCATATTATCGATGACTTGTACTAAACTATTAATATTACCAGTTAAGGTTAAATTTGGAACGACATCAACTTGAACATTCATGGTAATTAAAGCATTTTTTAGTTCGTGACGCATTAAAATATCTACACGTTTGATAAATTCTTCTACAGTAAAAGTTTCTGCTTGAGCATCGGTAAAAGTAACAGCTTGCCCTTTTACTGCTGTGATGATATCAGACATATACTCAGTATATTCCTTAATTTTTTCAACCCAAACAGACATATCTTTTGCAATATCATGATGATCAGAATTCGTTACTTCCGGATCTCCAATGGAAGAATCATATTCTTTGATTAAATCGGAAAGGCCTTCTGCTGCACCAGAAATAGACATAATTGGTGTCTTCATGTTGTGAGCAATTCCTCCAATTAATTGTCCTAAGGAAGCAAGTCGTTCTTTTTCCATTAATTTATCTTGATTATCTCGAATTTGAGCAACTTGAGAGCGGTTTAGATCTTGTACTTGATTTAAGGCTATAACAAGATCACCGATTTCGTCATTTGAAGTAACTGGTAGCTTTTTATTTTCATCAATTTGATCATTATTAATAATGTGATTTAATCCAGCAGTAACATTTTTAATATCCTTCGTTAAAGAGCTGGAAACGTAAATAATCATCATTAAATTAAGTAAAAATGTAATGACTGAAATAAATAAAAATAGTAAAAAGCTAGAAAAGGACGCAACTTCAAAATAAATTCCCACCGTATAAGTGTTGCCTTCGTAAGTGAAATCACGAATAACAGCTTGTGAATCAACAGTATAAGCCTCATAAGCAGTGTTATTATGGGATCTTGCCAATTCATTCATATATTTTACAAAAAAATGACTTAACTCTGTTCCATTGCTTGTTTGAATGGTTGAATCCGGATTAACGATAAAGCAAAAAGTGGTCGAGTCTGAATAATAATCAGATAGAATATGATCCACGGATTCAATCGAAGGATCTTGTTGAATTCTTGGCAGAGCTGAATCGATTGTCTGTTGGTAATAATTGTTTAATAGTTCACCTTTTTCAACGGTTAAACGGTAGTATCCAATCAAAGACAAAATTAACGAAACTACAAGAACACCTGGGAACAATTGAAAGATTAAAGATGCTCTTAAAGAAAATCCTTCAGATCCTTCTTCTGCTGAAATATATTTTGAAGTTTCTCTTAAAACTGGGTATAAAGCATTCTTTGTAATAACGAGGAACAAAGAAGCAACAAAAGTTGCGAAAGTGAAAATAATCGTACCAATCTTAAATAAAAGGATGGCAGGATGACTTCCTGTTAACATCAAAATAAGCAGAAGCATCAAGGTTGGAAAAATTTCCATATACAAATAAAGTTTCAACGAAAAACTCATTGCTATTTTTCGTACGCAGACAATTGTATCAATATCAGATTCTCGATATTTCCACCAATGATCAATCTTACGCAAAGAGATCTTTAAGATTAGTATGAAAATTAAAGTAATACCCAATACAACAAGTAAATATTGATATTTATAATATAAAATGGAAACTTCACGATCAAAAGTTGTATTAATGGTATCCGGTGGATAGTTTAAAAGGACTGGTATCGCATGATACAAAATAACAGAAAGTATCCAAAAAAACGTAACAAAATAAAGGACAAGTCTTGTTGAAATTGATAATTTTTGAAATTGTTTACGGAGTTTTTTTATCATTGGTTCATCGTCTCCATTCTTTATAGAGTAAGAAATCCGGTTTTTCTCATATAATGAATTAATTTCTTAAAATAGGATAGGTCTAATTTTGGCCATTGAAATCCTAAATTTTTTAAATAATCACAAGTGATTAAATTACTGGTTTCTAAAATATGATTATATACAAAATCATGATCATCTGTAAAGTCATTTATAATACCAGAAATTTTTTTCTGATGTTCCTCGTTGGTAGAAAGCTGTTTGACAAGATCAATAAATTCGTCTTGCGGTTTAACGGTCATTGTAAAACCAAGCCCCTTCATCCATTCCAATAAAACAGAAGTCTGAATCATATTTGGGTTATAAATATGAAAAATGCGGTGGTTATTTTCCGTTGCATAAAGGATTTTGCAAACCGCTTCTGCAGCATAATCTACTGGAGTAAATTCCAAAAGATTTTTCAAAATTGTATCTGGAATTGCTCCGATTTCCAACATCGATTTTAAGCGGGTATAGATAGCATTATCTTGAATATTTTGTTGGAAAAATCCGTCCGAATAACGACCAGTTAAATCGCCAATTCGATAAATTGTGGCATTTAATCCTGATTGAATACCGCGAAGAACAATGGATTCAGCAATCAACTTACTTTTCGAGTAAACATTGCTAGCAAAAGATTGGTTTTGGAAAAAGGAGTTTTCGTGAAAAACAATCTTATCTAAGTTTTGCTTTACCAAATAATTTCCAGAAATGGTCATAGTGGAAATATAATGCAAAGAAGAATTAGCCATTTGACAAAACTTAAGGATATTTCGTGTTCCTACAATATTTGTTTTTTCAAAATCATCATAATTTCCATAATGTTTTACATTAGCAGCACAATGGATAACTGTATCTACTTGTTGTAAAAGCTTTGAAAATGTGGATGGTTCTATTCCTAAATCTGTTTCGTTGATGTCGGAATCAATGACCTCTACAAAATCCTGAATTTTATCATCATAGCTATCACCAAAATAGAAATGCATTCGATCCTTCAAACGTTGATCAGGAAGACGATTTTCTTTTTTGCGAACAGCACAGTAAATCTTTTGAATTTGTTGTGGAGTATCCAAAAGTTTTGCTAAGATGTGGGAACCTAAGAAACCAGTAGCTCCTGTTAATAAAATGGTTTTAGGGGTAGAAATGGTTCTAGTGTCTGTTGTTTTTGGAAAATTTTCTACCAGTTTATTGAGTTCTTCATATTCAGTTGTCGGAATTTCTTTTGTAATTTCTGTACGGTTGAGAAGATGATCAGAAAGACTTCGAACCGTCGGATAACGATATAAATCATACACTTTTAAATCAAGTTGATATTGGAAAAGATCTGTTAAAATATTAATAATACTCAAAGAATCAGCTCCAAAATCAAAGATATTGTCATCAATTCCGAATTCTGAAATATTTAATTTCTTCTTTATCGAAGTGATAATCCTTTCCTCTGTTAAATTACGAGGCGGTGTAATAGAAGGATTTGAAACGACCATTGGTGAAACCGCATAAGTTTGAAGAATTTTTCGATTAATTTTTCCGTTTGGTGTAAGAG
This sequence comes from uncultured Clostridia bacterium, assembly GCA_944393505.1. Classification (GTDB taxonomy): domain Bacteria; phylum Bacillota; class Clostridia; order TANB77; family CAG-508; genus CALYAK01. Next base: position 43,775 of record CALYAK010000001.1, on the reverse strand, counting down.
GTAGTGATTTTAGTAAAGTAAAACAAGAAGGAATCATATAGTTTGGTAGCTTTTGAGCAAGATATTGTTTTAAATCTTGTAAAGAAAAAGTAGCATTACTTGATAAAAAGGCTACCAAAGTATCTTTTCCCTCAATATTTTTTACAATAACAGCAGCTTTTAAGCCAGTCGACGGTTCAAAAGAAGCAATACAATTTTCAATTTCTCCTAATTCAATACGAAGACCATGAAGTTTTACTTGATGATCTTTTCTTCCTTTACAAATAATTTCTCCAGTTGGTAAGAAATAACCAAGATCTCCAGTTCGATAAAGTTTTGAACCAGTTCGATAAGGGTTAACAACAAAGGATTGATCAGTCAAATTAGGATTATAAAGATAACCCTTTCCAACACCATCTCCAGCGATACAGATTTCTCCAAGAGAATATGGAGGAAGAAGAGAAAGGTTTTGGTCAACAATATAAATCTGCGTATTATGAAGTGGTCTTCCAATATTAATTTGCTCTAAATCGGTTACATCCGTAAAAGTAGAAAAAATAGTTGTTTCTGAAGGTCCATATCCGTTATAAACCACACAATTAGGAGCAATTTTTTTAATTTTTTGAACAAGTTGCAAAGGAAGTTGTTCTCCTGCAAGGACAATATATTTTAATTTTGAAAAACCATTTAAACTAGAATTTTCAAGATGAAAATTCATAATGGATGGTGTTGTTTGCAAAATCTCAATATCAGAGTCAAGTAAAAGTCGTTCTAATTTTAGAGTAATTTTTTGTTCAAAATCATTGGTAATATAAAGCTTTAAGCCATAGCAAAGAGAAACCAAGGTTTCAAAAGCAAAAATATCAAAAGAAACGGTTGTGATGGAAACAATGGAATGCGGTAGTCCATCTTCTAAAAATTTTGCCTTTTTCTTCATGGATGCAAGAAAATTGCTGAAATTTTTTTGTGTTAGCATAACACCCTTCGGATTTCCGGTTGAACCGGAAGTATAGATCAAATAAGAAAGACCATCCGGTGTTGAAATATTTGTTAAATTCTCCTTGTTTTTTGTATAAATAGATTCATTTGCTAAATCCGTCAAAATAATTTTTCCAGAAAAAGATAATTGTTCCAATTTTTCTTGTAGATTTTTTGAAGAAAGAATCAAATTACTTTGACTATTTTCTAAAATATAAGAAATACGCTCTTGAGGATATTCCGGATCTAACGGAATATAAGCTCCGCCAGCTTTTAGAACAGCTAATAGTGCAATGATCATTTCAAAACTACGAGGTAGCATAACACCAACGATGGAGTTGTTAATGATACCTTGCGAACGTAAGTAAGTTGCTAAACTATTTACTTTTTGATTTAAGAGGCGATAAGACATGGTCTGTTTTTCAAAAACAAGTGCAATGGCATCTGGTGTTTTTTGAACTTGCTCTTCGAATAAATCAATTAAAGTTTTTTCTTCGTCATAAGGTAGATCTGTTTGATTAAAAGTTTCTAATAGTTTAAATTTTTCTTCTGGAGTTACGATTTCAAGAGCATGAATAGGAAGATAAGGTTGCAAAAGAACTTGATCGATCATGTTTAAAATTCGAGTATGAAGAGATTCAATATCGGACGAAGTATATAGCTCTGTTTTAAAGTCATAAGCAACATTTAGAATACCAAGATCATTCATATCAAATAAATGAATTTGGATGGAATCAGCCACATTATGATTGAAAGTCCATTCTACAGTATAATCCAAGTCTGATTCATTGCGGTTTGTTCTCGTATTTTGATAAGAAATCAAAACATGATATAGATTTGGAAGATTTGGTTGGCTTTTGCGCATTTCTTCCAAAATCATTTGATAGGGATACTTTTGATGGCGGAACATCGACATGGTATCTTTTACAATTTTAGAAGCAAGATCAGAAAAGGAAAGATCCTGGCTAAGATCAAATTGAAAAGGCATGGTACTAATAAACATACCAGTTGTATTTTTTTCTGCAAAAGTAGATCGGTTTAAAATAGGAGTCCCTAAAACAAAGTGTTCCAAATGAGAAACTCGACCAATATAAATAGCATAAATAGCCATAAAAAAGTTAAAAACTGAGATCTGATGAGAAGAACAATAATCCTGGATTTGTTTTAATTTTTCACTCGAAATCTCAAATCTTTTGCGACAAGCGTCGGATGTTGTAGCAGAAGAAGAACTTGAGCTCGGAATAGAAGCAAGTTCGGTCTCTTGTGAAAACAATTCTTTCCAAAAAATTTGGTCTTTTTGAAACTTTTCACTTTGTAAATAGGATTGTTCTGATGAAATAAAATGAAGATAAGAAGTATCTTGTTTACTTCTTGGTTGATTGTTTTTTAAAGATAAATAAATATCAGAAAACTTAGAGGCGATTAAACCACTCGTGCAAGCATCACCAATTAAATGGTGGATGGTTAACACAAAACCGCCTGTATGGTCTTTAAATTGATAAAGATCAAAACGATATAAAGGTTTATGAAATAATTCAAACCTCTTGTTTACAGAATTTTCTTGTAATGAAATTAAATCTTGATTTGAGTCTAAAACATGTACTTCCATAGAAAAATCAGAGGAATCCGAAAGATATTGCTTAACAGTTCCGTCTTCGTCTATACAAAAACGTAAACGAAAGCTATCATTTTCCTCGATTAATTGCTGGATTGCTTGGCGTAATAAATCGATTTCAATTGGTTCATTTATTCTTACAGTACCACAAATGTTATTTACACAAGAACCATTGTAAAACTGTTCTGTTAACCAAATTGATTTTTGTGGATTGGTTAACCCCAAAAGTGTTTTTTCCATAACTGGTCTCCTTACAATTCTTTTATGAATTCCTACGCTAATTATATACTAAAATATCGAAATTGCAACCACTTAACAAAATGTTTAAAATAGAAAAACTTGGAAACAATATAAAGTAAAGGAGAGGTTATGGAATATTATCATGTATCCAGAAAACAGGGAATTTTAAAAGTGATCATTACAATCTGCATGTTAGGTGTAGGATTTGGAACGATGATTGTAAGCTATCTAAAGCTAGGAGGACAAGAGGAAAAACCAACCAATACAATTCAAGGAATGAGAACTAATTATCAAATAACAAATTCGGTGGAAACAGAAGAAAAGGAAGAGACAACGATACAAGAAAAAATTGAACAGATTAATCATGCTGTTGTAGGAATATCAAAGATAAAAAATACAGAAAGTACGATATTTTTAGCAGATGGTGCAGAAGAGTTAGGATTAGGAACTGGAATTATGATTTCAGAAAAGGGATATCTGTTAACCAATGCTCATGTTGCAGGAGAAAAATATAGTAGTTGTTATGTGACATTCGATTTAGGAAATCGCTATAAAGCAGAAGTAATATGGACCGATACGAGTTTAGATTTAGCAATTTTAAAAATAAATGGAGGACAATTTACAAGTGCAAAATTAGGAGATTCTGAAGCAATTAAAGTAGCTCAAGAGGTTTATGCAATCGGAAATCCAATTGGATATGAATTTCAAAAAACGGTAACTAAAGGAATTATTAGTGCAATTGATCGAACGATAAAATTCACCGAAAATGAACAGGAAATTTATATGAGTAATCTGATTCAAACAGATGCTACCATCAATCCGGGAAATAGCGGAGGTCCACTCATTAATGAGCAAGGAGAAGTGATCGGAATCAACACAATTAAGATTACTTCTGCAGAAGGGATTGGATTTGCAGTTCCGATTAATATCATTAAACCAATTTTAGAAAAATTAGAACGTACTGGACAATTTGAAGAAGCTTCCCTTGGAATCTTTGCTTTTGATAAAAATGTACTACCATATTTGGAAGAAGAACTAGAATTCCAAAATGGAATTTACGTCGAAAGCATTATTGGAGGGTCGGCAGCGGAAAAGGCAGGAATTTTGAAAAAAGATGTCATTACTCAAATTGATGATCAACCAATCAATAAGATGTGTGACTTAAGAGAATATATTTTTGAAAAAAATCCAGGAGATGAAGTAAAAATCAAGTTATTAAGGAGAAATATAGAAAAGGAAATTGTGGTTACCTTAGAGAAGAAAAAATAAGAGAAGCAGGAAAAGAAAGAAACTTAAAAAAGAAAGAGTTTTTCTCTTATTTTAACTTTTTCTCTAGGTAATTTAAAACCTTTTCCTGAATATTGGTCCATCTTTGGTTAGTAAAAGGATCCGTACAATGAACTTTTTGAAAAATATAAGGTAAGAAATCTTTTTCGTTGATGTAACGTAAACCATACTGGAAATTAAAATCAAAAATTAAAGCTAAATGGGCAATCACAACATCAAGCGGAGTCCTTGTAGCGGTCCAATGAAGCGATTTTTCATTCATAAAATCTGCATAAATGGAATCTGAAATGGTATCTGAGTAAGGATCGGAAATATCGGACATACAAGTATTTTGAAAAGTATCTTCACAGATAACACGGAAGATATCTGCTTTATCTGCATCACGAATTAATTGACAGAATAACAAAGTTCTTTGATCTAAGCCATCTTCGATTTGATATTTATTGTGGTTTGAGACAGCTTTTTGAATGATAAAATCATAAGAAGGATTTAGAATAAATTGGCGAATGAAATCATCTTGAAACAAAATTTTAACACCAAGTTCGGCATGATCTGTCGAAACAGAATCTTTAAATGTATTGTAAATACGAACCTGTTCGAATCGACCAATATCATGCAATAATCCAATTAACTTAGCAAGTTGGACATCCTCGGAGGAAAAATGAAGATCTTCAGCAATCTTTTGGCATAAATCTGCTACCTTAAAAGTGTGAATCACTTTTAAGTGAATGCGACCATTGTCGATGTCATATTGTTTGGTATAAGCTAGAAATCGTTCTTTTGCAAAATCAAAATCAATCATAAAAGGTTTCCTTTCTTTTTTGTTTTTCTTGATTATATCACGTTTTGATCAAAAAGAATAGGATGGAATTAATCCATCCTTAGAAAAAAGTTATTTTTTAAAATGGCAAGATTTTCACTAGAAGAAACAATACGGACACGTAGAAAAGAAAGAGAAGAATAATCATGGATTCTTTTTTCTTTTAAATCTGCCATAAGAAACTGATAAAAATCAGAGAAGGAAGAGTTTTCTCGAAGAAGATAGGTGTGAGAGGAAACAGGAGACTCTTCTAACTGATAAGCGATAGAAGGAAGGTATTGAATTTCAAGACGGACATCTACTTCCTCTTCATCAACAACAAATTCATAAGGACAAGAAAGATAAAAATTAAGATCTTCTGTCATTGGAATTGTCTGAACATCGACTTGATAATCTTCTTCTGCAATTTCGTGTACAACGTCATAATTTAAACAAGTAGAAAAGGAAAAACCAGTACCAGTACCAATTAAAGCAAGTCCAATCAAAAAGAAAATAAATAACTTTTTAAAAGCCTGTGGAACTTGAAAAATGAAACGGTAAAACAGTTCTAATAGAACATAGCAAAGGAAAGCTCCTCCGGATAAACCAAGAGCAATCCAGAAAAATAAAATACCGTATGGTAGGTGGAAAAGGCTAACAGCCATAGCAAAAATGAAAAATAGGAATAAACAAATAACTGGTACCGCACAAAAAACAGTAAATATTTTAATGGAAAGCAAAATTAATTTTCCAAGAAGATGGAAGAAGCGGAAAGGGGTATGAGCAGGATCTCGAATAATAATTTTTTCTTTTTGTGGATTCTGATTTGCTGTGTCCATATTTTGTTTTTCAACAGGTTTTTCAATTGTTTGTTCCTGAACATTTTGATCTTCTACTGTTACATAATAATCTAAGTAACGAATTTTAAATAAATGAAGAAAAATAATAATGCCTAGAATCCATAGAGCAAAGGAATAAACCATTGAAAATACTTGAGATAAGATTCTTTGAAATGGGATGAATTGTAGGATACGAGTGGTAAAGTAATAAGCAAAATAATAAAAGAAAATACCAACGATAAAAAGTGCAAAAGCGATAAATGCCATTTCAAAAAAACATAAAAAGCGTTGTTTCCAAGTCATTTGACAAATCATATTGTAAGTTCTTGTAACAAATGTTAAAAGATCTTTTAAACAATTATCAAAACTAAATTTATTTGGTGTTGTTTTGTTTGAATGTTCTTCTGAAATAACACCATCATCCAACAATTCATCTAAAGTACAATTTAAGATCTTACATAATTGCATTAATTTTTCCATATCTGGGTAGGACAAACCAGATTCCCATTTTGAAACAGCTTGTCGAGAGATTCCTAATCGATCTGCAAGCTGTTCTTGTGACAGATTACAATTTTTTCGTTGCTTTGGCAACTTGTCACAAAACTTCATAAGATCACCTCCACTGAAATTATAGTAAAAAGAAAGGCAGTTGCGCTACCAACTATTAGGTTCTTTTTGTATAAAATGAGTTGCGAAATGAAAAAAGAGGCGTATTTTGCCTCATGATCTTTCTATTTTTCATTCTATTTTTTTTCCATTTTATGAATTAGTTATACCATAAAAAGCAATACTTTACAAGAAAAAAAGAAGAAACCGGAAAAGCTCTATTCCGGCTTCTTCAAAATTTGATTAAAGGTTTGCTAAAAATAAAATAATAGCAAGTGAAATATAGATAAAAGCAAGAAGAGATATTCCAATAATACCGGTAATGAGACCTGCTTTTCCAATTTTACTTCCTGTCTTACGAGCTGATTTTGAACCAAATATAATTGCTAAAATACCAGTTGGTAAAGAAATGTACCAGAATAATGCGGTTACAATCGAAATAATTCCTAAAACAAGAGATGCAACGTGCATAGCTGATTTTTTTGCTACTGTATTTTCCATTTTTATCTCCTTTCTTCTCTTAATTTTGAGTAATTTGTAATTCTTCTTTTAATGTTAAATCATCAAGAGAATTTACTTTGATTGCAGATTCAGAAACAGTAAATAGATTATCGTCAATATATACTCCACGTAATAATTTCGTATTGGTTTGCCAAGTTCGTTTATTTGTTGTGTTTTCATGTGTGATGATACCTTTCAAAGAAAAGCCATCTTCTAAATTAATTTTATAAACTGCATAGCCTTCTGCAATATATGGTTTGTTGTAACTTGTATAAGATCGAACGATCGAAGAATAGCTGGAAGTAGAATTGGAAATACTGAAGTCTTCTGCAAAATTATTAATTGGAATTGCGATTAATTCCTTTTCTTTCGAGAAAAGAAGTGCTTTAGGATTTGTTAAAATAGCAGAAGTAGTTCGGCGATCTCCAATAACTGTATCCGAAATCTGAATTGGATTTGATACATCAGAAACATCGAAAAGAGCCATTTTCATTCCAACAATTTGGGAAGTAGTTCGGATGATTTTGCCACTAGAATTTCGAACAATGTTTTCTTCTGTTTCCATACCGATTCCGATTAAATGATTTTCATCATAAGGATGAAGATAAGTACTGTAACCAGGAATCTTTAATTCACCTAAAACTGCTGGATTTCTTGGATCAGAAAGATCAATAACATATAGAGGATCTGTCGTTAAATAAGTTACTAGATATGCTTTTGTTCCAATGAAGCGAGAAGAATACATAGTTTCTCCTTTCGCTAAATAAGATGTTTTTCCAATCTCATTTAAATCTGGATCCAAAACAACAACTCGTGATCCTGAATTATCATATAAAGCTAATCGTAAATTGGCGTCATATTCATCAAAAGAATATTGGTTAATGGTTTTTCCCTTTACCCTACTAGAAGCACGGTATTGAATAGAACCATCTTCTAAAATTTCAAATTTAAAGACTTTGGTATAATAACCAGAAGAATTTGAAGTATTAGAATGATAAATAAAAGGTCCAATTGCACCAGCAAATCCGAACAAAGAAGAAATTGGTGGGGTACTCGTTGATCCCTCATAGTCTTGATCAAACAAATAAATATTCTTTTCCGAAACGTAGCAATTAGAAATATCAATTAAATAAGAATTAACTTGAATATCTTCTTCGACTTGCTTTAAATCTACAACCGAAATTAAAGTTTGCTTTTTCGTTTGTACATCTTCTAAATAATGAATTTGATCAAGTGGAAGTTCTATTTGTTTATTATCTTCTAGATAATAGGTAATAACTTGATCATTTTCCCATCTTAAATTTCCTGAGGAGATAACATACAGATTTTCACCAATGCAACGAGAAGTATAATAAGGTTCATAAAGTGTATAAGATTTTTGTAAAACTGGTGTTGTACGATCTGTAATATCATAAATTCGAACAACTGTATTACTGTTCGAAGAGTAAGAATAGGAAGAACCTGTTCCTTCTTGGAAAATAACAATTAATTGATTTTCAAAAAGAATCAAATCTTCCGGAGCACAAATGCTAAAAGAGCTAATTTTCGAAGCAATTTGAATATTCTCAGGATCTCTTACATCGGTAATGATGACGTTAGAGCCAGAAAGAGAATAGATATAGTCTCCATCTGTTTTGATAATATCTGCTTCATCCACATTTTCTACCTGAATATTCGTAGTAGAATAGTCCTTTGTAGAGCTAGAGGAAAAAAGATTGTTGCTCGATGAAGCTGCATTAGTAGCAGGAGCGATTACAGAAGCGTCTAACCCAAGTGAAGAAGATGATTGGGAAGAGGAAGAAGAAAGAATAACACCATCTGCATAGCTATTATAAGGAATGCTAAAAGGCATACATAGAACAGAATAGAAAATATTTTCTAAATCACTTTGCTGCTTACCTTGATAGATTTTTTCAAGCTGTTCTTCCGATCTTATTGTTTTTAATTTGGAATCATTTTTAGGAATGAAAAAATAGCAAAGAATAAAAATAAGCAAGAGAAGAACAATGAAAAAAAGTATAAAAAAACGTACTTTTTTATTTTTCATAAAACACCCTCCTTTCCTTTTATATAACATAAATAAGAAAGGAAAACAAGAAAAAATAAAAAGTGCGAGAATAAAAGCAAAAATTAACGTTCTTCCAAATTTCGTTCATGAAAACGTTCTGGTACAGCGATTTCAAAAGGAACTAAAGTCCCATCTTTTACAATATTGATTTCAACACCAAATTTTCCGAGCCCATTTCTTAAAAGTTGTTCTTGTTGCATCCACAAAGGAAAAACAACTTGGTTAAGTAAATCACGCATGGTTTGTGGAGAAATTGGGGTATATTCATTTGGCATTGTTTGGAGAATCTCATCTTTTCGTTCTGGAAAAGCGTGGATCAGAAAAAGTAATCTTTCTTTTGCTGTTTCAACATATTCGGTTTGCGTTACTTCATAAGATTTGTATTTTCTCATGGAGGTACTTTTTAGAAAGGGAACATCATCCCAAGGAACATTCCAAGCCTCGTGTAATGCTTTACCAGTGCAAAGTTCTCGGCAGTCAAAGCTAGGACCAACATAATCAATAAAAAGATGATCACCAATTTGGATATCTAGATTAAGTCCACCTTTTGTATGGATTCTTTCGTTGGAACCTTCTTTCATGTCTTCTAAAAGAATAACTGCATCCGGAACAGCAGATGTTACTTCTTCAATATAGCCTTTTACACGACTTCGGTCAAAAGTTTGACCACTTGGTAATTTCCTATTTACACCTTTGGGAGAGTCACAACGTGCTGTCATCATTTCAAGAGGAAATTCTTGTTCTACGGTTAACCAATCATCCAGAGAGTCGATGACATACATTTTTTTTAGAGGACTTAAATTCGGAAGATACTGATTAACAAGAGCAATTCCTTTGCATTTGCGATAAGAATAGATCAAAGGTTGATGTGCCGGATTGTTTAAATCAAGTATCATAAAGAATGCCTCCTTGTAAAAGTGGTCGAGGCGACAAGAATCGAACTTGCGACCTCATGGTCCCGAACCATGCGCGCTACCAACTGCGCTACGCCTCGATGAATCATATCTATTTTAGTGCAAAATGGCCCAAAAGTCAATGAATGAATAAATAAGGAAATGAAGTGATCATTGACAAGCAAGAAGACTTATGAAAAAATACGATAGATTGGTTGGAAAGATTGGAAAATATCCTAGAGAAAGAAAAGAGGAATCAAAATGGAAATGGTAGAGATCTATAATCGATTTCGAGAAAAAACCGGGCAAATCAAAGAAAGAAAAGAATTAAAAGAAGGAGAGTACAGGATTTCTGTTCATATTTGGATTCTTGACTCACAAAATCGAATTTTAATTGAAAAAAGATCCGAGAAAGAAGATAAATTCCCTGGAATGTGGGCGCAAGTAGGAGGTGGCGTAAAAGCAGGGGAGACAAGTAAGGATACGGTATTTCAAGAATGCAAAGAAGAATTGGGTTATGAGGTGCAGGAAGAAAATCTATTTTACCTTGCTTCTTATATTCGAACAAGAGATATCGTAGATGTTTGGCTAGTTAAGCAAAATGTAATTATTGAGGAGCTTAAGTTACAAAACGACGAGGTGGCAGAAGTTCGTTTGGTAACATTGGATGAATTCGATCAAATAATCGAAAAAGGAGAAGCGGTACCATCGATTAATCTATCTTATTTATTCATGAAAAATGGATTGAAAAATAAGTTCTAAACATCATGTGAATTTATCATTTTTATTACGGTTCAATTCAAAAATGAAATTTGGAATTGCTGGATAATTTATCGAGTAAGTAGTTAATCTTCTTTTGATTGTTTTTTTATTTTTGACACTATGATTGGAGAGAAAAGGGTAGTCATTACAACTAAAAACCATAAATTACCTTTGGAAAAATGGTAAGAATTTAATAGGTCGCGAAACCCTCCTCCTTCACTAAGATACATCGATAAATCAAACAAATTTGTTAAGAAAAACCAAATGATTCCGAATAGGATATAATCTTTTACTGTACAATCTTTAATCTTAGGAATTAATAAATAGGCAACTAGAAAGATCGAAAAACTTAAAATGATTCCGCTTAATGGTAAAGCGACATCACCCAATTTAACGAATACAGTTTCTCTTAATCCACCATTTAGAATTGCTAATGGTATTATCAAAATCCAAATTCCGATTGCTTGAATATATTTTTTCAAAATCATCATCTCTCTTCCAAAATGTATTTGTGCTACTATTTCATCAAAGATAGCGTATAACTGTTATCAATTAGTTCAAATATACTTTTTGTTTTTACACTTCCATTTAACCTTATCGTAATCCAACTATCTTTGTTCATATGATAACCTGCAAAGATTTTGTTATGATCAATAATTTCCTTTATTTTATCTTTTGAATATCTTAAATCAATAATTTCGATCATCTCATCGGAATCAAGTTCTAACTTTCTTTCCGGAATAATCAGTAATGCACCATACCATTTATGATTGGTTTTATTTCTCCAAATGGCATTTCCGGGGAACTTCTTCCACAAAAATTCTAAATCATCCTGATATTTTTCTTTTATATATCGAATTACTTCTTTTGATTGTTGGCTCTTAAATATATTAGGAGTTGTACATTGTGTTAGAATATCTTGCAATTTTTTTTCATATTCTTCTCGAACTTTTCCAACGAATTCGCCCGTACTATCCGGAATATCTACTAAAATGTATTCATCTTCATTCATTAAGTCAACTAGTTTCGAAATCATTTTATCATTTTCTACGGTAATCCTCATCTCAAATTGATCATGATAGATTTTTGTTTGATAGAAATAGCTTTCATTTTCTTGGATAAATCCATACTTTAATAACGCATCATAATTTATGGTTTTATTTTTTAATTCATTTTCTAAAATTCTCATACAAGAATTTCTCCTTATTTCTTCAAATTACGATTTATTTAATTCTTATCCTATCAAATTTTTTGGGAAAAATAAAGAAATTTATTTAGGATATAACTATATAATAGAAGTGCTGTAAAAAAGAAAGAAAAGAAAAACGTTGTAACATAACTGTTACAACGTTTTTGCTATGGTCGAGGTGACAGGGATCGAACCTGCGACCTCATGGTCCCAAACCACGCGCGCTACCAACTGCGCTACACCTCGATCAAAAGTACTTATATAATATAGCACAAACAAAAGCGTTTTGCAAGTATTTTTTCGATTTTCGAATCACATTTTTAAAATTTTCTTTAAAATTACTTGAATAATTCAAGCATAGGAGTTATAATAAGGATATTGTGATGTGCCTGTAGTTTAGCTGGATAGAATATCAGGCTACGAACTTGAAGATCGGGGGTTCGAATCCCTCCAGGCACGCCAATAAAATTAGAGCCAATCAGATTGTAGAATTTGATTTGGCTCTATATTTTTTGAATTAACGACTTTTTCACATCATAGATTTTGAATTTAGTAGTTTTCTAAGAAAAAATAAATCGAAAAGCTGATGGATTAACCATCAGCTTTTTGAAATGAATGAGAGTTATAGATGTGTTAGTTAGAATTCTTTGGTAATAAAGAAAGAATTCTACCAGCAAAATCACCAAAGTTTTGAGTTTGGATAATAACCTTGCCAGGGCCAACAAGACGTGTTAAAAATAGACCTTCTCCGCCTAGTAGAATATTACCAAGACCTTTTACGGTTTCGATTTCATAAGATACACTCGTTTCAAAACCAACAACATTTCCGGTATCTACTTTTAGGACTTCACCAGGAGCTAAGGTTCGAACAATCGGATCGCCATCTGCTTCTAAAAAGACTGTGCCAGAACCAGTTGCTTTTTGAAGGATGAATCCTTCTCCACCAAATAAGCCAGCGGAAAATCTTTTCGTAAAAGCAATACTTAAATTAACACTAGGCTCTGCACATAAAAAGCTACCTTTTTGAAGCATAAACCCATTTGGCAATTCACCTAAATTTACAGGAATAATATCACCAGGAACCGTTGTTGCAAAAGCAATACGAGCATTATCCTGCATAGCGGTATAAGTACTCATGAAAATGGACTCGCCAGCAAACATACGACCAAGGCTCTTCATAATACCACCTTGTGCATTGGTTTTCATTTCAATCCCATCCGTTTGCCAGGTCATTCCTCCTCTTTGAGAATAGATTGCTTCATTTCGATTTAGTTGTATTTCAACAGCAGGTACAGTAGTTCCGATAATTTCATAATTCATAATAGAATCCCCCTTTATTTATCATATATATTAAGTATAGCGAAAAGATAGAAGGAAGAAAAGATTAAAAAACAAAAAAATACAAAAAACGACAAAAAAATTAGAAGAAGTTTCAAACTTCTTCTAATTACCTCTTGCAATGATTTGATTATGTGGTTGATAGGTATCACGAGAGATAACTTCACGAGATACTTCTTTTCCATTCTGATATAGAATTTTGTAAGTAACACTCTTCAATCCGTTAGATCCTTTTTGAATCACTTTGGTATTACCAGCACCTAAACTGCTATCCGTCTTATAGGTTGTCTTGTAAGGAATGGATCCAACAATTGAAGAAGAGATTTTTACTGTATAATCATCCGCTTGTTTTAATCCATAAATTTTCGTTGTAATCTTACCACCGCTAACAGTAGCAACAATACGAATTGGATAATTACGATTATTTTTAAATTTAAAATCTGGAGCACCCCAAGAAACAGTTGCATCTTGACCAGCAGGAACATAACCTGTATGGAAGGTATGATTTCTACGTTCGGTAACTTCTAAATTAGAAAGAAGAACAGCATTATATAACGTAGAAGAGACTTGGCAAATACCTCCTCCAACACCTTCTGAAACTTCTCCATTCGAATAAACGGCAGCTACTTTAAATCCATTGGCAGTTGTTCTTTTTCCAACTACTTGGTTATAGGAAAATGTTTCGCCAGGCATTAAGACAACGCCATTAATTTTTTGAGTAGCTAGACGGATATTGGTTGAACGGTTTGTGTTTTTAGTACTAAAAGTAGTCGAATAGGTTGCTAAAAGGTCTGGAAAAGCTTCACTTCCAAGATCATTTGTCGTAACTTTTGGGTATACGACTTTTAAAGGAATAACATACTCTTCTTTTTGTTCTGTAAGCATAGCTTTTGCTTCATCAAGTGAGACACTAAAGTCTAAACCTGTGGAAGATGGATAAACAGCAAAAGGATCTTTGGTATAATAGGCATCAACAGCTTCTTTATGAACTTCTTGATAAATCGCGTCTAAATCAATTGGGTCAGATGCTACAGAAATGGTTGGAATTTCAATTTTTTGTGTAGCATTTTCTAAGTTGTTTAATACATGAACAATTTGACTGGTTAAAGTAGAGCGATCAATTAATACGCCGGCTTTTCCATTTTGAATTTTTAATTCGTTACCTTCCACGGTATAGGATGGTTGAACGACATAGTCCGGTAAGTTTTGCTCAATTTGTGTTAGTTTTTCTTCTAAAAGTTCAGCTGAATAGGAAAAGCCTGGTGAAATATTGTAGCGAGAAGTAAAAGCTGCAATAATTTCAAAGTTTTGTTGAAAAAGATTACCGTTTCTACCAATATTGTAAGCAAGGTTAACAGCTTCATCTATATCAAAGCTTGCATAAATATCGGCAGGCGACAAAGCGATCTCTTCTCCATTATGGGTTAAGATTAAATCAGCACTAAGGGATTCGATGAAAGCTTCTGTTACTTTTTCTTTGGCTTGTTCTTGGGTTAAACCAGAAACATCAATACCTTTAATGTGAATACCTGTTACGATCAAATTAGAGTTTTGATTGAAAACTGCGAAGATCGTAGAAAGAACCAATAAGATAAAAACGATCGAAATAATAGGAATAATAAGCCATCGCAATTTAATAGATGGATTTTTCTTTTCGGTTTGTACTTCTGCAGTTTCAATAATTTCTTCCGCTTTTTTTAAAACTTCTTCATCTTGCTTTGTGATAACTGGATCTGGCATAGTTCCCCCTCAAAAAATGTCGAAAAAATAGTTTTTAATAATAAATATATTAAACTATAAAAAGCAACTTTTGTAAAGAGGAGGAAAGGGGAAAAAGGTCGAAAGAAAGTATGAGATTTTAGTAGAAATTTAACTTAAGAAATGATATAATTTCCGTAAATTGAGTTTACGAAAGGAGAAAGAAGATGGAAGAAAATAAAACACAAGGAGAAATCTTAAGAGAAAAGCTATTCCATAAGAAGGAAAATGGATGGGAGCATACAAGTGAAGAAAGAAAAAATGAAATTTATGCTTATTGTGATGGATATATGGACTTTATGAATCGATCAAAAACAGAAAGAGAAATTGTAGAAAGTGTAAAAGAAATGGCTGAAGCAAAAGGATTTCGTGACATTCAAACAGTGGAAAAGATAAACCCAGGTGATAAAGTTTACTATATTAACAAAGAAAAAAGTATGTATTTAGCTGTTATTGGAACGAAATCAATGGAAGAAGGTTTAAATATCATTGGTGCGCATGGTGATTCGCCAAGACTTGATTTAAAACCAAATCCAATCTATGAGGATGGAGGATTTGCTTACTTTAAGACACACTATTATGGAGGAATCAAAAAATATCAATGGACAACCATTCCTTTAGCAATTCATGGTGTAATTGTAAAAACAAATGGAGAGAAAATCAAAGTTTGCATAGGAGAAGATAAAAAAGATCCAATCTTTACCATTACCGATTTATTACCACACTTAGCACAAGAGCAAATGGATAAAAAGATAAGAGACGCAATTCCAGGAGAAAACCTAAATCTACTAATCGGAAGTATCCCATTTGCTGATTCAAAAGTAGGTGAAAAGGTAAAATTAAATATTTTGAATATCTTAAATCAAAAATATGGAGTGACAGAAAAAGATTTCTTAAGTGCAGAAATTGAATTAGTACCTGCTTTTGAGGCAAGAAGCTTGGGAATTGACGGAAGTATGATTGCAGCTTATGGACAAGATGATAAAGTTTGTGTTTATACAGCAACCACTGCTATTTTAGAAATGGAAAAACCGGAGACCACAGCAATTTGCATTATCTCTGATAAAGAAGAAATTGGTAGTATGGGAAATACAGGAATGGAATCAAGAGTATTTGATACGTTCATTTCAGAATTGTTGAATAAGGGAGAGGGAAATCAACCAAATCGATTAGAAAAAGTATTTTGTCATTCAAAGATGTTGTCAGCAGATGTGGATGCAGGATTTGATCCGATTTATGCACAAGTATCAGAGAAAAACAATGCTTCCTTTATTGGAAGAGGAATCGGAATGAATAAATATACAGGAGCAAGAGGAAAATCAGGTGCATCGGATGCAAATGCAGAATTTGTAGCTGAAGTACGATCCATATTTGAAGCAAATGATGTTGCTTATCAAATTGCAGAACTTGGAAAGGTAGATGTAGGAGGTGGCGGAACAATTGCCTATATTCTAGCTAACAAAGGAATTGATGTAATCGATTGTGGTGTTCCAGTTTTATCAATGCATTCACCTTATGAAGTAACAAGCAAATTTGATGTATATGAGGCATATCGTGCCTATCATGCTTTTTATCAAAGCAAAAAATAGGAAATGAAAATGATCTAAATGTAAGAAAAAATAAGATATTAAAAAGAAAAGGGGCCAGTCATGTGACTGGCTCCTTGAGCGTGAAGTTAACCGTTAGCGCTGACTGCTCCAAGGGAGCGAGGCACCATTCGGTTTCTCAGCAGGAGACTTCTCCTCTGAGGCAGGCTGCGGTGTTTTGGGTGCTGTTCTTGTGATAAAAGAAAAGTCTTTGTTCTCGGAACAAAAGATTTTCTCGTCACATCGACGACAATCACCTTCACAATGTTTGGGCGCGACCATTTTCTCCACAAATACTCCTCCTTTTACTGGAATTTTTCTATTATATCACAAAAAAAGGGAATATGCAAATCCGACAAAATAAGTAAGATTAAAAACAAAATGTGACAAAAAAGAAACCGCCGAATGTGAAACATTCGACAGTGGTTTCATGCTATCGGAATTAAAAAAATTAAAACCAGAGGCTTAGCTGGGATTAGTAGGCCTGGTTGAGGATTTCCGCAATTTCATCAAGAGATTCACAAACGCGGCAACCTTTGGAACGAAGTGCCTTTTTGATTTTTTTGATCCCCTTAACCTGGTTAGCAGGCAGTTCACCGACAGTTGCAAAGACCAATTTCTCAGGAGCGCGGTGAGCCTCTTCAGAGATCTCGAAACCGGAATAGGTACTTAGTGCATCACCAGTAATGACGAACACATTGATACCGGAAACAAGCTTGCAAGCGTCCTCACGTTCGGCATCTTCAGGAGTCCAATCAGGAACCTGAGGGTCGAAGTAAGGAACTGAGTCTTTGAGTTTGCTGATGAGTTCCTTTCGCCAGGTTGAGTCGGCACAAGTGCCACCTAGAAAGACGCAGTTGGTATACAGTTCCGAGTTATGATTGACCTTCATAATAAACCCTTTCCGCCCATATTTTTGTAAAAAATACAATTTTATCAGTCTTTCGATGAGCATATCATTTTATTACAATAAAAAAACAATGGCTTGAAACCATTGTTTTGGTGAGCCAGGAGGGATTCGAACCCCCGACCCCAGGCTTAGAAGGCCTGTGCTCTATCCAACTGAGCTACTGACCCATGACTAAATGCAAATAATATACTAACACTTTTTAAAAAGAAAGTCAATAAAAAGTTCATAAATCCTATGAAAAAATGTGGTTTCGTAGGATTTATGAGTCTTTTTAGTCTGGTAAGTGAATTTTAGAATCTTTGCTTCTTTTACGGAATAGCGTAATTTTATTACCTACGGATTGTACAAAAATGCTATTTGTTTTTTCTGAAATCTTATTACCTAGATCTTTAACCGTTTCAGGAGCTGTTTCTAAAACCGTAATTTTAATTAATTCACGTGCTTCTAAAGCATCATCTAACTGTTTAATTAATGGATCACTAATTCCGTTTTTTCCAATTTGGAAAATGGGATCCAATGTATTTGCTAAACTTCTTAAATAAGCTCTTTGTTTACTTGTCATAATCGAAAATCCTTTCTTTATTCGAATAGATCTATTTTAACAGAAATGACAGAAAAAATCAATCCTTGCAATCAAAATGTGAATTCTATGTGAAAAAAAGAGAAAGATTCTTGCAAGGCTAGAGAGAAAATGGTATGATCTAACCTGAAAACTTACGGAAATAGTAGATAGGAGGAAAAAGTTTTGATCGAGGTTAAAAATATTACGAAAAAATATGGCAGCTTTCAAGCTGTGCATGACCTTAACTTTACAGTAAACGACGGAGAAATCTTAGGATTTCTAGGGCCAAATGGTGCGGGAAAATCAACCACAATGAACATGATTACAGGCTATATTGAACCAACAGAAGGAAACATCATTGTAGAAGGGTTTGACATTTCCAAAAAACCAAAACAAGCCAAAAAACAAATTGGCTATATGCCAGAAAATGTACCACTTTATCAAGAATTAACGGTACGTGAATTTGTTCAATACATGGCAGAATTAAAAAGAGTAAAGAGAAAAGAGAAAAAGGCAGAAGTAGATCGAGTTATTGAAAAAACAGGACTAAAAGATGTTCAAAAAAAATTAATTCGTAACTTATCAAGAGGTTACAAACAAAGAGTTAGCATGGCAGGAGCATTAGTTGGGAATCCAAAAGTATTAATTTTAGATGAACCAACCGTTGGTTTAGACCCAAAACAAGTAGCAGAAATTCGAAATCTAATTCGAGAACTTGGAAAAACACATACCATTTTACTAAGCTCTCACATTTTATCGGAAGTAAGTCAAGTTTGTAAAAGAGTATTAATTATCAATAAAGGAAAAATTGTCGCAATGGATACTCCTGAAAACTTAGAAGGAAAGGTAAAAACAGATAATATTCTTGTTTTAACGGTAGAAGATAAACAAGATCATATGAAAGATTTGAAAAAAGAGATTCCAGAGATAAAAGAGATCGAGTTAAAGAAAGAAAATACGGATGGAACCAAACAATATACGATTTCTTCCGATGAAAAAGTAGACATTCGTAAAAAATTATTTGAGATTTTACCGAAAAAAGAGATTACCATTTTTGAGTTAAAGAAAGCAGAAGCAACACTAGAAGATGCTTTTATTGGATTAATTGATACGCCAGAAGAAAAGCAACAAGAAGAATCCAAAACAGAACCAGAAAAGGAAAATAAAAAAGAGAAAAAGAAAAAAGATAAGAAGAAAAAGGAGGAAAAATAAGGTATGTGGGCAATTATTAAAAAAGAAGTAAAAAGCTACTTTTTATCACCAATCGGATATATTTTTGTTGGACTATTTTTGGCAGTATACAGCATTTTCTTCTATTTAGATGTTTATTATTATGGAAGTACAAACTTTGGAAATATGTTTTATTCTCTAACAACCATTGTTACTTTCTTAATTCCTGTACTAACCATGCGATTATTTGCAGAAGAAAAGAAAACAGGAACAGAGCAATTGTTATTAACTTCTCCTAGAAGTGTAACAGCAATTACTTTAGGAAAATTTTTTGCAGCATTAATCGTGGTATTAATTTCAGAAGTATTAACTTTTATTTACTATGGAATTTTAATGTATTTTGGAGATCCAAACTTAGTAACAGCACTTGTAACCTTATTTGGATTTACCTTACTTGCTAGCGCTTATATTGCTTTTGGAATGTTTGCATCAAGCTTAACAGAAAATCAAATCATCGCTGAAATTTTAACAACTGTTGTCTTGTTAGCTTTATGGTTCTTACCAAACTTTATACCAACTATGCAAACATTTTCACTTGTTAATGCATTTACAAGTTCATTCCCAGCAGGAACCATTTCTTTAGCAGCCATCGTTTTATTAGGATCCTTTACAATTTTATTTATCCTATTAACCATGATGGTTTTACAAAGAAAAAAGAGCGTGAAATAGGAAGGAGAAGAAACGTGAAGAAAATAATTGAAGTGATTAAGAAAAAATGGCTAAGAGATACAGTACTTACCACTTTGTTAGTTGCAATTCTAGTACTTGCTTTTATCGCACTAAACATGTGGGTTGCAACGATCGAAATTAGCAACTGGGATTTTACCAAAGAACAAATTTATACCCTTTCTGATGAATCCAAAAACTTAATGAAAGATATTGAAAAAGATGTTTCCATTTATTTTGTCAATTATACCGATGACGACTTAGTCATCAATTTGGCAAAACAATATCATGAGACAAATGAAAAAATACAATTTGAAACAATGCTAGCTTCAGAAAGAGCAGACATTGCGCAAACGTATGGAATTGAAGATGATGCAACACAAGTAATTATTGTAAGATCGGGAGAACGAGAAAAAATCTTAACTTATTATGATCTATATACTTATGATACAACTAGTTGGAATACGATCGATATTTCAGAGCAAAAAATAACGAATGCAGTATTAGATGTAACAAGTGATGAAAAACCAACAATCTATTTCTTGACAGGACACAATGAATATTCAATATCAAGTGAAATGATGACAATTGCAGCCTATATTCAAAATGAAGTAATGGAAATTGCAGATTTGAATTTGATGGCAATGGATATACCAGAAGATTGTCAAACCATTATTATTGCAACACCAATTTTAGATTTCTATGATACAGAAGTAGAAAAATTAACAAACTACATTAATCGTGGAGGAAATATCATATGGATGCAAGATCCATCCATCAATGAATTAGAGCTTCCAAATGCACAAAAAATCTTGGATTTATATGGTGTAAGTTTTGCTTCTGGAATGGTAATGGAACAAGATGCTAATCGCATGATTATGGAAAATCCACAATTAATTTTACCAAATATCTCTTATACAACGATTACTGAAGATCTTTCATCTTCTGGACTTGTACTATTTGCTTCTTCTGGAAAATTAAATATTGAAAGTAGTGAGAAATTAGAAGAATTAAATGTAACTGTAGATGAATTTTTAACAACATCCGAAACAGCTTTTTATCGTACAGACTTTACAATTACTTCTGCAAGAGCACAAGGATCAGATGAAGTTGGAACTTATACAGTAGGAGCTACCTTTACCAAAGATCTATCTTCTGGAGAGGAATCGGAAGATGCTGAAAATTCAGAAGAAACAAAAACATCGAAATTAATTGCATTTGCCAATAACCTTTTCGTAACAGATGCTCAAATTACATCTGGATCACAATATATTACAATTGCTACGGTTTATAATAACAAAGACTTGTTATTAAATTCTGTTGCATATTCGGAAGAAAAAGAAGATCAAATTCGAATTCGTAAGAATTATGAATCAGTAACTTATACACCAACCGAATTCCAAAACAACGTTGTTTTAGCGATTATCTTTATTATTCCACTTGTAATCGTAATTGCAGGTATTATTATTTGGCAAGTACGTCGTAGAAAGAAATAATAATATTTTTGAAATCTCCTCATAGATTATTAATGCTATGAGGAGGTTTTTATGTTTCAAACAGTCTGGGTTATTATTGGTTGCTTAATTGGTGCAGGATTTGCATCTGGAAAAGAAATTTATTTGTTTTTTTATCAATATGGAGAAATTGGAATTTTAGGAATTGGAATAGCAGCATTTTTGTTTTTCTATGTTATGTTAAAATGTTTTCGTGTGATTGATTGGAAGAAAAACCAAAACAAAGAGATTCGCAATTATAAAGAGTTTTTACAAGAAATATTTCCTTCGAAAAACCGTAAAATTATTGACGGACTCAACAGTTTTATCAACCTCTTTATTTTAATTGAATTCTTTATCATGGTATCTGGATTTGGGGCATATATGAATCAAGAATTTCAGATTCCTACTTTTATTGGTGCATCGATCATTAGTTTTTGTACCTATATCACTTGCAAACGATCCATGAAAGGAATTGAAAAAGCAAACCAGATTGTTATTCCACTTTTAATTTTATGCATGATCCACATGGGAGTAAAAAATGTGGATAACGGGATGCAATTTTCCGGATTTTTTGGAAATTCACTTGGTGAAAATTCGAATTTCATACAAATGGTGATTTATGCGATTCTTTATGCAAGCTATAACTGTATTTTATTAATTCCGGTATTAATTGGACTCAAAAAAGACAAGGAAAAAAATCGAAATTTTCGAGTAGCTCTTCTTTCAGCTTGGCTAGTTGCGATTTTAGCAGTCTGTATTTTTCGAATTTTATCCATTGGAACGATCGAAGATTATCAAAATGACATCCCAGTTGTAAGAATTGCAAGATACTATGGAAGCTGGTACCCAACTATCTATGGACTGATGATTGGAATTTCAATTTATACATCGGCGATCGCAATTTGTTTTAGCTTATTAGAAAACTTGCCGGTTTTACAAGGTAAATCCTATAATCTTGTATTAAAAATAGTATGTATTAGTTCTGTATTTGTTTCTTTTATTGGCTTTTCTAACTTAGTCGAAAAGCTATATCCATTATTAGGCGTTTTTGGAATTGTTCAAATTGTAAATTTGATTCGATATAAATGTAAGGAAACTATTGAAAAAAAAGCAAAAATAGTATAAATTATACATAATTAGAAGAAAATGAGGACGGAAAGCAAAAGAAAAAAATGGAAATTTCCACAAAAGAAGGTGATGAAATGAAAGAGAAAAAACAAAAAAAGAAAAAGCAAGCGAATGTTCCTCCCAAAATTGAAATCGAGTTTATTGGGCAAAAGGAAGAAGAAGCAAGAATTGAACAAGAAAAACGATTAAGAGCGGAAAAAGAAGCAAAAAAGAAAAAGAAGAAAAAAGAGCAAACAAAAACTTCTGGAAAAATTAGTCAGGTAGATTTTTCGCAAAAATCTGAAAAGAAAAAGCAAGAAGTGCAAGAAGAAAATCCGGAAGAATTAGATTTTACGATACAGGGATTGGTTGAGGAAGAAGAAAATGAAGAATTCCTAGGAGAAGAAACTGCGAAAGAACCAGAAAAAATAGTAGAAAAGAAACCTAAAAAGCCAAAAAAGAAAAGTGTACAGAAGCAAGCTCATGTAGAATCAGATAAGATCAAACAAATTCCCAAAACGCCGAAAAAAAGCAAGAAAAAATGGGGGATTTTAGTTGGAATTCTTTGCTTCATTGGAGTGATTCTAGTTTCTCTTTATTTCACCAATGAAACCTTTCAAGAAAATGTAGATGAATATGTATTTCGAAAAAATAAACAATCCGAAGATCTAATTTCTATTCCACTCGATGCAAGTGAAAATCCAAAAGTAATTGCCTATAACGGAATGCTTTCTGTGTTAGCTGAGAACAATTTAAAAGTGTATAATGCGATAGGAAATCTATCAGCAGAAATTGAATTAAAAGTGAATGATCCTATTTATGCAACTAATGGAAGATATCTCGTAATAGGAGAAAAAAATAGTCAAAAGCTATATTTAGTGGACCATACAAATGTTGCTTGGGAAAATGATATTGAAGGAAATATTGCAAGAGTGACAGTAAATCGAAATGGATATTCTGCGATTGTTATTACTGGGACATCCTATAAATCCATTGTAGCGGTTTATGATGAAAAAGGAAAAGAATTATTCAAAATCTATTTAGCAACAACATCGGTTGCTGATATCGCTCTTTCAGAAGATAATCAATATTTAGGTATTGCGGAGATTGATACAACAGGAACACAAATTCAGTCAATTATTAAAATGGTTGAAATTGAAAAGGCACAGAGTAGTCCAAATGACTCGATTGTTTCTACTTATCGAGCAGATGCAGGAAATTTAATCGTAGATATTGCTTATCAATCAAGAGGTAGATTGATTTGTATGTATGATAATTCGATTCATTTAACAACGCTAGATGCTGATGAAGAATTAATGAGATTAAAGGATGAAGAAGGAAATACAAATTTTGCTGATATTAACTTAAATAATGCGGCTTATCTTGTACAAGAAAAGTCTGCTGGATTATTTAAAGCCAATACTGTATTAGAAATCATGAATACTTCGAGTAAGAAAAAAACAGTACATACGGTAGATGGAATTGCGAAAAGTACTGTAGCCAGTGGAAATACCATTGTTTTGAATCTAGGATCCGAAGTCGAATTTTTAACTGATAGTGGTTGGGTTTCAAAACGTTATACCACTTCAAAAGCAATTAAAGAGATTGTGGTAAATGGTAATATTGCAGGAATCGTTTACCGCGACCAAGTTGAAATTATTAATTTATAAAAGGAGGGAAAGTTATGGCGATTATTGTAGATCTTATTATTGTAGGAATTATTGCCTTATGTACGATTTTAGGGTATGTAAGAGGATTAACGAAAGTCTTATTAAAAATCGTATCCTTTGTATTAGCAATTGTGATTGCATTTATTCTATTCAAACCAATTTCTCTATTAGTAATTAATCACACAAGAATTGATGATAACATTCAAAGTGCAATTGAAGAGAAAATGGTTGGAGTAGTTGACGGTGTTAGTACAAACATTGAAGGAAATGTGGAAGAAAGCTCCAATATGCCAGATGCAATGACAGAATACATTCAAGAAATGGTAGCTGAGGGAAATGGAACCGCTCAAGAGGCAGCAAGAGAAGCAGCTAAAAATGTAGCAGATATTATTGTAAATGCTGGAACTTGGATTTTGGTATTTATCCTAGCTCGCATTATCTTAATCTTTGCAAAATCTTTATTAGAATTATTAGTAAAACTACCAGTTATTAAACAGATGGATAAAGCCGGTGGAATCATCTATGGATTATTAGAAGGATTAGTAATTGTATATATTGGATTTGCTATCCTATCCTTTATCTCTCCAATGATTGATTCAGCAGAAATTCTATCAGCAGTAAATCAATCCGCAATTGGTAGCAACATTTATAACAATAATATCATTCTAAAATTAATTTTTTAGTGTTTGATTGAAAAATCGGAAATTTTATGAAAATGTAGTAGTATTTCATTGCTATTACATTTTCTTTTTGGTATACTCTTACTATAAAATAGATTATAGGGGTGACCTTGTTTGAAAGAAGAAAAACATGCAGATAAAAGCAAGAAAAAGAAAAGTAATCAAAAAGCAAGTCAGAAGAAAATAGATTTAGATATAGAAGAAGTTAACCTAGATGAAATGCTAGAGAAAAAGAAAAACAAAGGAGAAAAAAGCCAAGTGGAAGGCAAGGATAAGAAAAAAGCCAAAAAAGGAAAGAAAGAAGAAACCACAGGGAAGAAGAAAAAGAAAATAAAAACAAGAACGAAAGTAATTCTTGTGATTCTCTTTATTTTATTACTAGTAGGAGGCGTCTTTGGATATAACGTTTGGAAAAACGGAGGAGGCTTGAAAGGTACCGTTGTTACCGTAGTGGGAGGAAAAGACGAGCAAAAATTAAAAGATTTACCACCACTTCGTTTCTTGTTATTAGGAAAAAGTGATTTTATGACAGATACCATTATGGTATGTTCTTATGATCCGAAAACCCAACAAGCATCCATGCTTTCTGTACCAAGAGATACCTTTATTGGAACGAATACAAGTCGAGCAAGAGCATCGGATAAAATTAACTCTCGCTATCAACTTGGCGTGGACAAGACATTAGCAGCTATTAACCGAGTAACGGGAATGGAATTAACCTATTATGTAGTAGTTGATACGGATGCCCTAGTAAAATTAGTAGATGCGATGGGCGGAGTTGAATTCAACGTTCCAATCGATATGGATTATGATGATGACTCACAAGATTTGCACATCCATTTAAAAGCAGGATTGCAAAAATTAAATGGTGATCAGGCAGAACAGGTACTTCGTTTCCGTCATAATAATGATGGATCATCGTATAGCATAGAATATGGAGATCAAGATATTGGAAGAATGAGAACACAAAGAGAATTTATCCAAGCAGCATTTCAACAATTCTTTACCATATCGAACGTGTTGAATATCAATAAATTCATTGATATTGCAGCAACGAGTATCGAAACCAACTTAGATTTTAATACATTAAAAGACTATGTTCCATATGCTGTAGATTTTAATACAGAGAATCTAGTAACAGATGTATTACCAGGCACACCAGAATTATGCAATAAAGTTTGGGTATATCTTGTAGATAAAGAAGAGGCAACAGAGGTAATTACAAGACTATTTGGAGAAGATGCAATTCAAACACCAATCCAAAATGGATTATCATCAACGACATCTACAACAAACAAAAACACGAATACTACAAAGAGTACAAATACTACTAGTTCGGGATCAAGCACAAAAAAGACAAATACAACAAGTAGTAGAAATAATACCACAACTAATACGAATACAAATACTAATCGTGATACTACATCAACAAACAAAACAGAAGGTTCAACGAACACAACAACAAGCGAAAATAACAAAACGAATACGGTTACCAATACAACCACGAATACAAATACGACTACCAATACCAACACAAATCGTACCACCAATACTACTACCAAAACGAACGAATAGAAGAAGCAAAAAAAGGAGCACAATTTCTAGTAAATTGTACTCCTTTTCTTATTCTTCATAAGTATTTAACTGCATATATCGATATTGGCCTCCGGAATGACGACCAGAATTTTTACTGCTACTTTTTTTTCTTGATTCATAAGCATGTTTTGATGTTTTTTTCTTTTTCTTTCTTTTTCTTCGACTTTCTTTTAACGCAGTTAAGACCATTAGTAAGAAAATTGCTAGTAAAACATAAAGAAGAATTTTGATATAGTCAATACGATAAACGGTGTGAGAGGCTAAAAGTTCAGTTTCATAGCGAACCCCATCAATCGTATAAGAAACGGTTCCAACGGTTTCTCCTTCTGAAAAAGGAGCTTCTAAGTCAGGATCGATTGCGATTTCTGGAGAAGTCTCAAGACCTAGAGAATCTGCATCAACAATTGCGTAAAGAGAATCTTTGGCATAAAGATCTAAAGATTTTGTCTCACTAGTAGCTCCTGCAACAGAAATATTGGTCACAACATCATTCTCCGAAACAAGTGTGGTAGCTTGATAAGTATTGAAAGCGTATTCGAAAAGATTTTTACAATCAAGTTCTCTACTTTTTAAATAATCATCATTACGAGTTGCTCCCATGATGGAAACAATAAATTCAAGATCATCTTTTTTGGCACTAGCAACAATACAACTTTGTGCTGCATTCGTATAACCTGTTTTAATTCCATTACAATATTCGTAATAATAATTCGAAGCACTTTTGGAATAATTTTCTCTTAAAAGTTCATTGGTGGTTCGAAAAACACGATCTTCTTTATCATATTTATTCGTTGCTGGAAGGGTATATTGAGTTTTACTCACAATACTACGAAAAGTAGGATTCTGCATAGCATATCTTCCAATTAGAGCCATGTCATAGGTCGTAGTTGTGTGATTTGGATCATGAACACCATTTGGGTTAACAAAATGCGTATTTTCACAGCCAATTTCTCGTGCCTTTTGATTCATCATTTCTGCAAAGTTTTCAACGGATCCTGCAATATGTTCTGCAATTACAACAGCTGCATCATTTGCAGATGGAATTAAAAGTACATGAAGTAATTGTTCAATGGTTAATTGTTCTCCCTCTTGAATATTTGCCATCTGATAAGTTGGTGGGATAGAAAAAATAGCATTATGACTAACGGTTGCAATATCGGATAGTTGGCAATTTTCTAATGCTAAAATAGCGGTCATGATTTTGGTAGTACTCGCTGGATAAATGACATCTCTGGCATTGTACTCGTATAAAACTTTTCCGCGAGGATGCTTCCATGAGAAGTATATGTGGAGAATATAGCTCAAAGCCAAGTTCTGTATTTGTTGTAGTGCTTGCTATATTGGAATCAGCTGAGGTGTTGGTTTCAGCAAAAATAGGACTTACCATAGAAAACAAAAGAATGATGGTAAGTAATGTAATCAATCTATATCGAAAATGTTTTAACATGAAATAACTCCCTTAATCTATCTTGTGTTTCATTTTTCATAACTATTATCTTAAAATAAAATGGACAAGATTGCAAGAGTTAGAAAGGGAAAGATTCAAAAAAAGATAAGAAAGTGAGTGATAGAAATGGATTTAAGTGAAATGAAAGAAAATAAAAAATTGGTTATAGTGATTATTGTTGTACTTCTTTTAACTGGGCTTTTTTGCTATTTTCGTTTTCGTGAACCAGAAAATGTCGATGTATTTCAACCAGAAGATGGAATTGTTACCAATGAAAGTACCAATACGGTAGAAGAAGCAGAGGAAGAAGAAATGATCATTGTACATGTATCGGGAGAAGTAAAAGAGCCGGGAATTGTGAAGTTAGAAGAAGGAGAAAGAATTGCTGATGCAATCGAAAAAGCAGGTGGTGCAACAGATGATGCGGATTTGTCAAAATTGAATTTGGCTTATGTATTAGAAGATGGTGTGAAAGTTCGTATTCCCAAGAAAAACGAAGGAGAGAATGCAGGAGAATATGTAAGTGAAGAAAGTGGAGAGGAAGTGATTCAAGAAGGATCGATAGAAGCGGAAGAAACTACACAAACAACAAATAAAGTGGTCAATATTAATAGGGCGAATCAAGAAGAATTAATGACACTTCCGGGAATTGGGGAGTCGACAGCACAAAAGATCATTGATTATCGAAAAGAAAATGGGAATTTTCAAACAATTGAAGATATCAAGAATGTAAGTGGGATCGGAGATAGCAAATTTAATCAGATCAAAAGTCTAATTAAAGTAAAATAACAGGAATAAAATTGAGAAAAGTTGCATATATTGTATTGTAAGGGATTGAAAAAAGCAAAAATTTTCAATTTCTTACAATTAATCATAAAAAATGGTTGACAAAGATCCTTCTAAGGGTTTATACTAGATGGGTAGAAAAAATATATCGCGGGGTGGAGCAGTTGGCAGCTCGTCGGGCTCATAACCCGAAGGTCGATAGTTCGAGTCTATCCCCCGCAACCAATCTCGGGGCTTTTTGCCTCTTTTTTTTATTTTAAAATATTTTATATTATTTCTTGAAACGCTTGATATTAGAGCGTTTTGCCAGAAAAGTAATTTTGCTTAATTTATTTTATTTTTTATTATTTTATATTATTTTTTGCAATTTGTTACCAAAAGTGCTACCAAAAAATATTTTTTATAGCTAATGGTAGCAATTTCTTGCTACCATTAGTATTTTCAAGTGTTCTAGCCATTATTTTTATGAAAAAATCAAATTATCTTTCATATGAATCTCTATTATCCTTATCCATATTCATATCTTCAATAAAATTTAATGGTTCATCTAAAGCCAATATATTTGCATTCGAATTATCAATTAAATTTTGTTCCATATAATATTCATTTACTTTTTCAAGTTCATTTTTCTTATATTTATCAAATACAGAAGTATAAGCATTTAATGTTACAGACACATCCGTATGTCCCATAAATTTTTGTAATACAACTGGACTCATTCCAGCTTCTATTGATCGAGTAGCGTATGTATGTCTTAAACTATGAGTAGAAAAATGAGGAATGCCTAATTCTTTTAAGATTTTATTTAAAGACCAATTTAATGTGCTTACTCTTGCGTAATGTACGACCGGTGGTTTAAATAGTAAGTGTTCCTCATTGTTTGGCATATTTTTTGAAATTTGTAATTGCTCTATAATAAATGGTTCTAATACTTTGGGAATAGGCAATATTCTATTTCCTGCTTTAGTTTTAGGAGAATCGCTCATAACAATTGTTCCATCTGCTAGTTTTGTTAATGTTTTATTTACATTAATTAAATGATGAGCTAAATCAATATCTCCACTATTTAAAGCTAATACTTCTCCTATACGAAATCCCATAAGTAATTGCATTAAGAAAGCATTTCTATAAGGAATATCTTTTACACTATGTTCTAATAAATAATTAATAAATTTTGATTCCTCATCAACGGTCATAGCTCTCACATCTTTATCCTTTTTTACACTTTTAGGTTTTATAACTTCTATCATAGGGTTTTTACTAATATATCCTTTATTAAAAGCATATTTAAAAGCTTGTCCAAATTGCTCACTAAACTTTTTAATTGATGAATTACTATATGTTTTAGACATTTCATTTAGAAAAGCTTGTATTTCTTCCGATTTAATATCTTCAATATTTCTAAAACAAAATGGTGCTTTTTTTATTACATTAAGACTTCTTTTAACTCTATCATATTGTGCTTGTGAAATTAAATTAGCATTTTTCTTATTATCTAGATTTGTAAGCATTAAATCAAATAATGGAATACCATTATTTTTTATATAAAGTGGGTTTTCTCTACGATAATTTAATTGTTTTAAAAATTCTTCAGCATCTTCTTTTGATTCAAATGTTTTTGTTTTTTTTACATTTCTATCTTTCATTACATCATATTCCCAATATCGAGCCATCCATTTTTTACGATCATTTCTAAAATATATTGAACCACTTCCAGAGTTTATATTATTAGCCACGCTTTATATCCTCCTTTCCATTTTCCAAAGCAAATATGACAGCCAACAAATTTGTTTTGGTTTAGTAAAAGTTATTGCTGGAAAATCAGTTCTTCTAAATAAATCATTTGCATTATTTTGATTCATTCCTAAATCAGTTGCTACATCTTTTACTTTCAAATTTGCAAATGGATTAATATTATATTTTTGAATTAATAATACAATTAATTTATTCTTATCAATTTCATTGCTATTTTTATTGATAGAATCATTTAATAAATCAATATTTCTAATTAATTGCTCTTTGGAATTTTCTAATTTTTCATTAATTATTTTTTCTTTATCTTCTATATTCATCATCTCCTTTATTAAATTTATAGATTGTACCTGTTTTTTCTAAAATTTCATAAGGTATTTCTTGTTCTTTTATTGTATCTATCTTTGTTTCTTGATTTTCCTTAATTCTCATTTCAACGGCAATTCTATCTTCATGCTTTAATCTATCTAAATGTTTTTCTTCCCAATTTTTTGCATAAATTTCTATTTCTTCTTCTTTTAGTTGTTCTTCTTTAGGTTGTCGGTCATTAATTTGTTTCAATGCTTCGAGAATAGAAAATTCTCTTTTGTTGTCTGCATAATGTTTATATAATCTATCTTTAATATCCCAACCTTGAATAATATAAGTTCCGTTATCATAGTTATCTGTATCCATTCTTTCATATCTGCCAACACCTAATGAAAGTGTTCCACCAAGGGTATTTCCTATAACTTGACATAGCCTTGCCCAACCATATTCAT
Source organism: uncultured Clostridia bacterium (assembly GCA_944393505.1). Classification (GTDB taxonomy): domain Bacteria; phylum Bacillota; class Clostridia; order TANB77; family CAG-508; genus CALYAK01. The sequence continues at coordinate 12,674 of CALYAK010000001.1, read as the reverse complement.
CATCACTATCAGGACTTCTATATTGTTTTAATTCACAATATGCTAATACTGACTCTACAAACTCACGATAGCCATTCCAATGTAGATAAACTCCTAAATTTTTAGCATTATTACTAATTACAGCTCTATCTCCCATAGTTGCACCTCTCTTTCTTTTTTTCTGATAAAATATATTCTTTTTCCATTTCTTCAAAATCCTTTTCAGAATATTCTTTGAATAAACTTTTTTCCATATCCTCAAAGAATTGATTTAATTCATTTATTTCTTCTTGTATATTTTTATTTATTTTTTTCATATACTTAAATCTTCACCTTCTTTATTTTTTAATTTTTGTTTATTAAGACTAATATTTAATGATTTAAAAATATTTTGGTCTATAAATTCTTTATCTGCACCTTCAATTATTTCTGATTTATCTTTTGTTATCATATAGGCAATACAATCGGTAACATATCCTAAATTAACAAGTTCTTTTGCCCTTTCAAAAAAAGGTTTATCTGTTGTAGCTAAAAAAGCTCTTATAGAACCTGTATTTACACATCTATTTTTGATATATCCACCAATTTGTTTATAACTCATATTAATAAATGTATTAGGTACTTCTTGAAATAACCTTATATTATTTGTTGCTGATGTTAATACTAGGCAAGAATAACTATTAGAATGTTTTACATCATACATTAATCTTGCTAGTTCATTTCTTGAATTGATAGTTTTTTGTAATAAAGGACTATCTTTAATTAATTCTTGTGTATTTAATGTGGGTAAATACTCAATTTTTATATTGTTTTCTGCTTTTAACTTTCCTGTTCTATTATCTTTTTCAATCCAAGCATAAGTTCCATGATTTACTATAATATGACCTTTGAATCCCTTAACATTTTTAGATAATCTTTCTGTACTTATCATATCGTCTATACTTGCTTTTGCATTTCCAGATGGATGATTATGTTGTAAATAGTACCCATTGGCTCCAAGTCGATACATTCTTCTATTAATATCTTCAAATCCGCTAGTATCTTTTAAATATGGTCTTTTAGTTTTTATTCTAAATACATTACAAGCATTAGGAAGTTTAGATGTAATGGATTCATAGTTTATAATTTTATTATTTCGCATATATATAATTCTAAATGTCTCAAATTTAGGGTTTCTAAATACTTGACAAGTTTTTAATAAATCATCACGAGATTCGATTTTTATATTTCTCAAATCCACATATTTTTTCATAATATTATCTTCATTAATGGCATTATAGATTGTTTTTATCTCTGCCATTTTTAGCCTCCTCACATAATTTTTGATAAATATATTCAATTATTGCATTATCTATATATTCTGTTTTTTCAATATTGGTAGCAATTTTTAAATCTTCATTAGAAAGCTTTAAATAATATTTAAGTACCAAAAATTGATATGAAACAAATATATAATTCTTTAAATATTCTAAAATCATCATTAGTTCTTTTTGATAAAATTCCATTTCGTGAATCTTATAATCAGTTGAAATTAAAAATGTTTCTTCATCTATTATGGAATCTTCTAAAAAATCGTAATTTTCAAAATCTCTAATATTTAATTCGTTGCTTTCTGGCTTGATTTTTCCACTCTTAATTTTTTTCTTACGATATCTTATTAATTTGTCTAGGTCTTTATAGTTTCTTAAATAAGCCCTAATTTTTTCTTTTGTAACAGTTATTGTTTGTTTTTTATACTCTGCAAACCAAGGAATCTTTTTATTAGCATTTATATAATTTTCACGATCTGTATAAGCCTTTTCTTGTAAGTCATCTCTTTGCTTTAGGTTTAATTGATTTTTTACTAAATCTGAAATATTACCTTTTATCATTTCTGTAATAATTTCTTTTTTATTAATATCTTTTTCATTAGTGTTAAGCACATTATCTAAAAGATTTTCATTTTCTGATATTTTTTTGTAGTTAAAATTAAGATTATCTTTTTTATTATCCAATTTTGTTTTGTCCTTTCTCAGATATTGCAATATCCATTATTTTTGCTAGCTTGATTATATGGTAGCATGGGGAAGAGACATAGAAATTCATTTATCTAATATTTTCTAATTTTTTAATATACTTTCTAATTTAAACTAAAAATTACTAAAAATTAATCTTTACAAATTCAGAAAAGTATTGAAATAAGCGCAAAAAAAGAATGTGAAAAATAAATTTCACATTCAATAAATTCGATTATAAAATATTTTATTTAAGATTATTTTAATTATTAAATATTTCTAAATATAAAGCATTTTCCTCTTTTAACGTATGATTTTCTTTTTCTGTTATCTTTAAGTTTTCAAACATTTCATCAGTAAATTCTATATCCTTTTTTGAAAAATAACATTTTCTAATTGAAGGTCTGTATTGTCTATCTGTTCCTAAATATGAACCCATCATTAAATCATCTACACCATTACATACATTAATTATGATTTCTGCTACTTCTAATCTAGCATTATTAGGTTTATAATTTTCAAGTATTATAAAACAAGCATTATTATCAGATAACATATAGCCAGATGTATATATTTTATTATCTATTAAATCAATCATATTTACTTGTATGTAATTAGGAAATTCTCTTATTTCTAATTTGTATTTGCCTTTACCAAATTTTCCAGTTCTATAATTATAAGCATTGAAATACATATATAAACAATCAGTTTTAAATGGATTTTTTATATCATCTTTATTTTTAACTTTATAATCCATTTCAAACAATTCAGTAGAATATATACCTAAAATTTCACATAGCTCTTTTATAATTTGAGCATTTGGTATCATTTCTCCACTTTCAAATCTACCTATTGTTGTTCTACTAATATTTAATTTATTTGCAAGATTGTCTTGACTTAAACCTTTACTTTTTCTTAATTTTCTTAATTTGTTTCCAAATTCTTTACTATTAAAATCGGACATATTTTCCTCCAATATAAATTTTAATATTTAGAATATATTATTATTATAACATTTATTTCCAATCTTTTCAATGTTTAAAGTGATGTAATGCTTGATATACCGGCATTTCATTTGATTTATACTAATAAAAGTAGTATAATATATATATACCTATTTGTAGGTTTATATGTTCTTATCTTTTTATATAAGAATCCAAACCCAAGCTAAATGCTTGATGTTATTCAATATTTTTAGTAAATACTCCAAGCATCGTAGCCGCTTGGATTTTTGTATAGAATCCTCCACCATAGCTGGATTCCTAAAAATATTGGTACATTACAAATAGAGATTAATAGAAAGGATCTAGCAGTATGAAAGATTTTGAATACGGTGGACGGAAGCCCAGGTTGCTAGATAAGGCAACTGGGGGAACTTAATTGTTCCCCACCTATTTAAAAATTTTTCCTTTTGTGGTATAATATATTTGATAATTATTTTAAGCTTGCTACGAAAGCTTAAATAATTATATAGTTTTAAGAGAAATCTTAAAGCAGAAAAGCATGGTCATTTGCTAGATCCCCATGCTTTTTCTTTTTGTTTAATATATTGTAATTATGTGCAGAATTTGCACATTTTTTACTTTTTAGATAATTTTAAAATAAAAACTTATATAATTCATTAATTTTTATTTTTTCAACCTTTAAAAATGTTCAGTTTCTGCACATTTTTGCACATTCTTTGCACATTCTACTTTTTTGAATTGTTTACATAAATTATGTATAATTGAATTAGTTTTAATGAAAGGTTGGCAAGAGTAATGGAAATTAAAGAACATAGAATTAGTCCAAGTGAAGTTCTACAAATTACAAATATACTTCGTTCTTTAGGTTTAAATACTTCATATATTGGGACAAAATTAATTAACAAATCCATTCAATATACTATAAAAAATGATATTGAGTTCATTACTCTTGAAAAAATTTATTTATATTTACATTGTGAATATGGTTTTAATATTCATTCTATAAGAAACAATATTAATTATGCTTTAACTAATAGGAATAAAAATCTATCCATAAAGAATTTCGAAAAAGTTTTTGGATATGAGTATTATGAAAAGAATTTTGAACCTAAACTTTTTATTGAAGAAGTTAGTAATTTAATAAAAATAATCAAGTAGAGAATAAATAAAATAATTATTTATTCTCTACTTGATTTATTTCATTTTAATATATATTATTAATTTTTATTTAAAATTGAATTATTCTATTTTTGAACCTTTTTTCCTATTACATTTCCAACATAAAGTCTGTAAATTTTCTTCCGTTGTCATTCCATTTTTTGATATAGGAATTATATGGTCAATTTCTAAAAGAAGATTTGGTTCTTTTTCTATTGAATTTCCACATTTACAACAAGTATAGTGATCTCTTTGTTTTATTTTTTCTCTCAATTGAGTCGTCATTAATGCTCTTTGACCTGCTGCACTTTTTCTAAATTTAACTAACTCACTTAAATATATAACAAATTTGTTAAGATTATCTATATCAAAGGTTATATTACATTGCATTGAACTATTTCCACCAGAACTAATATATCTAAAAATATATTGTGGAAAATACAATTGACTAAAATCTATATCGTTAAAACCTAATTTTCTAATCAATCTTTTTTTATTAAATACTTTTATTAATAATGGAACTTTATCACTAATACTATTAACAATGTTATCTCTTTCATTTTTTAACAAATTTTTACCTTGCTCTGCAGCTGAAAAATCATTCAAAACATTTTCGAATTTTTGAAGATTGTCTTCTGATGGTTTTATATTAAAATATTTACATATGTATTTAAAAGGTTGCATTCTTGCATTACTGCAAACAGTTCTAGAACAATTATATATATTTTTTGCCTCTTGATATTTTTGAAAAGCTGGTCTTTTAAAATTCCAACTACTATTATCTATATAATTAGCAGTGCCATAATCTATCCTTTTTATATCTGCATAAGTATTTTTTAAATTTTCGATATGTTCATTTAATTCATTGCATTTATTTGTGTTTTCTTTTATGCTATTTTTTATTTCCAAAAATTTTTCAGAATTATAATAGAAACATGTATATATATCAAATATCCATCCTATTCCAAATAATCCAAATGTTAATAAATATATAACTCCTATTCCATATTCTTTCTCTATAAATTTATGAACACCTAACCACCCTAATAATATAGTTAGTATTAATTCACTATTATCTTTTTTATTTTGATTCATCATTTCCTCCATTTTAATTATTTACTTTGTTAATTTTACTTTAGTATAACATGATTAAAATTAATATACAATAATTAGATAACCTTTCACAAATTACTGATTTCTGCTATATTTATAAAATAAAGAGATAATATTTTTAACTAACTATCCGCCCTACTTATTGTAATTTGTCGAGATAATTATAACATAAAAGCAAGTAATTATAAAACTACTTGCTAAAATTTATTATAGTTATTTTTGTAATATTTTCTTTATTTCATCTTTTTTGGGGATTCTACCTTGAACTATCACTTTCTCATTAATTACTAGCGCAGGAGTTCTCATAACTCCATATTCCATAATCTTTGCCATATCTTCTACTTTTTCAATATTAGCCTCTATTCCTAAATCTTTTACTGCATCTTGTGTATTTTCATATAATTTAACACAATTACAACAACCCATTCCTAAAACTTTAATATTCATTTTAAATTCCTCACTTTCCTTTATATAATTAAAAATTGAAATATATTAAATATATAACCTATAACGATTATTCCAACAGATATAATACCCACGAATATTCCTAATAATTTGTTTTTCATTACTTGCTTTAACATTACTATTGATGGTACTGATAATGCTGTAACTCCCATCATAAATGTAAGTACTGTTCCTATTCCTGTTCCTTTTAATACTAATGCTTCTGCTATCGGCATTGTTCCAAATATATCTGCATACATTGGTATTCCTACTATCGCTGCTAAAATTGGTGCAAATATATTACCATTTCCTAATACTTTTTCAACTAATTCTTGTGGTATCCAGTTATGAATTAAAGCTCCAATTCCAACACCTAGTAACACATATTTCCATACTTTTGTAAATATATTCTTTACTTGTTCTTTTGCATATTGTATTCTTTCTTTTTTAGTAGGTTCAACTTCTTCTGTTTCTCCAACCTTCATATCGAAAACATAATCTTGAATATATTTTTCCAATTTTAATTTTCCTATTATCATTCCTCCAAGTATAGCAAGTAAAACTCCCACAACAACATATGTAATAGCGACTTTCCAACCAAACATAGATGCTAATAATACTGTTGATGCTAAATCTACAAATGGAGATGATATAAGGAAACTAAATGTTACTTCCATTGGAAGTCCTGCCTTTACAAAGCTAATAAATATTGGTATACTTGAACAACTGCAAAATGGTGTTACTGTTCCAAGTAAAGCTCCTAATGTAGCTCCTTTAATTCCTTTTAATTTACTTAATATTCTTCTTGTTTTTTCTGGTGTAAATTTACTTTCTATATATGCAAATATAAAAATCAAAAATGATAATAAAGCTATAATTTTTATTGAATCATATATAAAAAATTGTAAACTTCCTCCAATTCTTCCCCATATATCAGTATCATTAATTGGTAATCTAAAAATGTTATTTACAACCCAAGTAATTAAATCAGAAAGCCAAGTCATTTTTAGAAAAACATCATTTATAATGCTAAAAAATTGTGATACATATTGCATATCAAAACTCCTTTCCTGCAAATATCTATATAGACAAGTGTCGATATACTGTTTTAAAATATAACACCTTTCATAAGGTGTATATCTTATTTTTGGCAAATACAATCTTTTTTATCATTTGAAATGAATTGTAAAAATTCGATTATTTCTTGTATTTTTTTATCATTTAATTTATAGTACATCCAATTTGCTTCTTTTCTTGATTCGACTATTTCACTATCTGCTAATACTTTTAAATGATGGGATAATGTTGGCTGTGTTATATTAAATTTTTCCAATATTTTGCATACACACATTTCTCCACAAGAAAGCATATCAATTATCTGTAATCTATTAGAATCTGATAATACTTTAAATATTTCAGCTTTTTCTATATATTTCTGTTTCTCCATTTTTACACTTCCTCTCAATTTTAGTATATAGATAATTGTCTATATACTATTATATGCAAAAATAAAAAAAATGCAACCTTTTTTTAAAATTTTTTATTTCCATTGTATTTTTTAAGTGAAAAAAATTACTAATTTCTGCTATATTTATAAAATAAAAAGATAATAATTTTAACTAACTATCAATCCACTTATTGTAATTTGTGGTTTAATTTTTATTAAAAAACTTATACAAAAAATTAGCTATTTTGATTTCTCTATTATATTTTTTATCAAAAACATATATGATTTTTTTACTTAATTCTTCAATAATATAATTAATATAAATATTTTGGTTTCTTTTTAAAAAAATATACTCATCTTCTCCGATACTATTATAAAATCCATAATGAATATTATCCCTACATTTTCTATTAATAATAAAGAAATTTGAATGTAATTCCTTTGGTAAATTATTTAATATCTCATTTAAAAAATGAAGATTACTACTTTTACTATCATTCCAAATCAATTCAATCAGTGTCGCCTTAGCCTTTATTAAAAAAATATCAAAATCTAAAAAAACACCACTATTGCCTTTTTTTATAACAAAATTTCCATCCCCAAAAATATCAGAAATTAATTTAATTGTTTTTATTAAACCAATTCTTTGTAATATATATACTTTTTCATTATAAGATAAATCTCTACTAAATAACTTTTTAGTAGAGTATGATTTAGAAACAACTTCTATTTCATTAAATCTTTTTATAAATTCTTCAACAAATTTTTTTCTTATTTCTTCAAAAAAATCATTTAATTCTTCTGATAATTGATTTTTTATCCACTTTCTTGGGCTTACTATTATACTATTATATATTTCAAAGTTGTTGCTTTTATTAATATTCCAATTTCGGCTATTAATATCAATAAGTTCATCATTAACCAAATTTAATACAATATCAAAATTACCATCCTTATCAAAATCTATTCCCATTTCTTTGATTATTTCTTTAATTTTTTTTGATTCATATAAAGGACATTCTTTTAAATATGAATTTCTCATATCATTTAGGTATTTAATTTTTAGTTCTTCATTTATAATTTTTCCTAATTTATATTTAACACTTTCTTGACAAAAAATAGAGGAAAAAAATAACAAAAAAGACGACAATATATTTTTCATTTGATAGTCATTAATTCTATCCTCTACTGTTAATATTATTCCTAACCAAAAAGAATCATTTATTGTTTCAAGAAATATATTGTTGTTAATTTCTAATAATATACTTTTATGAATTGGATCATCTATTATCTCATATGCATCTTTTAATATTTTACATTCAAAATTTTTATTTTTCTTATAATTATCTGCGTATATTTTTATCAATATATAATTATCAACATCTTTTAATATTTCTATGCTATTTTCTTTTATTTTTATATTATATTTTAAAAAAATTTCAGCACCAATATTTTTGATATCATCTTTATATTCTAATGATGGTAATTTATATTTATTTCCAATATTTTCTACTAAAAATTTTGCGTTACCGACATCTATAAAAAATATTATTTGTTTCATTGTTCCTTCTTTCTAATAATAAATAATTTGCAATAAAGATACTCTTTGGATTACAAATTACTACCTTATGCTACGATTATATACTAAAATACAGATAATTTAAATTTTGTTATATGTCCTATCACTTGTAATTTATTCAAAAGATAATTTTAAATTTTTACTTATTTTAAAGAAATTTATATAAATTATGTATATTTAAAATAAAACAACTCTATATTGTAAATTTATGTGACTAGAGTTTTTTATTTTATAAATTAATTGAAGATTTTATTTTTCTAGTTGATTCAGATGTGATATCTTCATATTTATTGTCTATTTCTTTCAATAATTTATATTTAATTTCATATTTTTCAACACAAAATTTATCTAAATATTGTCTTACTTTTTCTAACATTTTATTATATGATTCTATAAAATCTTTTTGATTATTTAAACCTTTAGCATTAATAGTAATTTTTTCATTTTTACACTCAAATCCTTTAGATATTTCTTTTATTGCTTTATCATTAAATTTAAATAGTACTATTGTTTCTTTTCTATCTATTAATTTTAGTTTATTAACTAAATCATACTCAATATCATGGATTATTGATATATATTCACTAATTTTATTTTGTAATTCTATTATCTTTTCATTTTTATTTTCATATTCCTTATAACAGCACTTGAAAATTACCAATTTTGAATATATTTCTAACAAATTTTTTATTAAATTTTCTTTTAATTCATCATATTTATATTTACAGGTTATAAACGTCATTATTGCAGATACAATAGATGATGTTAAAATTCCCAATATTATATTTGATAAAGATTGTTTTACAGAATTATCCATATCTATAATTCCTATTAAAAATTCAAAAAACGGCATAACAATTATTACTATAATTAATATTTTTAAAATCTTTCTATTTTCAATCATATAATTTTACCTTCTTTATTTTTTACAATTAATAAATTTAATTTTTAAAGTAGAAAGCATATCTAGTATTATTTCTTATTAAATATTCTTCATAAATTCCATTACTAGCATTTTTAATAACTCTCCTCCAAAAATCTTGAGCTCGTTTGTTTTTTAATAACGTTCTTATTTCCCATTTTCCTTTATATTTTTTAAACATTTCATTTGCCATAAATGTGCCAACACCGTGTTGTCTATATTTATTTAAAACAAAAAATTCCGCTATTTCATTAATTCCTTCTTCATTAAATCTTTCTAATACAAAACCTGCTAGTTTACCATCACATTTTAAAATATATGGATGCCTTTCTTCTTCTTTCCAATATAAATCTATATATTTATTTATTTTAAATAAACCGTTTTCAAGCAATTCAAAGTCTGTGGTATTGTCTTCAAAAAAGCTTAATTCATAAGTATATAATTGCATTAAATTATATATTACATTTTTATCTTTTTCTTTAACTTCTAACAATTCAAATTTCATATTTTCCTCCTAAAAAATCTTACTTATTTAGAAAATTAATAAATTGTAATTCTTCTTTATCTTTTATGACAAACTTTATATTTTCCAAAGCCTTTAGTTCTTAATGCAATAGAATTCTTCCATTCATTTCCACAAATAGGACATTTCCAGTAAACCTTTTTATGGCTCCCTATGGTTATATTATTTGGAATGATATTTAAATTATTATTTAACTCATAATTCCATTCTAGCATTAGCTCTTTATTATTTATTAAATATTTTTTATTGTTCACTTTTCTGTCATTTCTCCTATAATTTACAATTTATTTCGGTAATTATAACACAAAAATCAAATAATTTCCATTTGTTCCTATTACATACTTTCAAATTATATAGTTACTTTTATCAAATTTATCAAACATATTATTTATTTTAAATAATTTTTTTAATCCAATTTTTAAAGTTATGCTATTTTCTAAAGAAATTCTATTATTTACAACGGCTAAATTTATCATCAAACAAACATGATTATATGTTTCACATTCTAATATATCACTTACAATATAATCAGCTATTTCAAAATTAAAATGTTTCTCTAATTTTTCTTTAAGTTCTTCACACTCTTTATTCCATATTTCTATTTCTTTTATTATTTCTGTAACATTTTGTACATCATTAATTGTATAATTTTTGAAAAATTTTTTCATATTAATCATAACTCCTTTTACATTATAATAGCACATTCTCTCAATTTATTGAACTACATTTGCAACTTTTCTCTCAATTTATTGAGTGGTTTTAAATTAGTAGTTTGCTAAAATAAAAAAATAGAGAAGAAAGTGGTGGTTAATATGGATTTTTCTGATTTAATTGCTTTAAAGATAAAAGAATTAATGCAAGAACAAAATATTACTATATATAAATTAGAAAATCTTTCTGGTGTATATAGTTCCACAATAGCAATGTTTTTAACAAGAAAGACAAAAACAATAAGACTAGAGAATTTATTATATATATGTGAGGGATTGGGAACAAATTTATCTGAGTTTTTCGCAGATGAAAGATTCAAAGAAGCTGAAGCAAAAGAATGGACAAAAAGGAAAAGTAATTGAGAATTAATTATAATGTATTAATTTTCAATTACTTTTTTATATATTTATTTATGTAAGTGCTTTGTATTATTATTTTTGTCATTTAATATTTCGATTCCTAATTTATCTTTTAATATCTTTTCTATTTTTTCATTTTTATTTAAAAGTTCTTTAATTATGTCATAGCAAGCCTTTAATTCAATATTATTCAATTTTAATTTATTTTCTAATTCCTGTTTTTCATTTATAATTTGACTATTTTGAATTTGTAGATTTGAATAATATTTTTTTGCATTTTTAACCTTGGATAACTCTAGTAATAAATCATTGTTTTGCTTTACTAAACTATTATTATACTTTAATATAGGATAAATTAATTTTTTATCAATATTATCTTTTGTGAAATCTTCATATTTATAGAAATCTTGAACATCTTGATAAGTTATAATTTGTTTTTTTTCTTCGTTTAGATTTGCTCTTAACTTTTTTGTATTATAAAAATTAGTTAGTTTTTTCATATCATCAGTAGATATATGTTCTCTATTTGTATTTTCTTTTCCTCGTTCTAAGTTAAATCCTTTTTCAGTAATATATTTATAAAATTGATTTTGTAATTTCTTGTAACTATCTTTACCTTTCCAAAATTCGCTTGCAGATATTTTTCGTATATTATTTCCTTTCTTATCTTTTGAATTTACTACTGGTATATACACTAAGTGCATGTGTGGTGTTTCCTCATCTAAATGGACAACAGCAGATAATATATTTTCTTTTCCGATTCCTTTATATTCTGTCATAAATTTAAAACATTCTTCAAAATATCTTTTGCTTTCTATTTTGCCAATTTCATTAAAAAATGTATTGTCGGAAGTTAAGATTACTTCACAAACATAAATACTATTTTTATGAAGCTGTCCTTGACTTAAATTGTTTTCTTTTATTAATCTTTGGTATTCTTTTAAATAACTATTTTCTTGTGGTCGTTTTAAATGATAATTTTGACTTGTTTTTGACAAGTCTATATTTTTGTTTGAATATTTCTTTTTAAATCTTTCATCATGAGGAGCTAGTTGAATCATTTCATCTTTTGTGTATTTTTCATTTCTTATAATTGCATAACTCACAAAAAATCCACTCCTTTAATTATATTATTTAATTTACTTGCTTTAAGAGAACACGCTCGCAACCTTTTAATAAATAACAATAAATATTATTTATTAAAAATCGTTTTGCTCGCATAAGTTCTCTAACACACTAGAGAACTTTGTTCCAAAATTCTCCGTGTGCCAGGGCTTTGCCCTTGGAACCCACAAAAATAGATGAATTTTTAAGTAAAATCCATCTATTTAATATAAATTATTTTAAAATATTTTTATTTATTTTATCTTATTTTACCATTATTGCCCCCAATAAGTACTGAAATGTGCAATATACCAATCTTCTTGCACACTCCCCGCAACCAAAGTATATATCACTAGAACTGTAACGGTTTTAGTGA